>NZ_CP108393.1:650000-975000 GCF_035961655.1 Streptomyces sp. NBC_01317 | reverse complement strand
CGACGTCGGGGCGCGCCGCGCGTACGGCGTCCCACGTCATCGGTTCCGTGTGCTCGCCCGGCGCGGCGAGAAGTGCCTCACCTCCGGCGACGGCGATCTGTTCGGGGACCCAGTGCCCGGCGGGCCACAGCGGGCCGAGCCACTCGGTCGCCACCACCCGGGGACGGGCGCGGCCGGCCGTCAGCCGGGACACGCGCTCCGGACGGCGGCGCAGTTCCTCCTCAACCTCTCCTTCTGGCCCTTCTCCCTCGACCCGGACAGCTCTCTCGCGTACCTGCCCGGCCTGCCCTTCACCGAGCAGTGGCACCGCTACCTCGCCTTCGACCTCGCCACGTCCCTGGGCTGGGACACGGGGCGCGCGGTGACCAACTTCCTGTGCGTCACCCTGGCGGGCCTGGCGGTCCTGACCACGTTCCGCCGCGCCGCCCGCCGCGCCCGCTTCCAGGCCCCGGTCCGCTTCCCGCGGCCGCCGGCCACGGACGACAACAGCGGCGCGGATCCGGCCGGGTGAGCATCGACGCGCGTGTCGCCGTGACGTGGTCGTCTTCCGATCTTGGCATGGACGCAACAAAGTTGCGATAGTTCGACGCCGCCCCTTGACCCTCCCAAACCTCCGATGTTCACTCGTGAGGCCACGTACTCGTACCTCCGCCGGCGCCCCAGGGCGCACCGAGAGAGGACTGAACTGTGCGCCTTCTGTCCCGCGTCGTGACCGTGCTTCTTCCGCTTGTCCTGGCCGTCGCCGTCCTACCCCAGGCGGCCCAGGCGTCCCTGGCGACCCGGACCACCCCGTCCTCCGCCGCCCTCCCCGCGTCGGTCTCCCGTGGCGCCCCTGTCACTTCCGCCGCGCCCGCCGCCCCGCTGACCAGCGTCCTTGTCTTCTCCAAGACCGCCGGCTTCCGGCACTCTGCCATCGCG
This sequence comes from Streptomyces sp. NBC_01317, assembly GCF_035961655.1. Lineage (NCBI taxonomy): Bacteria > Bacillati > Actinomycetota > Actinomycetes > Kitasatosporales > Streptomycetaceae > Streptomyces > Streptomyces sp. NBC_01317. Next base: position 974,082 of record NZ_CP108393.1, on the reverse strand, counting down.
GCTGGCATCGCCGCCGTACGGCAGCTCGGTACGGCCAACGGGTTCTCCGTCACCGCCACCGAGGACGCCGCCGCGTTCACCACCGCCAACCTGGCCCGCTACCAGGCCGTTGTGTGGCTGTCGACCACCGGAGACGTACTGAACGCCGCCCAGCAGACGGCGTTCGAGTCGTACATCGCCTCCGGCGGCGGCTATGTCGGCGTGCACGCCGCCGCCGACACCGAATACGACTGGCCCTGGTACGGCGGCCTGGTGGGCGCCTACTTCGCCTCCCACCCGGCGACCCAGCAGGCGGCGGTCAAGGTCGAGGACCGCTCCTCGCCCTCCACCGCCCACCTGCCGCAGCGCTGGACGCGGACCGACGAGTGGTACAACTACCGCGCGAATCCCCGCTCCGCCGTGAAGGTGCTCGCGAGCCTGGACGAGACCTCGTACACGGGCGGCAGCATGGGAGATCATCCGATCACTTGGTGCCAGAACTACCGGGGCGGCCGGTCCTGGTACACGGGTCTCGGCCATACCGAGGAGTCGTACGGCGACCCCGCCTTCACCACCATGCTGCTCGGCGGCATCCGGACCGCCGCCGGCGCGACCCCCGCCGACTGCCGCCCGGAGAACGGGTACACGCGGCTCTTCGACGGGACGCAGAGCAGCCTGGACCGGTGGCGCCAGGCAGGCCCCGGTGGATTCTCGCTCGCCGACGGCACCCTCACCTCCGTCGGCGGCATGGGGCTGCTCTGGTACCCCGTCACCCCGTTCAGCGACTACTCGGTCAAGGTCGACTGGATGATGCCGGGTGACGACAACGGCGGCGTGTTCATCGGCTTCCCCGACCCGCAGGGCGATCCGTGGCGGCCGGTCGACCTCGGCCACGAGATCCAGATCGACGCGACCGACGCGGACCCCTCCCGTACCACCGGCAGTGTCTACAGCCTCAAGGCCCCGGACACGGCGGCCCGCGCCGCCGCGCTCAACCCGCCCGGGACGTGGAACAGTTACGAGATCGCCGTGCACGACCGGCGGGTCGAGATCTACCTCAACGGCGTGAAGATCAACGACTACACCAGCACCCGGGACATCGCGACCGGGTACATCGGCGTGCAGAACGACGGCGCCGGGATGGACATCAACTACCGCGACATCAGGATCAGGCAGGACGGCGCCCAGAGCACCGACCTGGCGCGCGGCCGGCCGGTCACGGTCACCAGCGTCGAGCCGGGCAGCGCACATGTGGGGGCCAACGCCGTGGACGGCGACCCCGCCACCCGCTGGGGCAGCGCCTACACGGACCCGCAGTCGATCACGGTGGACCTCGGGTCCGTCCGTACCGTCGACCAGGTCCGGCTCACCTGGGAGACCGCCTACGCCAGGGCGTACACGGTCCAGATCTCGGCGGACAACACGACATGGCGCACCGTCTCCACCACCACGGCGGGCGACGGCGGGCTCGACACGATTCCTGTAGGCGCCACCGCCCGGTACGTACGGGTCCAGGGCACCGCCCGGGCGACCCAATGGGGCTACTCCCTCTGGGAGTTGGCCGTGCTCGGACGCTGACCGGAGCGCGTTCGCCGCCCGGAACCGCACCATCCCACCCGCGATCGGCCCATGGAGGTGCCGTGTTATCGCGCACTCGTTCCTTGCTCGCCGCGCTCCTGACCGTGTCCGCCCTGCTGCTCGCGCCCCAGGCGACAGCCGTACCCCAGGCGACAGCCGTACCCCAAGTGACCGCCGCACCCCAGGCGACCCCCGCACTCCAGTCAGCTGCCGTACTCAAGGCGGCCGTTGAACCCAAGGCCGCCGCCGCGCCCCCGCCGGCCAGTGGGTTCGAGAAGGTGAAGCTCGACGGCGGACTCCCGATGGGGGAGCCGATCGAGCTGGCCGTCCTGCCGGACGGCAAGGTCCTCTACATCAACCGCGGCACCACCGACGGCGGTGGCCAGGTCCGCGTCTACAACCCGGTCACCAAGGCGACCACGGTCGCGCTGACCCTCCCGCTCGACGCCCGGTTCGAGGACGGGCTCATCGGCATCACCCTGCACCCGAGATTCGCCACCACCGGCTGGGTCATGCTGTTCTACTCCCCGAAGGTCACCCCGCTGGTCAACCGCATCTCCCGCTTCACCTTCAACAGCACCACCAACACGATCGCCCCGGCCAGCGAGGACATGATCATCGAATGGCGGACCGAGCGCGAGCTGTGCTGCCACTCCGCGGGATCCATGTCCTGGGACACCGCGGGGAACCTGTACTTCGCGGTCGGTGACAACACCAACTCCGGCGGCGACGCGGCGGGCATGGCCCCCATCGACGAACGCACCTCGCGCAACCCCCAGTACGACGCGCAGCGCACCTCGGGCAACACCAACGACCTGCGCGGGAAGATCAACCGGATCCATCCGGAGGACAACGGGACGTACACCGTCCCCGACGGCAACCTCTTCGCGAAGGGAGCCGCCGGTACGCGTCCCGAGGTCTACGTCATGGGCGTGCGCAACCCGTACCGCGTCTGGGTCGACAAGAAGGCCAACAACACCCTGTACTGGGGCGAGGTCGGCCCCGACGCCGGGGCGACGATCCCCAACCGGGGCCCCGCCGCGTACGACGAGTTCAACCGCGCGACCGGCCCCGGCAACTACGGCTGGCCGTACTGCGGCGGCCCCAACGTCAGTTACAACGACTGGGACTTCGCCGCCAACGCCCCGCGCGGCTGGTTCCCCTGCGGCGGTTCGGCGGGACCCGTCAACAACTCCCCCCGGAACACGGGCCTTCAGCAGCTTCCGGCGACCAAGCCCTCGCTCGTGTGGGAGCAGCACGGCGGCAGCAAGGAATGGCCCCAGCTCGACACCCCGGGAGGCTGCGGCTCGCCCAACCACACCGAGGTCTACCACTACGACCCGAACCTGAACTCCGACGTCAAGTGGCCCCAGTACTACGACAACAAGCTGCTGATCTCCGAGTACTGCCGGAACTGGATCAAGGAAGTGCAGTTCAACAACGGCAACCCCTCCACCGGCACCCCCACCGCCATCGAACCGGTCCTCGACGGCATGCGGTTCGTCCACCCCATCGACTCCGAGTTCGGCCCCGACGGCTCGCTCTACCTGCTCGAATACGGCAGCGGCTACTTCTCGGGCGCGGAGGACGCGGGGCTCTACAAGATCAATTACGTGCAGGGCGGCCGGTCACCCCTGGCCAAGGCGTCCGTGAACAGGGACAACGGCCTCGCCCCGCTGGCCGTGACGTTCTCCAGCGCGGGCAGCAGCGATCCGGACGGCAATCCGCTCACCTACGCCTGGGACTTCACCAACAACGGCAGCACCGACTCCACGGCGGCCAACCCGTCGTTCACGTACACCGCCAACGGCAGTTTCCAGGCCAGGCTGACCGTCAGCGACGGCACCGGGCGCAGCGGCACCACGACCATTCCGGTGGTGGTCGGCAACAACCGTCCCACCCTCACCATCGGCGCCCCACCGGACGGCGCCACCTTCGAGTGGAACGAGAACGTCACCGTGACGGCCTCCGCGACGGACCCGCAGGACGGGACCGTCGACTGCTCGAAGGTGATCGTCCGGGTCGCGCTCGGCCACCAGGAGCACGCCCACGAGGTCGCGGAGGGCACGGGCTGCTCGATGACGTTCAACACGGGCCCGATCCACTCCGGGCTCGACGCCACCCAGTTCTACGTGGTGCGCGCGACCTACACCGACCAGGGCGCCCCGGGTACGGTCGCGCTGACCGGGGAACGCCAGCAGACCCTGTGGCCCAAGCGGTGGCAGGCCGAGCACTTCGCCCAGCTGTCAGGACCGCAGATCATCACCGCCGCCGGGGCGGAGGGCGGCCAGCGCCTCGGAGACGTACAGAACAACGAATGGGTCCGCTACCACCCGGTGAGCCTCAGGGGCATCACCGGAGTCCGGGCGCGCGTCTCGTCGGACAAGGCGGGCAACGTCGCCACCTTCCGGTACGACTCCGTCACCGGCCCGGTGCTCGCGCGGGTGACCGTGCCGAACACGGGGGGCTGGGAGACGTACACCGAGGTCAGCGCACCGATCACCGGAGCTGTGGACGCCCCTCGGGACATCTATGTGGTCTTCACCGGAGGCTCGGGGGCCATCCTGGACCTGGACAGCTACACGTTCACGGGCCCGGGGGTGAGCCGCCCGCCGACGGCACGCTCGGACTGACGGCTCGCTTCGCGCTGGGCCGCTTCCACGTGGGGGGCGGCCCAGCGCCGGGGGATCCACGGCCGGCGGTCAGCGCGCCTTGCGCACCTGCGCGGCCCGCCGCGCCTCCGCGGTCTTCCGGGCGTCGGCGGCCTTGCGGGATTCCTTCGGAGGACGGCCCGTACGGTTGCCCATGCCCCGGAAGGGAATGCTGCCGGTCTTGCCCTTGTCGCCCACCGGAGGCCGCTTGGCCCCGGTGATGCTGGTCAACTGCTCCTCGCCGGACCGGACCTGAGTGGTCGTCGGCCGGATCCCGGCGTCCGACATCATCTTGTTCACGTCGCGCCGCTGGCCGGGGGTGACCAGGGTGACCACCCGGCCCGACTCGCCCGCACGCGCCGTGCGCCCGCCCCGGTGCAGGTAGTCCTTGGAGTCGGCGGGCGGGTCGACGTTGACGACCAGGTCGAGGTGATCGATGTGGATGCCACGGGCGGCGACGTTGGTGGCCACCAGCACCGTGACCTCCCCGTCCTTGAACTGGGCCAGCGTGTGCGTGCGTTGCGGCTGCGACTTGCCGCTGTGCAGGGCGGCGGCCCGGATGCCGCTGTCCCGCAGGTGCCGGGTGAACTGGTCCACACCGACCTTGGTGTCCAGGAACATCAGCACCCGCCCGTCGCGGGCCGCGATCTCGGTGGCGGTGGCGTACTTGTCAGCCGGATGAACGTTCAGTACGTGGTGTTCCATCGTGGTGACCGAGGCCGCCGCGCGGTCGACCGAGGCGAACACCGGGTCGTGCAGGTACTGCCGTACCAAGTGGTCGACATTGCGGTCGAGCGTCGCCGAGAACAGCATCCGCTGTCCCCCGGGCCGCACCTGGTCCAGGACCTCCGACACCTGCGGCAGGAAGCCGAGGTCGCACATCTGGTCCGCCTCGTCCAGGACCGTGATCCGTACCCGGTCCAGGTGGCAGTCCCGCCGTCCGACCAGGTCGGCGAGGCGTCCGGGGGTCGCGACCACGATCTCGGCGCCGGCCTTGATCTCCGCCGCCTGCCGCGAGATCGACAGACCGCCGACCACGGTCGTGAGCCGGAGTCCGAGCACCTTCGCGTACGGCGCCAGCGCGTCGCTCACCTGCTGGGCGAGTTCCCGGGTCGGTACGAGGACCAGCCCGAGGGGCCGCTTCGGTTCGGCGCGCCGCCCGCCCGTACGGGCGAGTAGCGCGAGCCCGAAGGCGAGCGTCTTGCCCGAGCCGGTCCGCGCGCGGCCGAGGACGTCACGGCCGGCCAGGGCGTCGGGCAGCGTGGCCGCCTGGATGGGGAACGGCTCCCGCACCTGGAGCCCGGCCATCGTCGCCAGCAGCTCGGCAGGCAGATCCAGCTCGGCGAAGGACCGGGCCGGCGGCAGGCCGGGGACCACGGTCTCCGGTACGGACAGCTCGCCCCGCGGCGCGGCGGCACGCTCGGTCCTGCCGGCACCGGAGCGCCCGGAGGCTGACGGCTTCGCGTTCATGGGGAACCTTCCTCGGTCTGACGCCCGGAACGCCCCGGGGCCCGTACCGCGTGAGGTACGGGCCCCGGCGACGTCGAAGCGTGCCGCCATTTTACCAGCGCACGCCCCCGTTCCGGCCGGGCTGCAGGCTGCCCCTCCTCCCCGCCTACTCGCAGGCGACTCCATCACCGTCGCGGTCCAGGTGGGACCCGTAGCCGGGGTCGCCACGACGGATGGGGGCGGCCCCGGCGGCGCGGACCGCGGTGCAGTTCGCGTAGTACGTCGAGGAGCTGTCGTCCCCGCCGGAATCGTCACCGCCACCACCGCCCGCGGCCGGCGCCACCGTGACCCGTACCGTCTTCGTTTTGGTGACGGTCGGAGCCGGCTTCGCCTTCGCGGTCACCGTGGTGGTCACGGCGGGCTCGGGCGTGGCGGTGGGCGCCACCGATTCCGTCCGTGTGGCCGTCACGGTCGCGGTCGCCGTGGGCCCGGGCTCCGACGCGGCCACCCCCTCGGTCTTCTCCGCACCGCCACCGGCCCCACCGATGCCGATACCGAGACAGAAGAGCAGAAAAGCGGCCGGGAGGAGCACCCGCTTCCGCGCCCACCCCGGCCGACCACCCGGCACGGGCGGAGGTGTGTAGGGGTTCGGGCCGGCGGGCGGCTGCCCCCATTGCGGCGGTTGCGGTGGTTGGTTGTACGACATGTGTCCCCCAGGGGTACTTCGTGGAGGCATGACCGTAGCGGCGAGGATTGAGCCGATGTGAGCAATGCGTCTTATTGGTGGCCGAGTTGTGATGAAAAAGTGCGGGGCGGCCGCTCGGGGCCGCTTCTAGCCGATGAAGGGGTCCTCCAGGGCCGGGACGCACGGAGACAGCAGTGCCTCCGTGTGATGCGTGACCCTGCCCCGGGCGAGCCTGAGCACCCGTACCTCGTTCCCGTGGTCCGGGTCCTCGTCGTCGCGGATGTGGAGGAGCCCGTAGGAGCCGGGAGACACCGCCGCCACATGCGCGAACAGCCCGGCGACATCGGGCGGCGAGCGGTGATTGGAATGGCCTCCCAGGTGGACGAACGGCTCGCCGTTCATCCACCTGAGGTCAAGGAGGTAGGGGCCGGCCATCCGGGCGATGCGAAGCCGAAGCTCATCGACGATCTGCCGCAGCCGGATTTCGTCGTCCTCACCTGCGGACTCCCTGACCGTGATCCAGCCGTGGCACTCGAACATGCCGCGATCCTAGTGAGATCGCATGCGTCGCCGCGCCGGCGCTTCGGTAGTCTCGGCCGCCGCGCACCACGCCCCCTCCGCCCGGGAGGGCCGCCCGGACGAAGGAAGAGCCATGGACGACGTCAACGGATTCCGGAGCATCCCGCCGACCACTCTCGCCGACGTACTGGGGCGTGAGCAGGTCATGGACATCGGTATCCGCCCGCTGTGGCCCTCGTCGCCCCGCGTGGCCGGGCCGGCGTTCACCGTGCGGTGTCCTCCGGGCGACAACCTCATGCTCCACGCCGCCATCTACCGCGCGGAGCCCGGCTCCGTCATCGTCGTCCAGGCCGGTGACGTGGACTACGCGGTCGCCGGGGGAAACGTCTGTGCCGTCGCCCAACGGCGGGGCATCGCGGCGTTTGTGGTGGACGGGGTCGTCCGTGACCTCGCCGAGGTGCGGGAGATGGGCTTTCCCGTCTTCGCCCGGGGCGTCATCCCCATTCCCGGAGTCAAGGCGGCGATCGGGTCGCTCGACCAGCCGGTGCGCTGCGGCGGCGTGGACGTACGGTCCGGCGATGTCGTCGTGGCCGACGAAGAGGGCATCGTGGTGGTTCCCCACGCCCGCCAGGAGCCCGTACTGCTCGACGCCCGCGCGAAGTTGGCCAAGGAGGCCGGCGAATCCCCCGACGAGTGGGAGGCGGCGCACCGCGCCCGGATCGACCAAATCCTGGCGGACAACGGCTTCGAGGGCTGACCGGGGCGGAAAGCCCGTGGCGCCCCGAAGTCAGCCGGCCCGCGGCAGCAGTTGGCGCCGTACGAGCGCGAGCACCGTCCTCGCGGCGATACCGCCCACGAACGCCGTGATCGCGGCCAGCAGCAGGTACGTGTAGACGGTGTGCCCGTCCGGCCGCCCCAACTCGTTCCAGTGCAGCGTGGTGGTGACCACGGCGGCCCAGGAGAAGGCGAACGACCAGGTGCTGGGGGCGAAGCTGAGGCGCAGATAAGCGGGCAGCAGCCTGAGCTGCGCCCCCACCATCACCAGCCCGTACCCCGCCAGGCCCGCCGCGACGATGTCCAGGCGGTTCCCGTCGAGGGCGAAGTAGGCGACGCTCCCCACCGTCGGGGGCGCCATCTCGATCGCCAGGGTCGGCATGAGCAGGGGTGGCAGCGACGGGCGGACGAACAGCCTCCCCATGATCATCGACCCGAGGATGAACCAGCAGGCGATGCCGAGACCGAACATCGCCTGGGCCAGCCGCTCCTGACCGACCTGCGCGGCACTGGTCGCCGCGACGAATCCGCCGGCGACGGTGGGCAGGAAGTACCCGGGGTGCAGTCGGTCGAGCGCGAGCGGACCGTAGATCCACTGGCCGGTGTACCAGCCACCGGCCAGCACGGTGAGGACGAGGAAGACGTCCACCAGGACCTTCCCGGCGGTCGGGGCGTGCGGGGCGATGCCCTCGGACGCGAGCAGCATCGGGGTGATGAGCGCGAGGGAGGCGAACGGGCTCCCCACCTCGTCCAGCAGGTCCGCCACGAAGGCGCCGCGTGTGGTCAGGACGTACCGCAGGTAGAACACCACGGTGGCCAGCCAGACCACGGCGGTCAGCGCCAGCAGGGCGTCCCCGACCGAGTCGGACACGTGGCCCTGCGCGCCTGCGGTCACCCAGCAGCCGGCCAGGCCCACCAGGCCGAAGGGTGTGCCGAAGAGGTTGAGCGGGATCCGTTGGGCGGCCATGGCGTGCTCCTCCGCAGATGACAGTCGCGTCGGTGTCGTTCCACCGGGGTGGTCGTGATAAATGAACAGACGGTCAGTACGGGTACGGGTACGGCCGGTCAGTCCTCCGAGTCGGGAAACGCGACCCCCGTCAGCGCCTCCGAGGCCGTCCACAGTCCCGCGGCCGTCCGCGTGTCCCGGGCCCGGGCGGGGACCTTCGCCCGGCCGGGCGGCCCGGCGAGTTCCGCGAAGCCCGCGGGCCCGTAGTAGGCGCCGCCCTCCGCCCGCCCCGCCGTCGCGGCGAAGAACGGGAGCAGGGACGCCCGCGCCACGTCGTTCCCCAGCCCGGGCAGCCGGTAGATCCGGGTGGAGAGCCGGGCCACGGGCCCCGCGCGGTGGCCGCCGAGGGTCGGTCCCGTCACCTGGAGGTTGGTGACCACCCCACCGGGGTGGGCGGCGTTGCTGCTGATGCCCCACCCGTGCAGCCGGCCGCGCCGGTCCAGTTCGAGGGCGAAGACGAGCTGGGCGAGCTTGGACGTGCCATGGGCGGCGTACGGGCGGTACCTCCCGCCCCGGAGGTCCCCGGGGGAGAGGCGAGCGGTACGGGCCGTGAGGCTGGCCACGCTCACCACCCGTCCGCCGGCCTGCCGCAGCAGGGGCAGGAGCAGTCCCGTCAGGGCGAAATGGCCCAGGTGGTTGGTGGCGAGCTGGAGCTCGAAGCCGTCGGGGGAGAGTGAGCGCTGCGGCGGGGCGAGGATCCCGGCGTTGTTCACCAGGTAGTGCAGCGGCCGGCCTTCGGCGTTCAGTCTGGCGCACAGATCCCTGACCGAGGCGAGAGAGGCCAGGTCCACCTGCTCCACGCGCACCGGGCCGCCGCCGGGCGGCGGGTCGCCGAAGCGCTGAGCGGCCTCCCGCCCTTTGGCGGCGTTCCGTACGGCCAGGACGACCTCGGCGCCCGCCTGCGCGAAGCGGCGGGCGACACCGGACCCGATGCCGCTGTTGGCCCCGGTGACCAGGGCCAGGCGGCCTCGCAGATCGGGGGCCGGTTCGAGAGGGAGGGCCTTGCTCATCGGGGACTCCTGGTGGGACGGTGCGGGCGTGGAGGGACGAGTCCCCAGAGTGCCCTGGGCGGGCGGGTCGGGCGGCCCACCGACACGACGACGGCGTGGCGTCCGATCCATTCGTCATGGCTACGCTGCCCCTGCCCAACCGGACGGTTGAGCCGGCGTGAGGACTCGCACGGGTCCGCGCCGCGTCACACGAGGGCGGTCGAACGTGAAGGTCATCATCTTCGGGGCTTCCGGCATGGTCGGGCAGGGTGTCCTGCGCGCATGTGTGCTGGACGAGCGGGTCGAGAGCGTGGTCCTGGTGGGCCGTACGAGAACCGGCGGCCACCCTCCCAAGGTCCGCGAGATCGTCCACGAGGACTTCACCGACTTCACCGCGATCGAGGACGAGCTCTCGGGCCTCGACGCGTGCTTCTACTGCCTCGGCGTCTCCTCGTCCGGCCGGAGCGAGGACGAGTACCGCCGTATCACCTACGACTACACACTCGCCGCCGCCCGGGCACTGGCGCGCCGCAGCCCCGGTCTGACCTTCACGTACGTCTCCGGCGAGGGCACCGACAGCACCGAGCGCGGCCGGAGGGCGTGGGCGCGGGTCAAGGGCCGTACCGAGAACGAACTGCTGGCCATGGACTTCCCGGCCTACATGTTCCGGCCCGGCTACATCCGGCCCCGCGACGGGGCGAGGTCCAGGACGGCCGTCTACCGGCTGATGTACGACCTGACCTCCTGGCTCTATCCGCTGCTGCGCCGCCTGATGCCCGCGCACGTGACCACGACGGAACACCTGGGCCGGGCCATGCTCGCCGTGGTCGCCCTGCGGGGAGCCGAGCCGCACGTGCTGTACAGCCCGGAGATCAACCGGCTGGGCGCCTGACCCCGGGAGGCACGGGGACACGCTGCCGGACGGCCGGGAGCGTCGCGGCCGCCGACATCGTCTACAGTGCAGTAGACGTACAGGCGGGCGGACCCGCAGGCAGGCGGACCCGCGGGCGGTCGGCGCCCGTGTCTTTGCCGCCGTCCCCCTCGAACCCTCCGGAAAGAGATCCGATGAGCGTGATCAGCGTCGGCCAGGCCGTCATCCTCGGCGCCGTCGAAGGGGTGACCGAGTTCCTCCCGGTCTCCTCCACCGGCCACCTGAAGATCGCCGAGGGCCTGATGGGCATCCCGGTCGACCACCACGCCGTCATCGGCTTCTCCGCCGTCATCCAGGTCGGCGCCATCGCCGCCGTGCTCGTCTACTTCTACAAGGACATCGTCAGGATCCTCACCGCCTGGGTCACCGGCCTCCGGGAGCCCGAGGAGCGCTACCACCACGACTACAAGTTCGCCTGGTGGGTCATCTACGCCACGATCCCGATCGTGCTGGTCGGACTGGCCGCCAAACCACTGATCCAGGGCCCGCTGGCGTCGCTGTGGGTGGTGGCCGCCTCCCTGATCGTCGGCAGCGGTGTGATGTGGGTGGCCGACCAGATGAGCCGGCACAAGCGCGGCGAGGACGACACCTCGTTCAAGGACGCGATGCTGGTGGGCAGTTCACAGATCCTGGCCCTGCTCTTCCCCGGCTTCTCGCGGTCCGGCGCCACGATGTCCACCGCGCTCCTCCTCGACCTCGACCGCGTCGCCGCCACCCGCCTGTCGTTCTTCCTCGGCATCCCGGCCCTCACCGGCGCCGGCCTCTACGAGCTGAAGGACGCGCTCGGCGCGGGGGTCGGCGCCGCCCCCCTGGTAGCCGGGACCCTCGTCTCCTTCGTCGTCGCGTACGCCTCCATCTCCTGGCTCCTCAAGTTTGTCGCCAAGCACTCCTTCAACGCCTTCGTGATCTACCGGATCATCATCGGTGTGCTGCTCCTCGGCCTGCTGGGCACCGGCGTCCTGAGCTGAGGACACGACGGCGGCTGAGGACACGACGGCCCGGCGGGACGGCCGAAGCGCCACGGTCCCTTCCCGCGCGCCCCCCCCGGTGCTCCCTTCCCGCGCCCCCTACTGCTGAGGAAACAGCAACACACGTGACGCGACGGGTATGTCCCGCCTACCGTGGGCAGTCGCGGGACGTCCGACCGTCACGGGGGCGCACGGCGGGCCGCGGAGGGGGGATCCGTCATGGAGTCCGGGAGCGGTCTGGGCCTGCGCGGCCGCAGCGGCATCGTGTCGCTCGTCGACGAGTGCCTGAAACAGCCGCCCACCGCCGACCGCCCGGTCACGATGCTGCTCGGCCCGCGCGGCAGCGGCGCCAGCGAGGCCCACAGCGCCCTGATGGAGCACTTCGGCCCCGACCACCCCTTCGCGTACGTCAACTTCGGCGGTACGCAGTCGCTGCTGCCGCGCTACGCCCTCGCCCTGCTCGCCCGCCAGCTGGAGCGCAAGCTGCCCCGGTACGGCCGCTCCCGCTTCCCCCTCCTCAGCCTCGGGCTGCTCGCCTCGGACGAGGAGCTGAACATCCGCGGCATGGCCCAGGGCCACAGCATGGCGCAGGGCCGCCGGGCGGTGCAGCGCCAGCTCGACCACTTCCAGCAGGCCAACGAAGCCAGGCACGGCGACTACCTCGCGGCGTTCTTCGAGGTCGGCATGGGCGCCATCGGCGTCCCGGAAGGCGCCTCGTCCGTCGCTCTCGCGGTGTTCCAGGACGCCCTGCGGCGTGGCCGGCGGCTGCCCGTCCGCGGCCTCATGGGACGGCTCACCGCCGGGGCGCACTGGTTCGGCGCGCATCCCCTGATCCGCAGCGGCGACCGCTGGGAGGCGCTCGTCGAGCTCAACCTGTGGCGCCACGACGGTGACGAACAGCAGCAGGAACGGCTGGACCGGGTGCTGTTCTCCGCGTTCCTCGAAGACCTGCGCCGCAACACCGCGCGCAACTTCATGCCCCGCTCGCACCTGCTCCTGCTGGACAACACCCACGCCCCGTACGGCAGGCGCTTCCTCGACCTGCTGGTACGGGCCCGTCACGACGACACCGTCGTGACGGGCGGGGACTGCGACCCGCTCACGGTCGTCGCCAGCTCCAACCGCTGGCTGCCCCGCTGGGGGCCGGCCACCGGCGACGCCTGGCCGTGGCAGCTGCGCGGCCCCGACCGCGCCTCCCTCGCCGACTGGCACACCTACCGGCCCACCCGGGACGGCGAGGACACCTGGTGGTATCCGCTGCGGCTGCGCGACCTCAACCTGGACGAGGTGCGCATCCGGATCGAACTCCAGCTCGGCGGGCACCCGGAGCTGGCGCAGTACACCCGCCTCACCCCGTTCGTGCACCGGCTCACCGGTGGTCTGCCGCGCGCGGTGCAGCAGATCCTCGACGTCTTACGCCAGTCGGGCGCCCCGGCCGAGTCCGGACCCGACCAGGACCGCTGGCTGCGCAAGCTCCCCGACCGCCAACTCCGTACCGGTGAGGTCAGTTCGACCCTCGCCGACACCGCGCTCGGCCATCTGCTGCGCGGCATCGACCCGGTGGAGCGCGCCATGCTCGCCGAGTGCGCCGCCGCCCGCGACCTCTCGGTGGGTACGCAAGTCCTCGGCCACGGCGAGGAGTTGTTCGGCGAGATGCGCGCACGCTGGCTGCTGGCGGGCCCCGGCACGTTTGTCCCCACCCTCCATCCCTGGCTGCGGCGCCTGCTGTTGTGGGAGCTCGCCCGCCGCCCGGACGACTGGGACATGGCCCACGAGCTGCTCGCCGAGCACTACAGGTCGGAGGGCCGGCCCGTCCAGGAGATGTACCACCAACTCGCCGTGCAGCGCGTCGACGACGTGGCGGACCAGCTGCTGCGGCGCTTCACGGCGGTGCCCGCCGCTCAGTGGATCAGTGAGTACGACACGGTCACCTCGGCCCCCAACCGCCTGCCGGACGAGGGCGGCCCGCTGGAGCTGCTCGCCGCCCTGGGCTCCCGGCGCGGGCCGGCCCGGGCCGTGGACGCGGCCTCCCTGATCCAGGGCCTGGTCGTCGCCCGGTGGGTGTGGAGCGATCCGCTCGCCGACCCCGGGATGCGGCTGGCCCATCTGATCGCCGAGGGGTTCACCCAGCTGTCCCAACTCCGGAGGAACGACATCGTGCCCCTCTTCAACGAGGCCGAACGCTACCGGCATTGGCGCCATCCGCAGACGACGGGGGAGGTCTGATCCGATGGTCAGAATCGAATGGCCGCTGCACATCGTGCGCCGGGTCGTGCTCGCCGGCGTCGCCGCCGCCGTCCTGGCGGTGGGCGGCTGGTTCGCCGTGTCCTGGCTGGAGGACAGCAGGGCGCGGTGCGGTGACGGGGTGGTGAAACGGGGGGAGGACAAGGAGTGTGTCGGGGTGACGGACGGCTCGTACGTCTTCCGCGGCCACCTCACCCAGGTCGAGAGGGCGATCGAGAAGGAGAACAACCGCGTCGAGAACGGCGGCGAACCGTACGTCAGCGTCGCCTACATGACGTCCCTCACCCTCGACGGTACGGACAGCAACTCGGACGAATCGGTACGGCACGAACTCCAGGGCGCCTATCTCGCGCAGTACCGGCACAACCGGGGCGACCTGGCCGCGTCCCCGAAGATCCGGCTCCTCATCGCCAACACCGGTGGGGGCTCCGACCATTGGCGCTTCACCGTCGGCGAGCTGGTCAAGCGCAAGAGCACCGACGACAGGCTGGTCGCGGTCACCGGCCTCGGCCCGAGCACCGACGAGAACCGCGCGGCCGTCGACCTGCTGTCGACGCGGGGCATCGCCATGGTCGCGTCCACGATGACGGCGACGAGCATAAAGGACATACACAACTTCGTCCGGGTGTCGCCCACCAACGTCGACGAGGCGTACGCCGCCGCCGCGTACCTCAAGCGGAAGAAGTTCCGGACGGCCGTGGTCGTCCAGGACGCGGCGAAGGGCAATCTCTACGCCACCACCCTGGGCTCGGAGTTCACCCGCGCCTTCCATGACCCCGCCACCGGTCACCGGCTGGTCGCGGAGACCATGACGTACGACTCGTCGGTGGCCAACGCCTGGGAGAGCGAGATGAACTTCATGTCGTCGCAGCTCTGCGACGAGGAGCCCCAGGTCATCTACTTCGCCGGGCGCGGCACGCACCTCATGCGGTTCCTCGACGCGCTGTCCAACCGCGCCTGCCAGGACGTCGAGTTCACCGTGATGGCCGGTGACGACACCACCAACCTGACCAGGGAGCAGCTCGCCGCCGCCGCGAAGACCCAGGTCGAGGTGCTCTACACGGGCCTGGCCCACCCGGACATGTACCGCACGGACCCGAAGGCGGTCTCGGCGCCGTCCGCGCGGTACTTCACCGAGGGCGGCTTCCTCGACACCACCTTCCCCAACAACTCACGGGAGGACGGCCAGGCGATCATGGCGCACGACGCCGTCCTGACCGCGGCGAGAGGCATCCAGATGGCCGCCGGCCAGGGGAAGGTCACCGTCACGGGAGACGCGGTGGCCCGGATGTTCCACCAGATGAACGGAGGGCAGCAAGTGGCCGGGGCCAGCGGCTTCCTCTCCTTCCAGAACAACGGGAACCCACGTGACAAGGCCGTCCCGGTGCTGCGGCTGACCGCGACGGGACGGGCGGAGTTCGTGGAGGTCTCGGCCGCGAGCGGAAGGCCCCGGGAAGCCGGTGACCCCGGGACCTGACGCGCGCGGCCACCCGGTCGGCCAGGAGCGACCGCTCAGTTCGCCAGGAAGTCGAGCAGCGCCGGATTGACGATCTCCGGGTGCGTCCAGGACACGTTGTGCGGCCCGCCGTCGACCGTGACGAGCGTCAGGTCCTTGATGAGCGGCGGAAGCCGCTTCGCCGTGTTGTCGTACGGCAGGATCCGGTCGGCGGTGCCGTGCACGAGCAGTGTCGGCACGTCGATCTTCGGCAGATCCTCGCGGAAGTCCGTCAGCCACGTGTCCACACACGCGTACGCGGAGTGCGCCGAGGCCGCCACGGCCATGTTGAAGCTGTTGTTCCACGCCTGGTCGCTGATCCGGGTCCCGGCGAACTGGTCGACGTTGTAGAAGTTGTCCAGGAACGTCTTGAAGTACGCGGGCCGGTCCGCGACCACCGCCTTCTTGATGTCCTCGAAGACCGACCGGTCCACCCCCTCGGGGTTGTCGTCGGTCTTGAGGAGGAACGGCGGGATGGCGCCCATCAGCACGGCCTTGTCGACCCGGCCGGAGCCGTACGTGCCGAGGTACCGCGTCACCTCGCCGGTCCCCATCGAGAAGCCGACCAGGGTCACTTCGGGGAACGCGAGATGGTCGAGGAGCGTGTTGAGGTCGGCGGCGAACGTGTCGTAGTCGTGGCCGGTCACGGGCTGGCTGGAGTTGCCGAAGCCCCGCCGGTCGTACGTGATCACGCGGTACCCGGCCTCCAGCAGGACGCGCTCCTGCTTCTCCCACGAGTGACAGTTCAACGGATAGCCGTGGATCAGGACGACCGGCCGGCCGCTGCCGTGGTCCTCGTAGTAGAGATCGATGGGGCCACTGTTCTCCTGGCCGACGTTCACGAACGGCATAGGGGTGCCTGCTCTCTGCTCTCGCCGCCGGGACGGCGCCCCGTGGCACCGTGCAGGCCGCGGAGCACGCATGCCCTGCTGCTGGACGTCATGAGCTGCTTACGGCGGAGCCGCTTCCCCATGCGCACGGGGCCGGCCCCGGACTTTCAGTGAACGCTCCCCGGCGGAGCCTCGCCACTGGGAGGCCCCGGGCCGCGAGAGACGATCTGCTCGCAAGAGACGGGCCGGCCGCGAGAGACGGCCTACACACCCGGGTGACGCATCGACGCCCGTACGATCTTCCCGGCGTCCCCCAGGGACACCACGGTCACCTCGGCCAGCCGGTTGACCAGCGGCCAGCCGTACCCCCCGGGCAGCCACTGCCCCCGGTGCTCCTTGGTGACCGGCGGCACCGGGCTCGCGTCCTGCACCACGATCTCCACCGCACCGGGCCGGGCGGCGACCCGGAACGCCGTCACCCCGCCGGCGTGCCGCACGGCGTTCGTCACCAGCTCCGAGACGACCAGCAGCACATCGGCGAGCGTGTGCTCCGGCGCCGCGTGCCCGTCCAGGAAGGAGCGCGCGAGCGCGCGGGCCTCCGCCGCGTCCGCCGGGCGCGCGTCGCACCACAGCGGCGCTCCCGTGACGGCGTTGTCCGCTCCGTCGTCGACCGTAGTCATCCCCGCACCCCCGTACGCGGCCGTCGTGCGAGCCGATGAGTACCTGTTTCTTCTCTGTGTCTTCTGTGTGCCCCACGAGTCACCGGGTGACCCTCATCACCGGACCGCCGGCACGGGTGTCCGCCGAAGAGCATCGCATGATTCACGTCATTCTCGCCGTCGGATTCCTCACAGTGCCACAGCTCCCACCGGGCGCCGTCACCCCCTCCGCCGCGTGTCGCCACCGCCTTCGCCAAGGGGCACCGCCCCCTCCTCGATCCCGCAACGTCCCCCGGAAGTGGTGTGCTCGCGACACGCCCGGAATGATGCTCCGGTTGTCGCATATGCTTCCGCCCGGAAACGACGCCGTGAACCCGCGTCGTACGCATGAGGGGGTGGAGTGTGGTCGAGTTGCCCGTTGACCTGTCGTCGCGTCCCGTGCGGGACCGCCGGACCCGGGGAACGGTCCCCGCGCAGGACACCACCGCGCTCGACGGCGATGCCCCGCACGCCGCCGACACGGAGATCCTGCTCGTCGAGGACGACTCCGGCGACGCCCTGCTGGTCGAGGAGATGCTCGCCGACAGCGACCTGGACTCGTCGCTGACGTGGTGCAAATCGCTCGCCGAGGCGCAGCGGTTCCTCGACGGCTGTACCACCCCCGTGTGCGTCCTGCTCGACCTCCACCTGCCCGACGTCCACGGCCTCGACGCCGTCACCCGTATCGTCCGCACCGCCCCCGACGCGGCCATCGTGGTCCTCACCGGCACGGCCGAGGGCGAGGCCGGGCTCACGGCCGTGGCGACCGGCGCCCAGGACTACCTCGTCAAGGGCCGCCTCGACCCGGAGACCCTGAGCCGCGCGGTCCGCTACGCCCTCCAGCGCAAGCAGGTCGAACGGACCACCGCGGCCCTCCGCGTCAACGCGCTGATGGCCCAGGAGAACGCCCGCCTGGAGCGCGGCCTGCTGCCCGTACCGCTGCTCCGGGACGACAACTTCCAGGCGGTCGCCCGCTACGAGCCGGGCCGTGCCCACGGCCTGCTGAGCGGTGACTTCTACGACGTCGTGCAGACCGCCGACGGGACCGTGCACGCGGTGATAGGCGACGTGTCCGGGCACGGGGCCGCGGAGGCCGCCCTCGGCGTCTGCCTGCGGGTCGCCTGGCGCACCGCCGTGCTGTGCGGCACCGAACAGCTGGAGCAGGTGCGCCTGCTGGAGGAGATCCTCGTCGCGGAACGCGCCGACCCGCATGTGTTCGCCACGGTCACCTCGCTCGACTTCGCGCCCGGCGGCCGGACCGTACAGGTGGTCAGAGCCGGCCACCCGGGCCTGCTCGTACGCGACCACTCCCGCGACCTCTCGGCGGTGACGTGGGAGGAACCCGAGGTGGGCATGGCCCTGGGGCTGCTGCCCGGTCTCGGCCGATGGAGCAGGACCGAGCTGGCGCTGCCGCCCGGCGGACAGGTCGTGGTCTTCACCGACGGTCTCTTCGAGGGCCGTACGGGACCGTCGTCCCGCCTCGGCGAGGACGGGCTGCTCGCCCTGGCCAGGAAGCACGGCACGCTGCCGGCGCACGCCTTCGTGGACGCGCTGGTGGACGAGGCGGCCGAGGGAGCGGCGCCGTACGGCGGCCTCGCGGACGATGTGGCCGTACTTCATCTCGGTTGGGGCACACGGTGAGATGTGCCGGCGCGTGGGACCGCAGCGGAGCGGTCCCATGAGGACGGGGACCCGTACGGGGACCGGGGCCGACACGAGCACGCGGACCGGGACGAGCACGGAGGATGTGACGCATACGGACAAGGAACGGATTCCCGGGCGGAGTGGTACGCCCCCGGCCCCACCCCCGCCCCCCTCGGCCTGGCGCGCCGCGCTCACCCGGCTCTCCGTCCAGGGCTGGGTCCGGCTGATCCTCGCCGCCGTGGTGCTGGTCGTCTGCGTCTGCGCGGTCGTCGGCGGGGTACTGCTGTCCACGACGAACGCCCGCACCGACGAGCTCGTCGACCGCATCCAGCCCGCCCGCGCCGGTGCCCTCCAGCTCCAGAAGTCGCTGCTCGACCAGGAGACCGGCGTACGGGGCTTCGCGCTGACCGCGGAGTCCTCCTTCCTCGCCCCGTACGACCAGGGCCGCCAGGACGAGCGCCGGTACACCCGGTCCCTCGCCGCCGGGGTGGCCTCCGACCGTCAGTTCACCCAGGACCTCGACCGGATCACCCGCGCCGCCGAGCGGTGGCGGACCGGGCAGGCGGAGCCGCTGATCGCCTCCGTACGGACGCGGGGCGCGGAAGCCGCCTCCGCGGACCGGCTCACCGGGAGCAAGACCGCCTTCGACGAGCTGCGCCGCCTCTTCGCCGTACAGCAGAAGCACCTGGACACCGCCCGCGACCGGGCGCGGGACCAGCTGAACCACGCCCGGACGCTGCGCGACGTCGTGTTCTTCACCCTCCTCGTCCTCTTCCTCTTCGCGGTCGGCGGCCTCGCGATCGTCCTCCACCGCATGGTGGGCCGGCCGCTCAACAAGCTGCGCGCCGCGTCGGACGGCGTGCGCGCCGGCGCGTTCGACCAGCGCATCGAGGTCGGCGGCCCCTCCGACCTGCGGGCCGTCGGCGCGGCCGTCGAGGACATGCGCCGCCGCCTGGCCGACGAACTCGCCTCGACCCGCTTCCGCGAGGACCGCCTCGCCGAACAGTCCGAGGAGCTGCGGCGTTCCAACTCGGAGCTGGAACAGTTCGCCTACGTGGCCTCCCACGACCTCCAGGAGCCCCTGCGCAAGGTCGCCTCGTTCTGCCAGCTGCTGGAGAAGCGGTACGGAACCGAGCTGGACGACCGCGGCAAGCAGTACATCGACTTCGCGGTCGACGGCGCCAAGCGCATGCAGATCCTCATCAACGACCTGCTCACCTTCTCCCGGGTGGGCCGGGTCCACGACGCGTGGAAGACCGTCGACCTGGACCGCGCGCTGGACCGGGCGCTCGCCAATCTCGCCCTCGTCGTGGAGGAGTCGGGCACCACCGTCGTACGGCGGGACGCGCTGCCCGAGATGAACGGTGATCCGACCACACTCGCCATGCTCTGGCAGAACCTCATCGGCAACGCCGTCAAGTTCCGCAGGGCCGGCGAGCCGTCCCGTATCGAGGTCGGATGTGTCCGCGAGGGCCGGGAGTGGCACCTGACCGTCTCGGACAACGGCATCGGGATCGCCCCCGAGTTCGCCGAGAAGGTCTTTGTCATCTTCCAGCGGCTGCACGCCCGCGACAGCTACGAAGGCACCGGTATCGGCCTCGCCCTCTGCCGCAAGATCGTGGAGTTCCACGGCGGCCGGATCTGGCTGGAGCCCGTGGAGACCGGGGGCACCCGTGTCCACTTCACCGTGCCCGCGCTCGACGTATCCTCTCCGGAAGGCGCGCCCGCGGGGGAACCGCCCCAGGACGCCCTTCTCACCACTCCGCCGGGAGCCGCCCAGTGAACACACCCATCGTGCCGGTGCAGCCCATCGCCGTCCTTCTCGTGGAGGACGACCCGGGCGACGAGCTGATGACCCGCGAGGCGTTCGAGGACAACAAGATCCGCAACGACCTCTACGTCGTGCGTGACGGGGAGGAAGCGCTCGACTTCCTCTACCGGCGCGGCCCGTACGCGGACGCGCCGCGGCCGGACCTGGTGCTGCTCGACCTGAACCTGCCCAAGTACGACGGCCGCCAGGTGCTGGAACAGATCAAGACCGACCCCGAGCTGGCGCTCATCCCCGTGGTCGTCCTGACCACGTCGTCGGCGGAGGAGGACATCCTCCGCAGCTACAAACTGCACGCCAACGCCTATGTCACCAAGCCCGTCGACATCGATCAGTTCATCGCCGCCGTACGGCAGATCGACGAGTTCTTCGTCTCCGTGGTCCGTCTTCCCGGACGGACGTGACCCCCCTCACAAAAATCGCCGGGCATACCTCCGGCATCGGGGGGCATAAGCCGTCCCGAGATAGGGGGTGCCCGACGCCCTCGGGGAGCGCGGGCAGGAGTTCGGTGAACGATCAGATGACGAGTGGGATGAATGATTCGGCTTTCGCGTCCGGCGCGGGAGCGTACGTGCAGCCGCTGGTCCGGGCAGGCCAGTTCACCGGCGAGCCCGGCTGCATCGCGGAGGCCAGGCTGCTGGCGGACAAGTTCCTCCAGCAGCTGGAGGCCGAGTGGCTGGCCGAGGTGGGGGAGCGCCGGCGCGGTGACCTGCTCCTGGTCGTCAGCGAGCTGGTCACCAACGCCGAGCGGCACAGCCACGGACCGTACCTGCTGGAGCTGGAGGGCACCGACCGGCAGGTGACCGTGACGGTGTACGACAGCAGCGTGACGCTGCCGCGCCGCTTCGAGCGCGACCCCAGCAGGCTCGGCGGGCACGGCCTGGAGATCGTCCACGCCCTGTGCGACCGCCTCACCTCGGAGCTGGTCCCGGTCGGCAAGCGGATCAGGGCGGTCTTCGACCTCTGAGGCGCCCTGTGCGGTGCCGGTCGGTGTTCCGTCGGTGTCGACCGACGTCAGGCGGTGTTACTCGTGTTGCCGGCCGAACCAGTCCAGGCACAGGACCAGCGCGTCGTCGGTCGACTCGGCGTCGCGGTGCGTGGCCAGCTCCTGCAGTACGGCGCGGGGCACCGTCGCCGCCGGCAGCAGGCTCGTCGCGTTGATCGCGCGGGCCAGCGCCCGCTCCCCGTAGATCTCACCCTGCGGCGACACCGCCGCGTACACCCCGTCGCTGACGAAGAAGAACCGGTCACCGGGGAGCGCCTGGAACCTCTGCACCCGGTAGTCCGACTCCTCGAACATGCCCAGCGGCAGCTGCGCGTCGAACGGGATCCGCTCCACCGTCCTGTCCCGCCGGCGCCAGAGCTGCGGCGACCCCGCGTCCACCGCCTCGACCGAGCCGGTCGCCAGCTCGAAGCGGAGCAGCAGCGTCGACACGTAGGACGCGCCCCGGTGCTGCTCGTACAGCGCCTGGTCCGCCAGCGCCGCCTGGTCGGCGATCCCGATCCCCGCCCGGCGGGCGTTGCGCAGCGCGTTGACCGCCAGATTGGTCAGCAGGGAGGCCTGGATGCCCTCGCCCATGCCATTGGTCACCGCGAGGGTGAGCTGGTCGCCGTCCGAGGACCAGTCGAAGTTGTCGCCGTGGATGGCGTACGCGGGCTCCAGCTGGGCGCCGATCGCGTACTCCAGCGCGGTGCAGGCCCGCGCCGGGAGCAGCTCCCACTGCATCTCCGCCGCCAGGGTGAGCCGGTTCACCCGGCGCGCCCGCCGGTACAGGTCGGTGTCGCGCTCCGCCACCAGGATCTCGTGCCCCAGCAACTCGGCGACCTGCGTCAGCTCCTCGACGGTCCGGGGGGTGGAACGGTCGCCCGGCAGACGTACGGTCAGGACCCCGAGCCGCTCGCCCCGCACGGTGACCGGCAGGTGGTGGTCCACCGCGTCCTTGTGCCTGACCTGCTCGCCGTGCGGCTCCTGGCTGCCGAACGCCCGGCCCTCCGGCGTGTTGTGCAGCGACAGGGCCTCGTCGGGGTGCGGGGCGCCCGAGACGCCCGTGACGGGCTGGAGCACCGTGAGCCCGTAGTCGGCGAGGTACAGCCGTACGGAGGTCGCGCCGTGCGGGGCCAGCGCGCCGGTGAGCGAGTCCACCAGAGCATGCGGCGCCGCTGTGCGAACCGCTCTTTCGACGTCCGCGAGTAGAGTCACTGTTGTTCAGGCCTTCTTCTGCCAGGGTCGGGTCCGTCTGGGCTGACAAAGGCCCGTGCCGGATGAAAGAGTGAATCGATGTCCCGCTTCACCGGTCAGCCGCACCAGCCCGAGCAGGTTGCCGAGGCCGCGTCCGATGCCTCGGAACTGCTCGAGGTGCTGTGGGGGCGAGGTCAGGAGGCCGCGCCTTCGGGGCCGGTCTCGCCCTCCCAACTACGTGCCCTTCTCGTCATGGAGAAGTACGAGGGCGCGAATCTGCGGACACTCGGTGAGGCCCTCGGCTCCCGCCCGTCCTCGGTGAGCAGGCTCTGCGACCGGATGGAGGCCATGGGGCTGGTGGTCCGCTCGCCGAGCCCGACGAGCCGCCGCGAGGTGGAGCTGCGGCTGAGCCGGCGCGGCCACCAGGTGCTGGACGAGTACCGCGCCTTCCGGACGCGCGAGGTGGCCATGGTGCTGGAGCAGATGGATCCCTCGGACATCCTGATGCTGGCGAAGGGCCTCACCGCGTTCCGTGCCGCCGCTGCCGAGCGCCTCGGCGCCGGGGACAGCGCAGCCGCAGGGCCTGCGCGGGACCACGTGGCGGACAGCGCGTAGCTTCATTCAGCCCTACTTCCTGGGATGGGCACGTTACTCTCCGCGCGACATCACTTCGCGCACGACATCGCCGCTCCGGAGGCGCGCGGGGCGGCTCCGGAGCAGTGAACAGATTGTTGCTCACCAGAGAATGTTGTCAAATGGCAACTATCGCTTCTATCGTGGGTGCCACCGTGTTGTGAACGCCCTTTCCGCTGCCCCGAAGGACCTACCGTGCTACCTCCTCACAACGCAGGCCGGACCGTGGGAGTGACGGCGCGACAGAACGGCGAGTCCGTCGTTCTCACGGTTTCCGGTGAGCTCGACCTCGACAGCGTCGGGCCCTTCGCCACGGCGCTGGCCCACTCGGGCGAATCCGTCACGGGTCCCGTGGTCGTGGATCTGTCCGCTGTCGGCTTCGCCGACTCCACGACGGTGAACGTGCTTCTCCAGGCCCGCGCCACGCTCGGGCCCCGGCTGCGCCTGGCCCGGCCCTCCGCCTTCGTACGGCGCCTGTTCGCCGTGATCGGCCTGGAGACGGCACTGCCTCTGTACGAGACGGTCGAGGCGGCTCTCACCGCGGACGCGGGCGAGAGGGAGATCCGGTGACCCCGGGGAAATCGTCCCGCCGGCCGGATCGCCGCCGCTGACGGTCTTCGCTCGCGGTTGAGGGGGTAGACGTCGGGACGTCCGACGCCGCAAGACGTGACCGATCTTCGGGGTGAGCCGCATGTACCACCCGCACCATCCCTCCCATTCGAACCACTCGACCCACGCGCAGCGCCCACAGCCGCACGACAAGCCGTTCCCTCCTCCCGCGGAGTGCGATTCCCGGCCACAGCTGGCGGCCGACGCCCGTGACGCCGCGTACGGCTTCCTCGCGGGCCTCAGTCCCGCGCCGTCGCCGCGCAGGACCCAGGACGTCATCCTGGTCGTGTCCGAGCTGGTGGCCAACGCGCTGCGGCACGCGGGGGACGTCACGTCCCTGCGGCTGCGCGCGGACTGCCGGAGCCTCCAGGTCGCCGTGGACGACCCCAGCCCCGCGCAGCCGCAGGACCGGACCCCCGATCTCACCGGCAGGACGGGCGGGTTCGGCTGGCCGATGATCCAGCGCCTGGCCGAGAGGGTCACCGTCCTGCCACGCCCGGACGGCGGGAAGACCATCCGGGCGGTGCTCGCCCGCTGAGCCTCCGGGCCGGTGCCCCGGGACCGGCGTTCCGGGGCCGCGCTGCCCCGGCGAATCCACGCCACGCGCGTTTTCCCGCCGCCACGGGCGCGCATCCTTCCGGGAGACGGAAGGAGTCCCATGGAAGAGCTGCGAGAGCTTCCGGAGCGGCGAGAGCTGGGAGAGCGGGGAGAGCACCGCACGCGCGAGGCGGCGGCCGGTTTCGCCGGACTGCCCGGAGCGGTCGCGGTCTCGCACCTGGCCGTGTACGACTGGGAGGCCGCCGACGGGCTCCGGGGCGGCACCCCGCACCTCCACCTCACCTGCGCGGAGGGGTACGTCGTGACGGCGGGCCACGGGGCCGTCCAGACCCTGACGGAGACCGGTGGTTTCGCCAGCACGCCCCTGGAGCCGGGCGGTCTGGTGTGGTTCACCCCCGGGACCGTCCACCGTCTCGTCAACGAGGACGGGCTGCGCCTCGTCGTCCTGATGCAGAACAACGGACTGCCCGAGGCCGGGGACGCCGTGCTGACGCTGCCACCGCCGTACCTCACCGACCCGGAGACGTACGCGCGAGCCGTCCTCATACCTGAGGGCACCGAGGCCGAGCAGGCCGCCGCCGCCCGCCGCCGGCGCGATCTGGCCGTCGAGGGCTTCGTGGCGCTGCGTACGGCGGGGGAGCGCGGCGACCCGGGGCCCCTGCGGGCGTTCCACCGGGCCGCCGCCGCGCTGGTACGGCCCCGGCTGGCGGACTGGCGGGCCCGCTGGGAGGCGGGGGCGGCCGAGGCGGCACGGCGGACCGGGGAGCAGCTCGACCGGCTCGCGGCGGGCGACTCCTCGTACCTGACCGAGGCCCGTCTGCGCGCCCGGCTCCCGGACGTCCGGGGCCGCTTCGGCATGTGCGGGCGTCTGGACACGTACCACCTCGGCGACGCGTGAGGCATGAGCGGTGAGCAGTGCGGGCCCGACCTCTTCGGACGGGCCCGCACGCGTGTTCCGGGCGGAGGATCACCAGCTGATCAGCTGGTGTAGGCCTCCAGCTCGGAGAGCTGCCCGGCCGGCCACCCGGTGTTGCCGGTGATGTTCACCCGCAGGTAGCGGGTGGACGTGCCGTCCAGGGTGATCGTCACGGAGTTGCTGTTGACCGACGGGTTGAAGGTGTAACCCGCCGAGGCCTTGAGGGTGCTGAACGAGGAGTTGTTGGTGCTCCCCAGCACACTCAGGGTCTGGGTACGGGTCGCCCACGCCGCCGCCGGGGGCAGCTTGAGGACGACGCGCTTGATCGCCTTCGCCGCTCCGAGGTCGACGGTGACGGACTGGGGGAAGGCGTTGTTCGTGCTCTCCCAGTACGTGTTGGCGTTGCCGTCCACCGCGTTGCCCGCGCCGTACACGTCGGCGTGACCGGTCTCGGCGATCGGGCGGCCCTGGGCCTGGTTGCCCGTGTCCGCCGGCGGGGTCGTCGGGGGAGTGGTGGGCGGGGTCGTGGGCGGTGTGGTCGGGGGTGTGGTCGGCGGGTCGGTGGGCGGGTTCGTACCGCCCTGCGGGACACCGCCGTTGGTCCACACCGGGGCCGGCCACTGGCCCGTGCAGGCCGGCGGGTTCGCGTACCAGCCGGAGTTGCCCGTGCCCTGGGTGATCTGGAAGCCGGTCCCGACGCAGTTGTGGATCGGGTTGGACTGGGCGATGTTCGTGGCCTTGACGTTGGTGAACGTGGCCTTGCCCGGCGACTGGATCTGGAGCGCGTACGTCCCCGCGCCGTCGATCCGGATGTTGTTGAAGTTCAACGCGTTCGTCGCGCCCTCGATCAGGTGGATCGCGGCGTACGAACTGTCCAGGATCTCGCTGTCGGTGATGTTGATGGTGCCGTTGACCGGTTCGTTGAGACCGCTGAACCAGACGGCGCCGACGCCGAACTGCCAGTTGTAGTCGTTGTTCCCGGCCCGGATCAGGGTGTTGCGCGCGGCGGTCGTGGTGCCCGAGACGGCCGTGCCCTGACCGGAGTTGACCCCGGGATAGCGGTTGGCGATGTGCAGCCCGCCGCCGTTGGTGATGGTGTCCGACATGACGTTGTCGGAGATGGTGATGTCCTTGCCGCCGTACGTGACGATGTTGTTCGCCAGGATCGGCAGGATCACCGTGTTGAACGTGAACTTGTTGTTCACGTTCGGCACGTTCTCGGCCCACATGGCCAGGCCGTCGTCACCGGAGTTGCGTACGAAGGTGTTGGTGACGGTGGAGTTGGTGACGCCCATGTGGAAATTGACGCCGTCCGCGGTCTGGTCGAGGATGCGGCTGTTCTTGATGGTGAAGTTGTTCATCGGGCCGTCCATCCAGGCGCCGCACTTGGTGTGCTGCATCCAGATGTTGTCGACCGTGGAGTCGGACATGGCCCCGCCGATGGCGTTGACCTGGTCGTTGTCCTCGCGCTCGCGGATGTCCCCGATGATGGCGAAGTTCTTCAGGGTGACGTTCCGGCTGCCGCCCTGGTTGGCGTACTTGCCGTACACACCGACGGCCTTGGCGCGGTTCGACGGATCGCGTCCGGTCAGCACGCTGTACCAGGGGCCCGCGCCCGCGAGGGTCACCTGGTCGACGATGATGTGGTCGCGGACCTGGAACGTGCCCTCGGGGAGGTAGACCTGCTTGCCCTGCGTCCGGCCCGCGTCGACCGCGGCCTGGATCTTGGCCGTGGAGTCGGTGGCCCCGGACGGGTCGGCGCCGAAGTCGGTCACCACGTCCAGCGCGCCGGCCGGCTTGCCGATCGGCGCGGCCACCTGCTCGAAGTCGGCCAGGTCGATGGTGAAGGTCGGCGACGCGGCCGTGGAGGAGACCTGGAGCCGGATCTTCGTACCGGTGGGCAGGGTCGACCCGAACATCGTGCGGGTCTCGTCGTAGAAGTGGTGCGGGTTGGTGTCGCCGGGGTTGTTGTTGAAGGGGTAACCGCCGTAGTACCAGCCGTACTTGGAGGTCACCGGCACGCTCTTGAGGGAGGTGCCGTTGACGCGCAGGTCGACAGCGGCGTCCCGGCCGGTGCCCGCGGAGTTGTCGGGCAGTGAATAGCGGAACGTCATCGCGTTCGCCGGTGCGGAGAGGGTGAACTCGACGTACTCACCGACCGCGTCCAGCGTCACGGCCTGACGGCCGGACGCTTCCGAAGGCAGCGAACCGTAGAGGCGGTTGGGGCCGATCAGGGTCCCGTTGGTGGCGGCGTACTCGGCCTCCTGCTCCTTGAACGGCACTGTCGCGCCGCGGCCGGGAACGTTGAGGGGGGAGGGGGCGGGGACCGCCGCGGCTTGCGCGGCGGGTGCGGTCGACAGCACCACAGCGGTGGCCGTCCCGGCCACGGCGAGGGCCAGCGAGACCGATGCGTATATGCCGCGCCGAAGCAGACGGCGTCTCGGAGGGAGTGTCACAGACATACGTCCTTGCGGCTCGTGGGGACTCTGCGGACGCGAAAAGGCTAGGAGTGGGACCGCAGGAAGTCTATGAATCTGCGCAAATTTTGAAGCCTGACGTAAAAATCATCGACCCGGCGGAGCATGTGGAAGGGTGTATACCGGTCGTATGTGCCCAACTTCCCCAGAGGTGCGCGGACTTGAGGAGGGGGATGCCGGGAAATCCCTTGGGGCGACCGGCCTGAGGGTGGGTGCAAAAAACATGTCAAATGAGGCAAGCGGACGGGATCATGCCGACCGCGCCCGGCAAGCGCCCTTTGCGTCTGTGCGCAAAGGCTGTCGGACGGCGGCGGAAGGTGGTTATGGTCGCTGCATCGTCCGCGCGAGCGGGGGGCGGGTGCGGGGGCCCGGCGGGGACGGGAACGGGGGAACCGTCGGCTGCTGTCACCGTGTCGTACGCCGTGGCTCAGGTCCGGAGGACGCCGAACGGCGCTCTCCGGGCGCGCGGTACGTACGACTCGGTGACAGCAGCCGATGACCGCCGTGCTTCCTGAGGCGCTGAGGGGTCGGACCCGCTGCCGCCGCTCAGTCCCGTCGCAGCAGATACGTGTCCATGATCCAGCCCTTTCGCGCCCGCGCCTCGGCCCGCAGCTCCTCGATCCGCCCGGCGACCTCCGAGAGCCGCCCGGAGACCAGGATCTCGTCCTCGGTCCCCACATAGGCGCCCCAGTAGATGACCGGGTCGTCCGCCAAGTGGTGACGGAACGACTGGTGCGCGTCCAGCATCACCACGACGTCGTCCGCGTCCTGCGGCCATCCCTCGGCCAGCCGCCGGCCCGTGGTGATCTGGACGGGCCTGGCGACGCGGTTCAGCCCGATCCGGTGCTTCGCGGCCAGCGCGGAGACACTGCTGATGCCCGGGATCACCTCGTACTCGAAGCGGACCGTGCCCCGCTCCAGGATCTCCTCCAGGATGGCGAGCGTGGAGTCGTAGAGGGAGGGGTCGCCCCAGACGAGAAAGGCCCCGACACTCCGGTCGCCGGTGGCGGTGCCGGGCCCGCCGTCCCCGTCCTCGGTGGTGCCGTCGTCCAGCTCGTCCGTGATCAGGCGCGCGTAGATCTCGGCGCGCCTGCTGCGCCAGTCGTCGACGGCGCCCGCGTACGCGACTCCGTCGGCCGCGCGGTCCCGGTCCCTGTCCGGGTCCCGGGCCTCGACCAGCCGGTGGGGGCGGCCGGTCGCGTGCCGCTCCAGGATCTCGTGCCGGAGGCGGATCAGGTCCGACTTCTCCGTACCCTTGTCGAGCAGGAAGAAGACGTCGACCTCGTTGAGCGCTTTGACCGCCTGAAGCGTCAGATGGTCCGGGTCGCCCGCCCCGATGCCGATGACATAGATCTTTCTCACCGCACCGAGTCTGCCCCATGCCGCCCGGCCGCCCGACGGGGGTGCGGACACCACAGAACCCCACAGAAGCAGACCTGATCACCCCTCGGATGTCTGACGCCCCATCAGTCGCCGGAAAGACTTTCGTATGCCCCCGCGCGCGGCATATGCTCCGCCCATGCGCGCCGCCCTCTTCGTGACCTGCGTCAATGACGCCGTATACCCGTCCACCGGGATCGCGACCGTACGACTCCTGGAACGCCTGGGTGTGGAAGTCGACTTTCCCGAGGCGCAGAGCTGCTGCGGACAACCCCAGTTCAACACCGGCTACCGCCGCGAGACGGAGCCGCTGGTCCGCCGCACGACGCGGGCCTTCGAGGGGTACGAGTACGTCGTGACGCCCTCCGGGTCCTGCGCCGCGATGGTCCGCCGGCACTACCCCGAGATCGGCGACGCGGCCGCCGCGTCCCTCGCCTCCCGCACCTACGAACTGACCGAGTTCCTGGTCGACGTGGTGGGCGTGACGGACGTCGGGGCGTACTTCCCGCACGTCGTCACCTACCACCCCTCCTGCCACGGCCTGCGGATGCTCGGCCTGGGGGAGCGGCCGCGCAAGCTGCTGGAGGCGGTGAAGGGCCTGGAGCTGAGAGAGCTGCCCGGCGCCGAGGAGTGCTGCGGCTTCGGCGGCACCTTCGCGGTCAAGAACTCCGATGTTTCCGCCGCGATGGGCCAGGACAAGGTCCGCAGTGCCGTCTCCACCGGAGCCGGCGTGCTCTGCGGAGCCGACAATTCCTGTCTGATGCACCTCGGCGGCATCCTGAGCCGCGAGGACGCCCCGATGCGGGCACTGCACCTGGCGGAGATCCTTGCGTCCACCGAAGAGGAGCCCTGGTCATGAGCGGTACGTATCTGGGGATGCCGGCCTTCCCGGTGGCGGCGAAGGCCGCGCTCGGCAACGAGACGCTGCGCGGGAACCTGCGCCACGCCACGCACACCATCCGCGACAAGCGGGAGAAGGCGGTGGCGGAGCTGGACGACTGGGCCCTGCTGCGGGAGGCGGGCAAGCAGATCAAGGACCACACGCTGCGCCACCTGGACCGGTATCTGGTGCAGTTGGAGGAGTCGGTGACGGCGGCCGGCGGCGTCGTGCACTGGGCGAGGGACGCGGCCGAGGCCAACCGGATCGTGGCCGAACTGGTCAAGGCGACCGGCGAGTCGGAGGTCGTCAAGGTCAAGTCGATGGCCACGCAGGAGATCGGCCTCAACGAGGCCCTCGAAGCCGAGGGCATCAGCGCGTACGAGACGGACCTCGCCGAACTCATCGTGCAGCTCGGCGACGACCTGCCCTCCCACATCCTGGTCCCGGCGATCCACCGCAACCGCGGCGAGATCCGTGACATCTTCCGCGAGCAGATGGGCGCGTGGGGCCGGGCGGCCCCCGAGGGACTGTCCGACACCCCGGCGGACCTGGCGGAGGCGGCCCGGCTGCATCTGCGCGAGAAGTTCCTGCGCGCCAAGGTCGGTGTCTCGGGCGCCAACTTCATGGTCGCCGAGACGGGCACGCTGGTCGTGGTCGAGTCCGAGGGCAACGGCCGGATGTGCCTGACCCTCCCGGAGACGCTCATCTCCGTCGTCGGGATCGAGAAGATCGTGCCGAGCTGGCAGGACCTGGAGGTGTTCCTCCAGACGTTGCCGCGCTCCTCGACGGCGGAGCGGATGAACCCGTACACGAGCATGTGGACGGGCACCACGGACGGCGACGGGCCGCGCGCCTTCCACCTCGTCCTGCTCGACAACGGCCGCACGGACACGCTGGCCGACGAGGTGGGGCGGCAGGCTCTGCGGTGCATCCGGTGCTCCGCCTGCCTGAACGTGTGCCCCGTGTACGAACGGGCGGGCGGGCACGCCTACGGCTCGGTCTACCCCGGCCCGATCGGCGCGATCCTCAGCCCCCAGCTCCGGGGCATCGGCAGTGAGGTCGACGCCTCCCTGCCGTACGCCTCCTCGCTGTGCGGCGCGTGCTACGACGTCTGCCCGGTCGCCATCGACATCCCCGAGGTGCTCGTACACCTGCGGGAGAGGATCGCCGACCGGGGCGGGAAGGGGCACCGGCTGGAGAAGGCGGCGATCAAGGCGTCCGGGTGGGTCTTCGACCATCCCAAGGTGCTCGCGGCGGGGGAGCGGGTGGCGTCGAGGACGCGCAAGCTGCATCCGTCGCGCGTGCCGGGCGCGGGCGCCTGGACGGACAGCCGGGACCTGCCGGAACTGCCGCCCGAGCCGTTCCGTGACTGGTGGAAGAAGAACAGGGCCGAGAAGAACAGCGCCGGGAACAACAGCGCCGAGAGCAACAGCGCCGAGAGCAACAGCTCAGCGAAGAACCGCGGCGAAGGGAGCGCCACATGAGCGCCAGGGGCATGACCGCCAGGGGCATGACCGCCAGGGAAGAGATCCTCGCGCGGGTACGCGCCGCGGTGGCGGACGCCCCCGACGCACCACCGGCCACCCGGGACTACCGCACCACGCACACCGGGCCGGAGCGTGTCGTCGAGCTGCTGGCGGAGAACCTCGCCGACTACCGCGCGCTGGTCCACCGTACGGACGAGGAGGGCCTGCCCGCCCTCATCGCGACCCTCCTGACCACGAGGGGATCGACCAGCGTCCTCGCACCACCGGGCGTCCCAGCCGCCTGGCTGGCCGCACTGGCCCCCGAGATCGCCCGGGTCGAGGACATCCCCGGTTCCACCGCCCGCGAACTCGACCAGGTGGACAGCGTGATCACCGGCTGCGCGCTGGCGGTCGCGGAGACCGGCACCCTTGTGCTCGACGGCTCCCCGGACCAGGGCCGGCGGCGGGTGACGCTCGTACCGGACCACCACATCTGTGTCGTACGGGTGGCGGACCAGGTCGTCGGCTCCGTACCGCAGGCGATGCCGCGGCTCGACCCGACCCGCCCCCTGACCTGGATCTCGGGCCCGTCGGCGACGAGCGACATCGAACTGGACCGCGTGGAGGGCGTACACGGCCCGCGCACGCTGGAGGTGGTGCTGGTGGAGAACTGATCGGCCCCATCACCCCAACAGCCGGGGAGCTTCGCGGCCGGCGTCGACGACCGCGACCGCACGACCCTCCACCGGGTCGACCCGGGCGGCCAACTCCCGTGCCCACGCGACAAGTCCACTCACGTCAAGGCCGTGCGGGTCGCGGTACGGGGCGATACCCCCGGCACCACGCAGCAACAGGCGCGCCCCGCCGGCCGTATTGCCCCGGGCGGCGTGGGTGAGCCCCACTGCCAGCTGCGCCATCCCCCGCCACAGCGCCCGCTCCTCGTCAGGACCGGACTTCCACGCGTCCTCGAACACCTCGTGGGCGTGGAACGGCTTCCCGGCGTCGAGCAGCAGCTGCGCCTCCCGTACGGTCTCCGCGGGCGAGCGCACCACGCCCTCCGGCTGGCGCTCCACACCCGCCGCCCCGTAGGGCAGCGGCCGCCCCAACCCGTCCCGCGGCCGCGCGTTACGCGCCCGCCCCTCACCGTCACGGTCCCGCGGGTTCTCCGTCATCCCCCCATTGTCCGCCGCTCCCGCCCCGCCACCCGGACAACCCACGTCTCGACGCCCCACGGAGTGCGGTAATGTTCTCCTACGTGGTCACGCGGGGTTCTCCCCAAGTGACCCGGGATCCATCGGGACGTGGCGCAGCTTGGTAGCGCACTTGACTGGGGGTCAAGGGGTCGCAGGTTCAAATCCTGTCGTCCCGACCAGCGTTTTCGCAGGTCGCAGGCGGTATCGGAGAAATCCGGTACCGCCTTTCCGTCGTTCTTGGGGACCAGTTGGTCTGGCGGCGGGGTCCGGGGCGAGGGAAAGGGGGGTGCGGATGGGGTTGAGGTGGCGTAGATGTTCGTGGCCGGGTGAGGTGACGTCGTCTTTCCGGTGGGTGGGGTCACGGAGGACTGGGGTGGAGATGCGTCCGTCGCGGGGGCCGGTGAGGAGGCGGGTGTGGGGGTCAGGAGCCGCCGGCTCCGGGACCGTACGATGCCCCCGGATCATCACTCCCGGAGTGATCCAACCACCTCGAAGATCATTTCGTTAGGAGTTCTAAAAGCCGCCGTCGTACGCAGATACCGCACGGCCGTCTCAGCGAAGACAGAGCCGGAAACACCACGGAGGGCACGATGCTCTGTCCAGCGTGGAGGCAGGAGGGCAAGCGTGATCTTTCTTCACACCGCTACCGTTATCGGAAAGCCCTTGACCCATTCCCGATGACCCATCACGTGGAGTGCGTGGCGATCCTTGAACCTGTCGCAAAGGGCCGCTGACCTGTGGCTTTGGCGGATGCGCGTGATGTTCCCTATGTGCGTTGAGGGCGATATCCTGACGCTCTTTATGATGGAGCGTCAGGTGCTCTGGAGTGCTGGTCAGGGTACGTGGAGATAGCATCCGATCGAGCAGGATCGTGCGAACTTTGCAGTGCCATGCGGTGGTTCAAAGCCGTACGGGAGTGGGTGCCGCGCGCTGGTGCTGTCTCGTTGTCGAGGACCTTTTCCCTCGCTCTCCGCGAGTCCGGCGAGTGGCCCTCCCCCGCGTCGGCAGGGAGTAGCGTTCGGTCGGTCTGGGGCGTTGTCCGAGGGCTTTGCGCAGTACCCCCGGCGTCGGCGGGGAAGACCCCTCTTGGGAATCGGGCCGGGCATGGCCACACGGAACACCCCTGCACCGGCGGGGAGGACCGAGGAGGTCGTGCAGCCGCTCCTCAACCTCGCTTCGTGGTGGGTCGTCGAGAGCGGGGCAGGTGCAAGTCGTAGGCGTCTGCTGCAGTCACAGGCTGACCAACGCGACAGGGATGGTCGGGTTACCCCCAGACGCGACGCAGCGGCCCCGCCCGGACCGAAGTCCGCGGCGGGGCACTCGCCCTTCAGAGAACAGTCGATGCACGCCCGGCGCCGGCGCCTTCCGCTGTTGTCACCAAGGCAGCTTGAAACTCGTCGTCCGGCAGTTGACCGGTGTGCCAGCCGCGCCGTTCTGGCGGCACGTCTGGATACTCATGGAGTCCCCGGCATGGCCGCTGTAGTCGTAGTCGGACGCGCCGGGGCCGTTGTTGCCCCCGTTGGCGTCCTCCGCGTAGCCCACCAGAGTGCCCTGCGTGTTGTTGTACACCCGCGTCACGATGCGGTATCCGTCGGCGGATGTGTCGTCGGCGTAGATGATGGCGGGATCGCCGTCCGTGTAGCCCACGTATGCGCCGTAGCCGTAGCTGGAAGAACCGGCGTAGCCAATGAACGTTTCGTAGGGATACGCCTGGGCGCTGGACGCCGCACCGAGGGTGATCAGCAAGCCGCTCGCTGCGGCAACGGCGGACTTTACGGCTCTGCTCACGTCAGACCCTTCATTGGGGATGAGGGGGCTGGCCCTTCATCCGGGTGGGTTGGTGGCAAGAGCCTCCCAGCGAAGACTTGGGGAATCCTTGGAGGACCCTTGCTTCTGGGCCAGGTATTGCGTACCAGCCCGTCAGTCGCGCAAGCGCACGCAGGTAAGGTGCGGCTGCTCCGGTGAGAACGGCATCTGCCGGTCACCGGCCCAGCGGGCCCCGGGGTTCGAACCGGGGCCCGGAACGTCGAGGGCCCCCGGGGCCTACCCCCAAGTAGAAGATCCGCAACTCCAGATGCCCCTCAAGATCCCAGGTGGGGTCTTCGTCGGGACTGCCTGCACCGGTCGACAGAGCTGCCAGGATGTTGCGCTCCACAGGAGTCGGATCTCCACGTTTCGCAGGTCTGCCGCCGCGGCGGTCCCACTGTTTCTCGAACGCGACCACCTGCTCGCGGACGAACACCGGACCGGACTTCAGGTGAGCGACAGCCGGCGGGAAGTCTGAACGCTGGGCAAGCTGCGTCACTCTCTGCCGGACAACCGACAGCATCTCTGCGATCTCCGAGACGCCAACCGGGTCAGGGATGGACGGTTCGGCCAGCCTGCGGTCCAGTTCCGCTTCGGCGACCAGTTCCACGCCGGTGATGGCTGCCGGGTGCCTGGTGGCCCGTGGGAGGGAGGCCGAAGCGTATCCAGGATCGGAGGGCAGCGGCGGTGTGGATCCGGCCGTTGTCGTCTCCGCTCCGCAGCCTGAACCTGCCGACGACGAGCAGGAGTTGGTCCTCGACGAGCTCGCCCGGGAGTAGGTCCTGGACTGGCGCAACTGTGCTGTCGCTGACCGCCAGTTGGTGTTCTGGCCCTCATCGATCGGTACGGCGGGCTGCCGGCTTACGCGCCGCCCACGCGCCTCCCGGCGTTCGGGGCCGGTCAGGCGCGGAGGTCCAGTCGCTTGGTGTGGACGAGATGGAAGGCGAGCAGGCCGGCCAGCACCACGTACCACTGGCCCTGGGTGACCACCTCGATCAGATCGATCGGCAGCAGGTAGGTCAGTACCATCGTCAGGACGGTGTCCAGGAACAGCGCCGTCCCCCAGACCGCGGTCAGCACCTGGATGCCGGTACGGAAGCGGGGCTCGTCGTCCCACCGCCGCGTCCAGGCCCGCGCCCCGGCCTCGCCGGTCTTGGTGACGGCGATCGTCCGGCCGATCACCATCAGCGCGGGGCGGCCGGTGAAGACGGTGATGATCATCCACAGTCCGAAGAGCCCGAGCAGCGCGTGCACCCACCCCTCGCGTACTGCCAGCGCCCGCGGGCTGCCGGTCAGGGTCCCGATGGCCAGGCTGAAGACGATGACGCTGACGCTGAACAGCGCCACCAGATCGGTCTTCCGTTGCCGTATCAGTTGGTATCCGGCTCGCGGCAAGGTGGCCGCGGTGCTGGCCATCAGGGCCCACCACTGGCCGGTCCCGGCGCCGCGCAGCCCGTAGTAGAGGGCCATCGGCAGCAGGAGGTCGACGACGACGGACAGGATGTTCGCCCGGACCAGCCGTCGTACGCCCGCACGCCGATCCGCCGCGGCGTCCTGAGCGTGTTTGTCGGTGAGGTTCCTTGTCACTTCGTCATCCCCCGTCTGTCGCATTTTCGGTCACGTGTCCTTCGGATCGTCGGGGTTCTCGGAGCAGGGCCGGGTGGCGCGGGCGAAGGTGTCCGCCAGTTCGCGCCCGCAGGCCGCCGGGTCGAGCCCGGGCGGACGGCTGGTGATGACGGCGTCGATCGCCCCCGAGACGGCGGTGGCCATGAGGCCGGGGTCGAAGAAGCCGGCGAACTCCCCGGCCCTTTGCCCGTCCCGCAGATGCGCGGTCAACAACCCGATCCGGGAGATCGTGGTGGCGTCGACCACGGGTTCGCCGGCCGCGTTCCGCGCGTTGTTGAGAATCTCCAGCAGCGCCCGCAGGTGCACCGGATGATGCGCCAGCAGCTCGACATTGGCCTCGATGTAGGCCCGCAGCATCCCCGTGTACCCCTGCGCCGCGCGGATCCTGGGCTGCATGAACTCGGTGGCGACCCGCATGACTTCTTCGGTCACCGCGCCGACCAGGTCCTCCTTGCCCGCGAAGTGGTACGAGATCATCCCGGTGCTGCTCAGCCGCGCCCGTTTGGCGATCTTGGCGAACGACGTCTTCGTATAGCCGACTTCGGCGATGGTCTCGATCGCGGCGGTCACGATCTGGGCCCGCCGCGCCGACTCGATGAATGTTCGTTCCGGTCTCTGCCGCTCTGGTTTTGCACTCACAAGCAAAAAGTAGCACGGCTGAGCAGTTTTTGACCCGGCGGTTCGTGCCGGCGGGTCGGCGGACGGGGTGGAGCGAATGCTGGGAGCGAGCGCCCCCCCCGGGGCGGTGCGAGCATGGTTCGAAGCCCCGACACGGGGGAGCCCCGCCGAACCCGGGTGGTCAGGGGGCCCTTCGGCGGTAATCGCGCCGTCCTTCGACTGGGCTGAGGGGGCCACTGCCGCGCTTGTGAAACCGGGACCGGGCCCTGCCGGCTTTCTGAGTGTCGAACGGGGCGCGTGCGAGCGAGCTGCTGACAAGCCGGCAGCGTGATCCGCTGCCCGGTGAGCAGTTACTCGGGGTGATCCGGAAGGGGGCCAGGGCCTTCCAGCGGTTGATCGCGATGGCGTCCACCACGCCGTGCTCGGCATCGCCCAAGCGTCCGCCGACATCGGCTGTCTGGCGTTGCCACCTGGCTGAGCGGGATGGCCGCTGAATGGCGGAACGCGTGACACCGACCGGGTCGGTCGATAGGAGACCTGCTCGTCGCTCCCTACCCTGTGAGCGAATCGGCGAGGCAAGAATCGGGCGGGCCGCCCTTTCTGACTCGCGGCAGGGACGTCCACGCAGTCGACATCACCATCGGAGAGCACGCATGTATGACGACAAGACCTCGAACGAGCTGCCTCGGCGTCGGTTCGTGGCGTTCTCCGGCGGCCTCGGTGCGGCGACGTTCCTGACCGGCGTGGAGGCGGCGGCCGGACGCACCGCTTCGGCAGCCGCCCCGGTGCACGCGGACCCTGTCCCCGACACGTGCCCCACTCCGCCTCCCGGGGGAACCCCGACCTGCCCCCCTGCTCAGCTCCAGCCCCTCTGCGGCAGCCCTTCCGACAACGATCCGCTGTGGCGGGACGTCCAGTACTGCACGCAGGGAAAACCCCTGCCCCCTGGGCAGAACCCTCCCGCCTGCTTGAAGGTGACCCCGGACTACGTCGTCCTGAACGGCAGGCCGTCGAGCCGGCACAACTTTCTCCTGACCCCCAGCTGTCGCATCACCGGTATCGAATGCCCGTTCATCGAGACCTCCGGCGCGCCGAATTACTGGAACGACGCATGGGAGAACGCCCGGAGCGGGGGGAGCGTCCCCGTGCAATATCCCAATATCGGTCTGGGGATCAACTCGCAGAGCGCCCGGTTTCTGAACCAGTTGCACATTCACATGGCCGGCGTCCGGGCGAGCACGCAACGACGGCTACAGGAACTGGAGATGATGGGACGCATGGCCACCAACCCCGCGCAATGGGACGCCGTGCAGTACCGGGTACCGGTCACGGGCTCGGACGGGACGGGGGACCGTACGTACCGGGCCCTCAGGCTGCCCAGCCTCGGAATGAATCTCTTCGCGCAGTTGCAACAGTACGTGGTGAAGCCGAACGGACTGAACATGGCGAACCAGACGCTGATCGTGGTGCCGAAGATGACGGCCACGGGATTCGCCGGGGCTTTCTACATCCTGAACAGCGACCCTTCGCTCCACGACGGCACGAATACGTGTGACCACCTTCTCGTGTACAGCTGAGCCCTCCGATGACGCCGAGAAACGATCAGTCGGTGTTCG
The DNA here is from genome assembly GCF_035961655.1 of Streptomyces sp. NBC_01317. Taxonomy (NCBI): domain Bacteria; kingdom Bacillati; phylum Actinomycetota; class Actinomycetes; order Kitasatosporales; family Streptomycetaceae; genus Streptomyces; species Streptomyces sp. NBC_01317. The sequence continues at coordinate 935,857 of NZ_CP108393.1, read as the reverse complement.
AGCGCTGCTCCTGACTCCGTGGCCGTGCTCGTCGCCGGCGGTACGCTGTCCTGCGGCGCGGGGTTGCTCCGGTGCGCCGGGGAGTCCTCGGCCGTTTCCCCGTCCAGACGCGTCAGCACGTCGTTCGTCAGCACCCGGGCAGCCGCCGACAACTCCCTCGCCCGCGCCCCCCAACTGGCGGCGGTTCTGTGTGCACTCCTATGGCGGGATGTGGTTCGAGTACTACGACTGTGAGGTCGGCAGCCACTCGCCGTGGTCGACCCGGTCGACGCTTAGCGCCGCTTGACGGGGGATCAGGCAGCCGGGCCGAATCGCCCGGGGTGCCACTCGTCCGGGCGAATGTGGCCTGGAGTCCGCACAGGTCAGTGCCGTTTCGGGCGTGATCGTGTGTCGGGGCGGTGGTGAATCGTGGCCATACTGGGCTGCCGTAGAGCCAGTAGGCGCCGGTGAGCCGGTGTAGGGGGAACGATGCCCGAGATGGAACTGGTGGCCCAGGCCTTGGTCGCGGGGGCGACGGCCGGGTTGACGCAGACGGTCCAGGGGGTCGCGCGGGACGCGTGGGACGGAGCGATCTCCTTGGTGCGCCGTGAGCGGGGCGCTGCTGCCGACGAGCAGTCGTCCGCCACGGACCCGGGCGAGGCGGGCGGGCCCGTGGACGAGCCCGGCCGCGACGAGCGGGCCGGCAAGTACGTCCTTGTCGCGCATGAGGTCAAGGGCGTAGTGGTGGGCGACAACGCCCGCCAGGACAACCACTTCCACTGACCGGTGAGGAAGATGCGTTCCGGCGAAGGCCGCGGCAGCCGGTACACGGTTCACCTCAACGACGCCAAGGGTGTCGTCTTCGGGGACCATGCCGTCCAGCACAACAGCCTCTCGCGGAAGGTGACGGGCGTCGTACTGGCGGCGTTGGCGGCCGTTGTCTTCAGTGGCAACAACTCTTCGGTGGAGACGGCTCGGCCCGTCCGGCCCGTCCAGCCCGTTCCGTCCGCGCTCCCGGGACCGTCGTCTGACCCGTCGGCCACCACGAGTGCCGCACCGAGCCCTTTACCGACCCTCTTGCCGAGCATCTCACCGGCGCCGTCGGTCCGTCCGCCCACACCGCTGCCGCCGGTCCGACTCCCGGCTCCAACTGCCCCGCGCACCCCGTCCGCAGACCCGACGCCGAAGCCGTCACCGACGCGGACCTGCCGGTCGCGCCAGCAGTACCGGGTGACGAACAAGGGCCAGATCTGGGACGCCGAGGGGGAGCGCATCGGCGATGTCGCGTCGGGGACCCTGTTCTTCCGGCAGGAGTCCGCGAGCTATCCGCCGCCCGTCGATGACCGTTACTACGGGACCGTCGACGAGGTCATCTCGGGAAGCGCGACCGGTTATGTCCTGAGAAAGAAACTCGACTACGTCGGCGTCGTCGAGATCTGCGACTAGATACCCTCCGGCGCCAAGGACCCCGCTGTGATTCCTTCCGCAGGGCCGGGTCGTCGGTGACGCGATCGCCGCCGCTCTCGCGCGGGCGTCCGTCACCACCTTGCTCGGGATGAGCCGCGGGAAGACGTACCACCAAACGATCGCGTCAGCCCCACTTGGCCAGTAGGCCGGCGAGCAGTGTTTCGAGGAGCTGGTGGAGCGGATCCGTGAAGTCCAGGCGCATCGCGGCCAGCGCCGGTTCGGCTTCGTAGGCGGCGAGCATGGCGGCCGAAGGATGCGCGTGAGCCCAGATCGTGCCGGTCATCATCACGGCCGCGGCGGCGAAGCGCAGGGCGTCGGCCGCCCCCATTTCGGGCAGCCGCCCGCCGATCAGGCCCGCGAGGGTCTCGACGTCGCCGATGGCGGCACGTTTGTACGCGGCGGCCACACGCGCCGACACGTTGCGTTCCAGCACCGCCGCCTGGGCGCTCAGCAGATCGCACAGTACGGGGCGGGCCGCCAGGGTCGCCGCCAGCGTGGCGGCCACCGCTCGGCCGCGCCCGACGACATCCGCGTGTGAGTCCACCGCGCGGCCGAGCGCGTCGTCCAGGTGCTCCAGCCATTCCTGCGAGGCGGTGTGGAGCAGTTCCAGCAGCACGGCCTCGCGAGACTCGAAGTAGCGCAGCACGTTGGACTTCGCGAGGCCCACGCGGCGGCTCAGTTCGTTGAGGCTCACCTCCGCCACCGGCATCTCCGCCAGCATCGCCGCCGCGGTCTCCAGGATGAGCCGACGGCGCTGGGCGCGCTGCTCCTCGTTGCGTGCGCGCTGGAAGCCCTGAAGCGGTGCCGGGGGTGGGTTCGAGGCCATGCCCACAGCTTACAGACCCTTGGTCCGTTGTTATCGGACCTCCAGTCTGTTAGCCTCTTCATAAGAGACCGCTGGTCCGTTATGGCGCGGTTGAGCGTGACCATCCAGGAGCCCCCATGTACACCGTTCCCGACCAGACCGGAAAGACCGTCGTTGTCACGGGCGCCAACAGCGGCACCGGCGAAGAGGCCGCCCGCCGGCTCGCCGCCGCCGGAGCGCACGTCGTCATGGCCGTACGCACCCTCGCGAAAGGCGAGCGCGCCCGCGACGGGATCCTGGCGCGGGACCCGCGAGCCAGTCTTGAGGTGCGCCGGATCGACCTCGCGGACCTGGCGTCGGTGAAGGAGTTCGCCGACGGCATCCTCGCCGACGGCCGGCTGGACCTGCTGGTCAACAACGCCGGCGTGATGGCGCCCCCGTCGCGCATGGCCACGGCCGACGGCTTCGAGCTCCAGTTCGGCAGCAACTTCCTCGGCCCGTTCGCCCTCACCGTGCGCCTGCTTCCCCTTCTGCTGGCCGCCCCCGCGCCGCGAGTGGTGACCATGAGCAGCGGTACCGCGTCGTACGGCAGCATCGCCTTCGACGACCTCCAGTGGGAGCGGCGGCGCTACAGCGCCAACCGTTCCTACGCGCAGTCCAAGCTCGCCGACCTCATGTTCGCCCGCCACCTGGCCGTCCTCGCCCGGGAGCGCGGCTGGAACCTGCTGAGCGCGGCCGCGCATCCCGGCTTCACCCGTACCAACCTCCAGAGCGCGGGGGCGAGTCTGGGCCGGGACAGGCCCAAGCGCTCGCTGCTCAACAGCCTGCCCTTCCTGCCTTCGCAGGGGGTCGAACAGGGCGCTGAACCACTGCTGTTCGCCGCGACCGACCCCGACGCGGCCGCAGGTGCCTACTACGGTCCTGGCGGCCGGTTCGACCTGGTGGGGCCGACCGCCCCCGCCCGTATCCCGCGCCAGGCTCTCGATGACGCGAGCGCCGCGCGCTTGTGGATGGAGGCGGAACGCCTGACGGGTGTCTCTCTCCCGGCCCTGGCGGATCCTCGCGGCGCCGCCCGGCCGCCGCACACCGCCGACGGGCTTCCGTCCGGCATTGCCGACCCGTCCGGCATTGCCAACCCAGGGGTGCAAGCCTAGGCCTGCACTAGGCGGCGGACGAAGGCGTACGAGGTCGCGGCGGCGATGCTGATGAGCGTCAGCCTGCCGAAGCGGCGGATCCGGGACGGCGTGGACGACGCGGCCCTCACCAGCCCGGAGTTGCGGCTCCTCTCCCGGCTCGACCGGGCCGGCCCGGCGACGACGGCCGACCGGCGCGGCAGGAGCAGATCAACCCGCAAGCGATGGGCGCCACCGTGGCGCTGCTGGCGAAGCGAGGCTTCGTCGCCCGCTCACCCGATCCGCGATACGGGCGTCGCATGTTCCTGGCACCGACGACGGAGGGCGAGCAGGCGCTGCGCTCGGGCAACAGTGCGATCGCCGACCGGTTCACCGACGCCCTGCTCGCCGCCTTCGACGACGACGAGATCGAGGTGCTGCGGGCCGCCGCGCCTCTGATCGAGCGGTGGGCCGAGCGGATGTGAGGCGCGTACCGCGCCGGATCGGCCGGGATCGCCCCCCTTCCGACACCGAGCGCAAGTCGCTCCTGGGTGACGTGGGCACGGACGACCTGAGGTTCCGGTTCGTACGGAACCGGGAGAGCCTCGACGGTGACGACGGCTTCACTCTGGTCGACGTCGGGTGGGCCAAGGCCCCCGGCGTTCTGCTCGCCGCTGTGGGCGAACTGGGCCGCGAGCCCGGCGACATCAAGCACATCGTGCTGAGCCACGCCCACCCCGACCACGTCAAGGGTGCGGCGGAACTGCGCCGCCGCACCGGCGCCCGGATCCTGATCCATGAGGCCGACGCCGGCCGGCTGGAGGCGGGTCGTGTTCCCCAGTCGTGTTCCCCAAGGGGGACGCTCCGGCGCGTGGGGGCCCTTCCTCGACGGGATCCCGGCGCTTCGGTGGCCGCCGACCCCTCCACCCGGGCCGGCAGCCTGAGCCGTATCCCGCACAACGTGACGGCTGTCGGGTTGGCGCACGGCGCGCCGCTGACGGGGGCCGGGGTCGAGGGCTTCCATCAGTGCGTACGGCGGTTGTCCCCGAGGTGTGACCTCGGACAGTCCTGCGCCCGCGCCGGTCAGGCTCGCTCGCTCGCCGCGGCCTGCCGGATGCCCCCGAGGATGAGTGCGAGGCCTCGGTCGAACTCCTCGTCCGCGTGGCCGGCGCTGACGGCGGCGAGTCGGGAGAGGGCCGGGAGGGTGCCCTCGGCGAGGGCGCCGACGCGCCGTGCCTCGGCGGTCGCGGCGCCCTCCGGGGCCAGGGGGCCCGCGAGTTCGGCCTGGGCGAGGCCCATCACGAAGGCCATGACGGCGCGGAAGGCGGCGAGCAGATCCGCGCCGCCCAGGCCCGAGCGGGTGAGGGCGGACGCCAGGACCTCCGCCGGGGCCAGAGCCGCCGGGCCGGACGTGCGGCGTGTGAGGACGAGCGGTACGGCGGCCGGGTGCGCCCGGACCGCGTGCCACAGGGCGGTCGCGGCGGCCCGCGTGTCGGCGGCCCAGTCGTCGGTGGGTTCCCGCAGGTCCACCTGGGCGGCGAAGGCGTCGACCACGAGTTCCTCCAGTGCCTCGCGGTCCTTGACGTAGTTGTAGAGCGTCATCGGTCCCGTCCGGAGTGCCCCCGCGAGCGAGCGCATCGACAGCCCGGCCAGGCCGTCGCGATCGACGATGGCCAGCGCCTGCTACTGGATCTCCGCAATCGTGAACCGGGCTCTCATCGTGGCCCTCTCCTTGACACGTACAGCGTACGTATCCGAAGGCACTACACGTACACCGTACGTATCAGATCAGAGGGAGGACGCCCACCCATGCCCCCGACCCCCACCGCCCCGCCGGAGACCCGCGCGTCGATCCGGCCACGAACTCACCGGGCACCCACGGCCGACGGTGCTCGGCGGGGTGGGCCGTGACCGACCACGCCGCGCTCCTCGCCCGCCAGGACGACCACTTCGCCTCGTTCGCCCGCACCCTCACCGATGACGAGTGGCACCGCCCCAGCCTGTGCGCCGGGTGGACCAACCGGGACGTCCTCGCCCATCTCGTCCTCGGACTGCGGCTTCCGCTGTCACGGCTGCTCGTCGCCCTGGGCAGCCACCGCGCGTCCTTCGACAGCGCCAACGCGGACCTCTCCCGCCGCCACGGCCACCGTCACACCCCGGCCGAACTCCTCGACGCCTTCGACCGGGCCCGCGTGCGGCCCCGGGGCATCGGACGACTCCTGCCCGCCCCGCTCATGCTCGGCGACCACACCGTCCACCACCTCGACATCGCCCTTGCCCTCGGCCGCCCGGCCCGTACCGCTCCCGAAGTCGCCAACGCCGTCCTGAAGATCGAGACGACCGTTCCCAACCCGTTCATTCCGGCCCGCGCACGGGCCCGCGGCCTCACCCTCCGTACCACCGACACCGACTGGCACCACCCCGGCGATCGGAACCTCGACGTCGCCGGCACGGCCGAGCACCTCATCTCCGTCCTCGCCGGCCGGCGTCACGCCCTGCCCCGGCTCACCGGTGGTGGCACCACCACCCTGCGGACCCGTTTGTGAGCGCGATCCGTTGGTGCCCTGGCGGCTTTCCTGTTCACATGCCGGTGACGGCCCGGGCGGTGAGGCCGATCCCGACAAGGAGCACGAGGGCCGAGGTGGCGGCGGGGCCGATGCGCGCGAGCGCCTTCAGCCGGGCGGAGGCCCTCTGCGCGGTACGGGTGCCGATGCGGTCGCGCAGGTGTACGAGGAGGAGTCCGGCCAGGGTGAGGGTGGCGGCCATGCCGAGGCCGTAGCCGATGACGAGGAGGACGCCGAAGGCCGTCCGGCCGAGTGCCACGGCGCCGAGGAGAACGACCAGGGCCGACGGGCTGGGTACGAGACCGCCCGCGATGCCGACCCCGACCAGGGACCAGCGCCTTCCCCGGGACGGAGTGGGGGAGTGGTGATGATGGTCGTGGTCGTGATCGTGCTGGAGCGCGGTGGCCGGTTTGGTCAGGACGACGGTGGTGCCGCTGGTGGGTGTGTGGCGTGAGGGCGGCAGGACAGGCAGCGGGTGGTGGCTGTGCCCGTGCTCTCCATGGGGGTGGTGATGCCCGTGCCCGTGTCCATGCCCCTGCCCATGCCCGTGGTGGTGCTCGCGCTGGTCGCCTCGGACGGCTGAGCGCAGGAGTTGGCAGCCGATGGCGGTGACGAGAAGGCCGCTGACCACGCCGAGCCACGCGAGGACGGCCTCCCCGGCGAGGTGGGTGGCGAGCGGGAGGGCGAGGCCGAGGGCGAGGACGCCGGCCGTGTGGGTGAGGGTGACGGTGGCGCCGACGGTGACGGCGTCGCGAGGGGTGCCCCGGCGGCCGGCCAGATAAGCGGCCATGATCGTCTTTCCGTGGCCGGGCATCGCCGCGTGGGAGGCGCCGAGGACCACGGCGAGGAGCAGGGCGAGCAGGCCGACGGGAAGGGTCAGTTCGCGGCTGCCGATGAGAGCGTCGAAGCGGTCGGAGACCTTGTCGAGCAGGGCCGTGACGACGCCCGCTCCGGGCACGCCGGACGGCACGATCCGGGCCCCGGGCCCGGCCGTCGGCCCCTGCCCCGGGGCTGTCCGCAGTTCGGCACCGCGCTGGTCGAGCGGCGCGGCGAGCGGGTTTCGGGGGTAGTGACGGAGCCGGTCGGTGGCTGAGACCGCCGGGACGGAGGAGGCGGTGAGGGTGACGCCCTCGCCGTCGGCGGTGATCTCGCGCCAACCGATACGCCGGGTGTCGTAGTGGGTGACGACACGGATGTCGGCCGGCGAGCTGAGGGGCGCGTCGGCGTCGAGCCGGCAGGTCAGTCGGCTGGTCCTGAGCCCCGCCTCGCCCGTACGGAAGGTCAGGCCGCCCGCGCCCCGGTTCCACCGGATGCGCACACCGCCCACGTCGGCGGCCAGTTGCCCGGCGAGCGTGGCACATGCCTTGTCCGCGTACGCCCCCCGCTCATCGGCGCCGAGGGAACCGTCGTGGTCCCGGTCGATGAGCGGGCGCTCCTGCGCCGCCGCGATCTCTGCGCGGTCCACCACGATCTCCGCCTCGACCGCGTGCGGGCGGAGGGTGAAGTGGGTGGCGTAGTTGACTGTGAAGTTGCCCAGGGGGTGCGCGGCCGCCGGTGGTGCGGCGGCCAGCAGGGCGAACGGGGTGAGCAGAGCGGCGGTGAGCGGGACGGCGACCAGGCGCCGGCGGGTGCTGAGGTTCATGGGGTGTCGTCGATTCGCCGGACCGCCGCGCGCGCCGCGGGGGCGTGCAGCGGATGGAAGGAGGGGTCGATGGCCAGCGCCCGCCGGAGATCGCGCCGGGCGGCGGCGGTGTCACCGAGTGCCTGGTGGATGGCGCCGCGGTGGTACAGGAAAAGCGCGCTGTGGGTGCCGAGCGCGAGAGACCGGTCCGCCGGTACGAGGGCCTGCTCGTCGCGTCCGGCGCGGTGCAGCGCCCAGGCGTACGCGTCCTGTACGGCGATGAACGGCCGCTCCCGTACGGCGGCTTCGGCCATGGTCACGGCCCGCCGGGGGTCACCGTGGTCGGCTTCGAACAGGATCGCGTCGACGTCCGCCGGGGCGCGGCCCGCCCGGCTGAGTGTTTCCTGGGCGCGCAGGACCGCGTACTGGCCCTCGGCCTCGTCGCGGTGGCCGAGGGACTGCTGGAGTTCGCCGAGTTCCAGGAGGTACTGCGGCAGCGGGGCCGCCGCGACCGCCGTGGTGTAGTCGGCGACCGCCTGCCGGAACTCCCCCCGGGCCGCGTGGGCCTTGGCGCGGGCCGCCAGCAGACCGGGGTCCCGGGGCGCGAGGGCCAGACCGGCGTCCGCCAGGCGCAGCGCGGTCGCGGGGTCGCCGCTCTCCTGGGCGAGGGAGGCCAGGTGGGTGTGGGCGAAGGCGCGCTCGCCCGGGGTGCCCCCCGCCCGCAGCGCGCGTTCCATGAGGGACGTGGCCCGGCCGGTGTCGCCGCGCAGCTCGAACGTGTAGGAGGCGCGGGCCAGGGAGGAGCTGTCCGGGCGCAGGTCGGCCATCTTCTGTACGGCGTCCTCCGCGTCCTTGTACCGGCCGAGTTGGGTGTGGGCGTCGGCCAGGACTCCGTAGGAGGCGGGGGTCGCGGGGCTGGTCGCGATGGCCCTGCGGGCCCAGGTCAGGGCGTCACGGAAGCTGTGGCGGGCCGCGGCGAGGGCGCCCATGCCGATCTCGGCGTGGAGGTTCTCGGCCGGCAGGAGTGCGAGCGAGCGGCGCAGGGCCGTCTCGGCCTGGGCGTACGTGGACTGGTCGGCGGTGGTCCTGGCCTGCTGCACCAGCGCCATCCCGAGGTCCGCCCAGCTGACCGGATCCTTCGGTAGGCGCCGTACCCGCTCGCGCATCGCCTCGATGCCGCGCGCCTGGCCGGAGGCGGGCGAAGCGGTGACCGAGGTGTCGGGTTCGGGTGTGCCGGAGCCGGCGGGGGAGAGGCCGATGGCGCCGACGGTGAACATGACCGCTCCCAGGGCGAGAGTGATCGCGGTGTTGCGCAGGTGTCTGCGCCGGCGGATCGCGGGGGCGGGTGGGTCTTCGGGCCGGTGCACAGGATTCTCCCCGGTGAAAGGCGATGGATGGGGCCCCGGGCGGGACCGGAGGACCGACCTCCGTGCCCCGCCCGGAGCGTGGTGGGTCAGCCGGACCTGCGGCTGAGGCCGAGGCCGCGGCTACGGCGAAGGCGGAGGCCGCCCGCACCGAGCAGCAGCGCGCCGAGGCCGCCGAAGGCCGCGGCGCCCTTCATCGAGGTCCTCTCGGGCGCGTCCGGACCGCTGTTCACGGACTTGGTGTGCGGAAGTGCCAGGTACGGGAACGACGTCCCGAAGGGCACCTCGTTGGTGTCGACCTTGTCGCCGTCCGCGAGGGCCGGAACGAGCTGGCCGGTCTGGGCGGCGCCCTCGACCGCCTGGAGGGAGATGTCGATGGCGTCGTCGGTGAGGCGGCGGCCGTTGGGGAAGCCCGCCAGGTCACCGGCGAGCACGCCGTACCGCTGGGGGTCGGCGGTCGGCGGCACGGCCATGTTCAGGCGCAGCTCCTCCGCCGGGACGATCTGCTTCAGCGACGCGTCCTTGTTCAGGCGGTGGGAGTTGAGGTCGGCCTGGATCGGCCCGCACGCCTTGCAGATGCCCGTCAGGTAGATCTCGAACAGGTCCTTGCGCGGGGTGGCCGGGGCCGGGATGCCGTACACCTGCTGGATCAGCTTGGGCAGGATCGGGTCGAGGACCTTGTCGACGACCGGCTGGACCGTACGGTCCTGGTCCGGGTTGAGCGTGTTGAAGGCGTCCTTGTACTTCAGCGGTACGACCACCTCGTTGACCAGCGGGTTGCCCAGGCGCGAGACCTGCTTCCACGGGGCGGGGCGCGGCGCGCGCGAGTCGGAGACCTGCACGCCCTGGCGGTCGGTCGTCGACCACACGCCGATGACCGGGTTACGGCCCGGGTTCCCCTTCAGCGCGAGCTGTGCCTTGGGGATCTGAAGGGCGACGGAGTTGACGTTGTAGCCCGCGAGGGTGTCCTGGCCGGTCTCGCTCAGGTTCCCGCCGTACAGGAGGTCGAAGACCCGGAGGTCGGCGAAGAACGAGTCGTCCGCCTGGCCGGCGAAGGTCTTGCCGCCGCCGGGTACGTTGCGGATCGCCTGGTTGCGCAGGGCGGCGTAGTTCGGCATGGAGGCGGGCCCCACGCGGGAGGGGGCGGCCGGTACGTCGGAGAGCAGGACCTTGCTCTTGCTCCCGTGGGAGACCACCAGGTCGTAGACCTGACGGAAGTTGAGGTCCGGGTCGTTCAGCGAGGTGACCGGGCCGGTGTTGTACAGGAACTGGTTGGCCGCGTCGCGGACCTTGTTGTGGAAGCGCCAGGTGTACGTGATGTCGGAGACGCCGTCACCGGTGTTGTCGATCTTGATGTTGTAGCGGAGATCCTCGCCGAAGGCGTAGAAGTTCGGCCCGCCGTTGGGCTCCTCGAACGGGATCCAGTTCGCCAGGAGCGTGACCGAGTCGGGGCGGTCCAGGCTGGTGTACGCGTACACGTCGGTGTTGTCCGCACGCGGGTCGCCCGCGATCAGCGGCGCCTCGCGGTGGCTGGAGGCGGCGCTGACGCCCGGCGCCAGGGTGAGGGCGCCGAGGCCGGTCGCGAGCGCGCCGGCGCCCAGGACGAGGAGGGACTGGTCGAGCACGCGCCGCGAGCGTGGTCGTGCCGATGATGTAGGTCTGGACTTCAAGACGGTTCCTCTCGAATGCGAACTCCCGGCCCCTCGCACACACCGCGCGAGGGGGCAGGGGGAGGTTCAGGTGGGGTGGGGCACGGAGCCGGACCGCGCGCCCGGAGCCACCAGCGGTGGCCCCGGCCGTGGGGTCGGCCCACGCTTCCTCTTCGTCAGGACCCCATGGGGTGGGTTGGTCCCCACCGGCCTGTTCCCTCGAAGGAGTGGGCGTCTGTGCTGCATTCGGGCGAGTGTTCCGCGCGATGCGAGGATTCCGTGTGACACAGCCGCGCGGCCCGCACCGGGAGCTGAGTCCGGTGCGGGCCGCGCGGATCGGTTCGGTCGGGAGTGCCTGGGCGCCGGCTCCGTGTCGGCCAGTCCCGCGCGAAATTCTCGTAGGTACGGCGGCCGAAGAGGAACGCGTCCGCCCTACCGAGCCGGGTGCCGGCCTGCCGTTCGAACTCCTCGTCCATGTGCGGTACGAACCATCCGCCCCGGGAGGGAGCCGGACGGCTACCCGAAGGTGAACGAGAACGCCTCGACACCGGGTGTGGGGCGGATCTCGACGCGCGCCCGGCGGGGTTCGGGGTCGTCGACCAGGCTGTAGAGCGTGGGAGTTCCGTGGGCCTGAAGGGTCTTGGTCACCTTGCCGTTGACGAGCTCCTGGACCGGCCCGTCGCCCGCCAGGACGACGTTCACGTTCTTGCCGCGGTAGTTGAGCGCGACCTTGGCGCCAGGTCCGGCGGTGAAGTGTTCGTATCCGTGTCCAGGTGCCGTCCAGGGCGATGCCGTCGGCGGGGAGGGCGGCCGGGAAGCGGTAGACCGCCGCCTTGTCCTCCTGGAGGGGCCGGCCGGCGTACCTGCGGATGCGGAGGTTGCTGAGATACGTCTCCGGCGTGCGGCCCTGCGTGAGGTGGTCGCCGGTCCGCGCGGACTCCGTGCGCCCCGGCAGCCGGACGGTGGGGTCCGCCTGCTTGAGCAGGTTCCTGATCAGATCCTCGGTCCGGTTGCGGTAGTTGTTCCAGGTGTCCAGGTTGTTGTCCAGAGCCACCGGATAGGTGACCCCGAGCTTCTTCGCCCGGTCGGCGACGTTGCCCGCGTCCTTCTCGAAGGCGAACTCCGGGGAAGGGACACCGATCACGTCGAGCCCCGCCGCGCGGTAGGCTGCGCTGGCAGTTGATGCACGAGTACGTCCAGAAGTCGATCAGAACGACTTTCCCGCGCAGCGACTTCAGATCGATCGGGCGGCCGCCCGGTGTAGTCGGGCAGCGCGCGCTGGATGGCGGGCTGTTGTACGTGCCGTGCGCGGGACCGGTCCTCGCGGCCATCACCGTGGCGGGGGCGCGCGGCGAGATCAGTCTCGACATCGTCGCCCTGACCCTGTCCTTCGCCGTGGGCACGGCCGTTCCTCTTCTTGTCTTCGCCCTGGCCGGGCGCCGCGTCGCCGAACGCGTTACGGCTTCCGTACCCGCGCAAACTGCGCGTCGTCGCCGCCAGCCTGATGATCGTGAGCCCCACGTACCGCAGGATGTCCTGCGGCAGGCCGAGGGCGGAGATCAGTGTCAGGCCCAGCAGCGTGAAGAAGCTGAAGCTGACGACGAGCCCGGCGACCACCGCGTAGGGGCGGCGGTTGCGGGCGACGCGCGCCCGGGGCGGGGCGGGGCGGGAGCGACGAGGACGTCGGTCCCGCCCGCCGGATCCGGTGCGGCCGACCCCGTCGCCCGGAGCGCGGGCGCCTTCGGCGTGTCCGCCGAGGGTTCCTGCTTGCCCGGTCCTCCGGCGAGGAAGACCACGGGCAGCACCGGCAGGATGCACGGCGACACATAGGTGAGGGAGTCAGCGGGTGAGGAACTCCAGGGTGTCGATCACGCGGTTCGAGAAGCCCCACTCGTTGTCGTACCAGGCGACGACCTTGATGTGGCGGCCCTCGACGCGCGTCAGTGCCGAGTCGAAGATCGCGGAGGCCGGATTGCCCGTGATGTCGGACGACACCAGCGCGTCCTCCGAGTACTCCAGAAGACCCGCGAGCGGTCCTCGCGCGGCGGCGCGGTACGCCTCCAGCACCTCGTCGCGCGTCACGTCGCGGGCGACGGTCGTGTTGAGTTCGACGATCGACCCGACCGGAACCGGTACGCGGATCGAGTCGCCCGACAGCTTGCCGTCCAGGTTGGGCAGGACATGGCCGATCGCCTTCGCGGCGCCCGTGGTGGTCGGCACGATGTTGACGGCGGCGGCGCGGGCGCGGCGGGGGTCGCGGTGCGGGCCGTCCTGGAGGTTCTGCTCCTGGGTGTACGCGTGCACGGTGGTCATGAAGCCGTGCTCGATGCCGGCGAGATCGTCCAGTACGGCGGCCAGCGGCGCGAGCGCGTTGGTCGTGCACGAGGCGTTCGAGATGATCGTGTGCGACGCCGGGTCGTACGCGGCGTTGTTGACCCCGTATGCGAGCGTCACGTCGGCGCCGTCCGACGGGGCGCTGACCAGCACCTTCTTCGCGCCCGCTTCGAGGTGCGCGCGGGCGGCCTTCGCGGACGTGAAGCGGCCGGTCGATTCGAGGACGATCTCGACGCCCAGCTTGGCCCAGGGCAGCTGGGACGGGTCGCGCTCGGCGAGCACGGCGATGCGGTGGCCGCCGACCACCAAAGTGTTCCCGTCGACGGTCACCGGGCGGCCGAGGCGGCCCGCCGTCGAGTCGAAGGCGAGCAACCGGGCCAGGGCGGCGGGCTCCGTGAGGTCGTTGACGGCGACGACCTCCAGGTCGGTGTCACGTTCGAGCAGCGCGCGCAGCGCGTTGCGTCCGATACGGCCGAATCCGTTGATGGCGATACGAGTCATGAGTGGTGTCCCTTCGGTTCACCTGAAGTCTCGCGCGCGGGGTCGGCCGACGGCAGCGGCGCGAGTGCCATGGTTCAAAAGGATCACGCCACTGGGTCAGTGGCAGTGTGCTATTCGCCTTTGGTGAAGGTGCGACGGTATTCGCTCGGCGTGGTGTCGAGGATGCGCTGGAAGTGCAGCCGCAGATTGGCACCCGTACCGAGGCCGACGTCGGCGGCGATCTGCTCGACGCCGCGCTCGGAGCGTTCGAGCAGCTCACGGGCCAGGTCGACGCGGGCGCGCATGACCCACTGCATCGGCGTGTACCCCGTGTCCTCGGCGAAGCGCCGCGAGAACGTGCGCGGCGACACCGCCGCGTGCCGGGCGAGCACGTCGAGCGTGAGCGGCTCGTCGAGCCGGTGCAGCGCCCACTCCCGGGTGGCGGCGAACCGCTCGCCGAGCGATTCGGGCACGGTGCGCCGTACGTACTGCGCCTGACCGCCGCTGCGGTACGGGGCGGCCACCAGGCGCCGGGCGGCGTGGTTCGACGCGGACACTCCGAGATCGCGGCGCAGGATGTGCAGGCAGAGGTCGATGCCCGAGGCGGCGCCCGCCGACGTCAGCACACTGCCCTCGTCGACGAAGAGGACGTTCTCGTCGACCCGGACCGAGGGGTGCCTCGCCGCGAGCGCCCGTGTGTAGTGCCAGTGCGTGGTGGCGCGTTTGCCGTCGAGCAGGCCCGTCGCGGCGAGAGCGAAGGCGCCCGTGGAGATCGCGGCGAGGCGCGCGCCGCGATCGTGGGCGGTGATCAGCGCGTCGAGAACGGCCCGCGGAGGGTCGTCGCGGCCAGGGAACCGGTAGCCGGGGATGAAGACGATGTCCGCCCAGGCCAGCGCCTCGGGCCCATGATCGACCCAGTACGACAGCCCGTCACCGCCGGCCACGAGCCCGGGCGCCGCCCCGCACACCCGTACCTCGTACGGCATGCTCGCGCGGGTCGTGAACACCTGCGCGGGAATGCCGACATCGAGCGGCTTCGCGCCTTCGAGTACGAGGACGGCGACGCGTTGCGGGGAGGGAGCGGTCACGGGGGCAAGCGTACGACGGGGCTGTGCGTACGGCCCGACGTCTCCGCCGCTCACGCCGATGGTGGCGTTGGTCTCGGATTTTTGGCTCGTGCAGGGGCCTTGCCGCGTAACAGCCTTGCTCTGAGCGGGAGTTGGGGGTTCTTGATCCTTGCCTTGTTGGTGTGCCGCGTGCATATTCCAGGGGAAGCGTCGGTCCGGCGGGGATCGGTGCGCGGTGGGCGAGGGGCTGTGGCTGTGGCGGATCTGTTTGCCATGGACCTTTCGTGCCGGGTGTCGACGGAGGGCCAGCGCCCGATCGGGCAGTTGGCCTGGACGAGTGGGTAGGCGGCGACCACCGACGTCGAGTGACGGCGTCGGGGGCACCTGTCCGTCGCTGATGACAATGGTCGCGTCGGCGGACCCGCGCACGGCGGGACTGCTGGAGATGGATGGTGCGGCGGTCGACGGCTGGCTCACACGTCCGAGCCCTCAAGGGGGGTTCACACAGGACCTTCGCCGGTCGACCGCGCCCGTCCAGGAAACAAAGATCGCCCGCAGAGGTATCGTCCATGGCTCTGCCCTGAGGAAACCCCGTTGGGTGGTGGAGCGGACCTTCGTCTGGCTCCATCAGTTCGAACAGCTGCGGACCCGCTACGAAATACGCGCCGGCCTCCACCTCGGCCTGCTCCAACTGGCCTGCGGCATCATCTGCTTGCGACGACTCCGAACGTCATTCTGAAACGATCAGTCAGGACGTGAGGTCGGCTCTGATCCGTTCCGCCACGTGTGCGGCGTCCGTGCCCATGCCGTACAGGATGCCGGAGGCCCGGTGTGTCATCCACGGGAACCCCACGACGTGGACACCTGGAAGGGGTGTGTCTCCCCGCCGGTGCTTCGGGACGCCGGTGGGGGTGAGGAGTTCGTCGGGCAGCCAGGCCGTTTCGGGGCGCATTCCCGTGCACCACAGGACGGTTGAGATGCCTTCGCCCAAGGCGTCGATCTCCGTGGGGGCGGCCGGAACGGTGTCGAGGGGCAGCTCGGCGGGGTCGGTGTCCGCCGGTCCTGCCTCTGCCGGTCCCGTCTCCGGCGGGCGGCCTTGGAGGTACTGGTCGACCTGGGTGCGAAAGCGTTCCGCGAAGGCGTCCGCGCCCCGCATGTGGTCCGCGAGGTCGTCGGCGAAGTGGAGACGTCCGCCGTGGATGCCGGTGAGGCGACCGAGGAGGACGACGCCGTCCCGGGCCAGCTGCTGGAGCGCCAGCGTGCGGCCGCCGTGCGTGCCGCTCAGGGCCGGCTGAGGTGCGCGCCGCGCCTCCGGCGGCGCCTGCTCGGTGGTCTGGTCGAGCATGCCGAGGTGCCGCAGCCAGGCGAAGACGTCCTGGTCACGGTAGCGCCGGGGGACGCGTCCGACGGCGCTGGTGGCGAGGAAGACGCGCCGGCCCGCGCGGCGCAGCTCGTCGGCGATCTGGGTGCCGGTCTGCCCGCTGCCGACCACCACCACCGCGCCGGGGGGCAGCTGCTCCGGGCGCCGGTAGTCGTTGGCGTGCAGCGCCGTGATGCCGGGGGGTACGTCGACGCCTGCCGGGACCTTCGGCAGACGGAGCGCGCCGCTCGCGATCACCACCGCACGCGTGGACCGATCGCCCTCCGACGTGTTCAGGACGTACCCGCCCATTTCCCTGCGAAGCCCGTGGACCTCGACTCCCGTACGTACGGGCGGGCCGGTGTCGCGCACGTACCGGTCGAGGAGTTCCACGAACGTGTCGCGGGGCAGGAAGGCGTCGTCCGGGGTGTCGTCCGTCATCCGCAGGCCGGGCAGTCTCACGGACCACGCCGGGGTGACCAGGGCGAAGCTGTCCCACCGAGCCGAGCGCCAGGTGGCGCCGACGCTGTCGCGCTCCAGCACGACGTGCCCGACGCCGAGCCGGGCCAGGTGCCAGCTGGTCGCCAGCCCGGCCGGCCCGGCACCGACGACGACGGCGGGGACGCGGGACGCGGGGGAGCGGGATGCGGAGGTGGTGGACATGGGGGGCTCACCTGCGGGTTCTCGAAGCGGTGGTGATCTGGCCTCTCCAGCCTGCCATCTCGGGCGGATCGCCGCGCTCTGTGGAACGGGAAGGTGTCATGGCTGGATGCGCCGTGCCGCAACAACCGCTGAACTCAGTGGTGTTGTCAGCACCCCGGTGGCGTCCAGGGCGGGATGCGTGAGGTAGAAGAGGCGTAGCTCATCCACTTCGCCGTCGAAACGAGGCGGCCAGTCGGGCGACGGGGTGAAGTCGTCGAAGATGAGAAGGCCGCCGGGAGCGAGCAGTTCGACCACCCTCTGCGGATCGTCACGCTTTCCCCCGCCGTCGCAGAAGAAGACGTCGAACGGGGCGTGCTCCTCAAGCAGCCGCCAGTCCCCGGTGAGGACGCTGACGCGCCGGTCGTCCGCGAAGAGACCGGCCGCTCGGCGGGCCAGTTCCTCGTCGCGCTCCACGGTGATCAGACGCGCGCCGGTCCCCAGGCCGCTGTGCAGCCAGGCGGTGCCCACTCCGGAGCCGGTGCCGCTCTCCGCGACGGTCCCGTGAGGCTTCGCGGCGGCGGCCACGCTGAGCAATCTGCCCACCTCGGGGAGGCAACTCTTCCTGAATCCCGCCTCGGAGGCGACCCGCTCCGCGGCCACCACCCGAGGCGGAACCGTACGTTCTGCCATGGCCGCGCTCCCTCGCCGTCGTCCCCACCATGCTATCCATCACGTTTCGCATGGGAGGAGTGAGCGAGGGCAGGCGAACGCCATGACGAATGTGGACGAACTTTCCGACCGGTACGCGCCCGACGCAGCTACTTCGCTCATCCATTCCTTCATCGAGGCGCTCAACGCCGGCGATGTCGACCGGCTGACTGGCTGTTTCGCCGAAGGCGCCATCGTCAACGACGCGGGGCGCGAGATACGGGGCAGGGAAGCGATCGGGTCCTGGGCGGAGCGGGAGTTCCTGGCCCAGGGTGGCCGTATCACTCCGACGCGGATGCACCCCGTGAGCGCACTCGGCGGTGACGTCGTCGTCGAGGCGGAACTGACCGGCCCCCGTCGCCACGGCCCTACGACACTTGTCGTCACCCTCACGGAAGGCGCGATCGCTCTTCTGCGGCTGAGGGCCTGAGGGATTGAGGGCCTGCGGTGCGGGGTGGGTCGTCCGCAGGTGTCAGTTCCGGGAAACCGGGCACTCGGTCCCCCTCACCCGTCGCTGCCGAGACCCGCAGGAGCGTACCCATGGCCGTTCGGCACCAGCTCATCGCCCGTAGGCCCGACGCCGTCTGGGCCGTCCTGTCGGACGCGTCGCGTTACGCCGACTGGGTCGTCGGGACCTCCGAGACCGAACCGGCCGAGGGCCAGTGGCCGGAGGTCGGCGCCTCGCTCGCCTACACCGTGCGGCTGGGCCCCCGATCGTTCGAGGGACACACGGTCGTCCGGCGCTTCGAACCGCCGCGGATCCTCGAACTCGAAGCGCACAGCGGCCCCCTCGGGACCGCGCGGATCGCGTTGGACATACGGCCCTGGGGCGAGCAGACCCTGGTGATCGTCGACGAACACCCGCTGCGGGGCTGGGGCGCCCTGGCCCACAACGTGGTCCTCGACACGCTGATCCAGCTTCGTCACCGCAGCATGCTCGGACGGCTCGCGAAGGTGGTCGAGGAGACGTACGAGGCGTCCGAGCGGCCGGCATCTGCCCGGAAGGGCTGACGACGACGGACGCGGTGGTGGTCGCCGGGCCCAGCGGGCTCGTTGCTCGGCGGCGGCCGGCGGGTGCGGGCGGGTGCGGGGGCACGGCCTTCGGCCGTAGTGTCCTCAATCGCCGGACGGGCTGGAAGTGGCCGGAGGCCCTGGATATGTGCGGATCGGTCCGCGTCGCCTGACGTGGTGATCTGCCGGTCGGGTCCGGCACCGCGCACTGGTCCGCCGGCGGCACAGGGACCGGCTGCCGGCTTACGTTTCGGCAGCACTCTGACGCCGCCGGGGCCGTCGACTGGTCTGCTTCGGCCCGCGCAAACAGAGCTGGTCCCCGCCGAGGTCACCTGCTCACCGGCGGGCAGGGAGTGGGCATGGGCCCGCACCCACGCTGCCCGGGGCCGGCCGCCCTCGCGGCGCGTGGACGTGACGGCACCCGGCACCCCTGATCCGTACGCCGATCAGGTTCAGTGCTCCTGATCTGTACGGAAGGGGCCCGGGTGCTTCGTCCCGCCGGATCCGTATACCGACACCGACGCCGGCCGTCAGCGCCGGATCACGCGACGGGGCACCGTCACTTGCTCCGCCCGCCGTTGCGGATCAGCAGGTACGCGGCGAGCACCAGGCCGGCGGCGATCAGCGGTGCGCGGTTGTTCCGGGCCGTCGTTGCGAACTGGCCCGCCCTGTCGCTGAGGGGCTGGGGCGTCTGGTCCGCCGCGAAGCGCCCGACCCGCGAGGCGGTGTCGCGTACCCGCGCCGCGGCCCCCGCCGCCGTGTCGAGAACCGGCGCCGGTGTCTTGTCCATGAACAGCCGCGCGGCCTGATCCGTCTTGTCGTGGATCTGACCGCCGACCTGTGTCGCCTTGTCCGCCACCTGGTCCTTCACGACCGCGGCCTTGTCGGTCACCTGGTCCTTGACCACCGCGGCCTTGTCGGTCACCTGGTCCTTCACGACCGCCGCCTTGTCCGCCACCTCGTCCTTGGCCACCGTCGCCTTGTCGGCGACCTGGTCCTTGACGGCCGCCGCCTGCTCCTTCATCGCGGCGGCCTGGTCCTGGACGCGGGCCTGGACGTCGGCCTTCGCCGCCAGCGCGTCGATCGTCCGGCCGACCTCGTCCCGCGTGTGCTCCACCTGCGCGCGCAACTCTTCGGGAGTGGGGCCGGAATGGTTGCTGTCTCGCTGAGTCATCGGTGTGCCTTCTCCTTGATCTCGGCCACATCGGCCTTGACGCTGTCGATGGTCTGTTCCGGTGTGGGCGGGACGGCCTTCGTGACCTGCCTCTTCCCCGCCACCGCCAGGAGCGCGGCGACCGCGGCCAGTCCGGCGGTCACGACCAGGGCCGAGGCCCACACGGGAAGCACCAGCGCCAGGGCGGCGATCACCGCCACCACCAGGGCCTGCGCGGCCAGGACGCCGACCAGGCCGGCGCCGCCGAAGAGGCCGCCACCCGCTCCGAGGCGCTTCCCCTTCTCGGTCATCTCCGCCCGGGCCAGCTGCATCTCCTCGCGTACCAGCTGCGAGAGCTGCCGTGTCGCGCGCGTCACCAGGACGGATGTCGTGTCCTCCGCGCCACCGGAGGGTGCGTGCCGTTCCGCTGTGGTCATGTACCTCTCCTTGCCTCGCACGGTCGTGTCCTCGCGGCTACCCCGCAACCCGCCTCACAACCGGGTGGGCGTGTTCGCCGTCACTTCATGCGGCGGCGCTCCTCGTCGGTCCACGAGCGGGTGTCGCGCGGTGCCACGTAAGGCTCCTCGTCGGGAGGACTGCCTCCGGCGATCGCGCGCTGGCGGGCAAGTTCGGAGTCGAACTCCAACCCGAGAAGCACCGCCAGATTGGTGATCCACAACCACACCAGGAAGATGATCACCCCGGCGAGGGTCCCGTACGTCTTGTTGTACGAGGCGAAGTCGGCGACGTAGAACGCGAAGCCGGCCGACGCGATCATCCAGATCAGCAGCGCGAGGAAGCTCCCCGGGGTCACCCACCGGAACCCGCCGCCCTTGGCGTTGGGAGCGGCCCAGTAGAGCAGCCCGATCATGATCGCGACCAGCAGGAGCAGGACCGGCCACTTGGCGATCGACCACGCCGTCAACGCGCCGTCGCCGATCCCCAGAGCGGTGCCCGCCTGGCGGGCGAGACCGCCGGTGAAGACCACGATCAGGGCGCTGGCACACGCCAGGACCATCAGGACGACGGTCAGGATCAGGCGCAGCGGCAGCACCTTCCACACCGGCCGGCCCTCGGGCATGTCGTAGACGGCGTTGGAGGCCCGGATGAAAGCGGCGATGTAACCGGACGCCGACCACACCGCCAGCGCCAGACCCACCACCGCGAGGAGCGAGCCCACCCCGCTGCCGTTGCTCCGTACCTGCTCCACCGCGTCGGTGATCACGTCCCGGGCCGAGCCCGGAGCGAGCTGCCGCAGGTTGTCCAGGATCTCCCGGGTCGCCGACTCACCCGCGATGCCCAGCAGGGACACCAGGACCAGCAGGGCGGGAAAGAGCGCGAGGACCCCGTAGTAGGTCAGCGCGGCCGCCCGGTCGGCCAGGTCGTCCTCCTTGAATTCCCGTACCGTGCCGCGCAGCGCCGCCCACCACGACCGTGCGGGCAACTCGGTCGGCCGGTCGGGCGCCTCCTCCTCCACCTGCGCGCCCGGACCCACGCCCGCGTCCCGGCCCGCGTCGACGCGCTCGTGCGGTCGCTCCCGCTCCCGCTCGCGTTCCTGTCCGTGATCCGGCTTGAGTGATTCGGGACCCGGCTTCGGTGAAAGGGCTGCCATACCCTGCGGCTTTCCGCCCTGGCCCCACTCATGCCTCGCGGAGCGCGCCTGGGTCGCGGCGAGCACCGCCATCACGGAGGTGGCCGCGGCGGCTACCGTGAAGCCGCCGTGTGCGCCGTAGGCGTCCACCATCCGCCCGGACATCGCCGCCGCACCGGCCGCGCCCGCGGCGCTCGCCGAGCCGAGCCAGGTGAACGCCTGGGTCAGAGCGGCCCGGTCCACCGACGCGGTGGTGAGCACCGAGGAGAGCACCAGGATCGGGGGGACGGCCAGTCCGGTGACGGCGAGCGCGAGCCCCAGCCCCGGAACCGAGTCGGCGGCGAGCAGGGGCAGACAGCTCAGGGCCGACCAGGCCGTCACACAAGCCAGTTGTACGCGCGGTGTGCCGCGCCACCGGCGCAGCCCGTAGAGCCAGCCGGCCAGCAGGCTCGCGCAGTTCGACACCGCGTAGAGCGGCGCCGCCGCGTCCGCCGTACCGTGCTCCACCGCGAAGGCCGTCACTGAGACCTGCATGGCGCCGAAGTACAGGCCCAGCGTGAGGTTGACCCCGACCTGCGCCGCGAATTCCGGCCGCAGCAGCGAGCGGCCCGCGCGCCCGCGCTCGGCGGCGCCGGCCGTCGCGGGTGCGGTACGGCGCTGCGCGGCGAAGGCCAGCCCGCCGCCCACCACCAAGGTCGTGGCCAGCGCCATGCCGAGGGCCGGGCCGAAGCTCGCTCCGACGGTGGTGACCAGGGCGGGACCTGCCAGGTAGCACAGCCCGTTGCCGAGCGATTCCAGGGCGAAGGCGGTGGGCAGCGCCACGGCCCGCCCGCCGTGCAGCAGTGCCGTCCAGCGGGCCGCCGACAGTGCGCCGAGCTGCGGGATCGTGGCGCCCACGAGCGCTCCGCCCGCCGTCATCAGCCACGGTGGGCCGTGGTTCCCGACCACGGCCAGGAGGGCGCCCACGGCGGTGGTGTGGGTGAGGAGGACGGGCGGCAGGACGCGGGTCTGGCCGAAGTGGTCGATCAGCCGGGCGAGTTGCGGCCCGACCAGGGCCTCGGCGACGGCGAAGGCGCCGGTCACCAGGCCGGCCACGGCGTAGGAGGCGGTCCTGCCGTGCACCAGCCAGATGATGCCGAGGCTGGTCATGGCGATGCCGACCCGGCCGGCGGTGGCGCTGAGGAAGAAGGCCGCCGCACCGGGGGTGCGGAGGAGGCTGCGATAGGTCGCCGACAACACGGCGCGTCTCTTTCGCTGCCCGGCGGGGCGGACCACACGGGGTCGTCGGCGTCCTGAGGTGCCGACCCGTGGTCATCGCCTGGAACCGTCCAGTGCTGGCGTGGAGAGGGGACGCGCGCCCCACGCCGGCTCCGTCACCGGGCAGAGGTCTCTCACGTGGTCTTGAGCGGTCTCGGGTGATCTCGGCTGTACGAGTGGCTCGACCCTAGGCTCCGCGCAGGTGTCTCGTCCAGACGCGTTCAGACGCGTCCAGAGGCGTTCCAGACTCGTCCGGACGGTCCAACGGGACGAGGGGCACGGCGTGAAACGAGTCAGGACCGGGCAGTCGCAGAGAAGTCCGGAACGCGGAGGAGAGTGTCATGCCGGCAGGATCGAGCCGTAAGCGGGAACGCCAGTACGAGCACATCAAGGAAGGCGCCGAGAAGCGCGGCACCCCGGAGAAGCGGGCCGAGGAAATCGCGGCGCGGACCGTCAACAAGGAGCGGGCTCGCTCGGGCGAGGCGAAAACCGCCAGTAAGACCTCTCTCCGCGACCCCAAGTCCGCTTCCCAGCGCGGTGGCGAACGTTCCCACAGCGGAGCCCAGGGCCCGACGAGGGATCAGCTGTACGAAGAGGCCAGGAAGAAGAACATCGACGGGCGCTCGTCGATGAACAAGCAGCAGCTGCGCAAAGCCCTCGGCTACTGAACCCGGCTGACCCGGCGACTCGGCTGACCCGGCCAGCGATACGAGAGCGGCTACCCCTCCTGGGGGCGGCCCTCCACCCGGGCCCGTACGGTCCGTTCGACGGCGGCCCGGTCCAGCGTTTCGCGCTTCGCGTACCGCGTGATCGCGTCCTTGATGTCGCGATCGAGGTCACGCCACGCCCGCCAGGCCGTCTCGTAGGTGGATCTCTGTCCCTCGGTCCACGGTTCGACCGCCGGTGGCCCGAACGCCGCGCGTAACTCTCCCGCGCGGTCGTGTGCCTTGTCGGCGGCGCGCTGCAATTCGACCAGTTCGTCCAGGGTGTCTGCCACGTACGTAGCTTAGGGACTGTTCGCGGGTTCAGAGGGTGACATACGCCTCTCAGTTCGGGCCCGTGTGCCGTCCGGGGTCTGTGCTTCTGGGACCTGGTACCCGGCAATGCCGGGGCATAACGCCCAGCTGAGTCCGACGCGCCCCGGCGCGCCCCGGCACGGGGAGGCGGGTGATCCGGGGCGGCCAGGGCAGGCCGTGCCCCGACCCTATCGGCGGTTGGCATGTTCCGGAGGAAAATGCCAGAACTCCCCACGGGACGCGGCACGTTACGTAATCTCACGGTCACTGCCGTACGCACGTGCGGCTGCACGCAAGGCTGGGGAGGGACTCCGCGTGCCCGGAATCGACGCATGCCTCCAGGAGGCCATGAACCTGCCGGGAGCGCGCGGGGCGGCCGTGGTCGACTGGACGAGCGGACTCGCGCTCGGTACGGCGGGGGAGTCACCGAACGGCGACCACGAGGCCACGGCGGCGGAGACGGCCGAGTTGGCCAGGGCGGCGGCCGAGTATCCGGCCTTCGCGCCCGACGCGCCCGGCGGAGGCGTCGCGGGCCGGGCGGACGACGGGCCCCCGGCGCCCAAGAGGTCTCCGGCGGACAACGGGGCCGGCCCGGCGCCGGGTGACACCCCCGACGGGCCGCCCGTCGAGGACCTCATCCTCACCACCCGTACCGGGTACCACATCCTGTGTTTTGTCGAGACGACCTTCGACAGCAGTGTGTTCCTGCATCTGTGGCTCGACCGCGACACCGGCAACCTCGCGCTCGCCCGATTACGGCTGCGGCAGCTCGCCGCCCGGCTGGTGCTGGCATGACCGCCGCCGTGTCGCCCATGCTCGTCCGGCTCGCGGGGGAGCGGGCCACCGGCGCCCTCTTACGAGACCAGGGCACGCTCTACCTCGCCGACGGCCGCATCGTGCACGCCGAGAGCCCCGCCGCCCCTGGTGTCGAGGTCATGCTCACGGCCGGCGGCCGGCTGCCGTACGAGGCGTGGGAGAAGGCCATCGAACACGCCGGAAGCCGGGGCGCCGTAGGCCGGTTCCTCGTGGAGAGCGGGTATCTGGGCGACGGTGAGCTGGAGATCTGCCACCTCGGGGCGCTTTTCGACGCGGCGTTCTTCGCCCTGGCTCCCGGCAGCGGTCCGACCCGCTTCCGCTACGGCGTGGCGCACTGGTTCGGTCCCGTACGGCCGGTCTCCGCCGACGCCGTCCAGCGGGAGACCCTCCGCCGTCGGCGGCTGCTGGACCACGTCTGGCCGTACGCGGCCGTCGACACCGCGCCGGTCGTCGCGCGCGCCCCGGCGGCCGGGCAGGCCGTCACCCGGCGGCAGGGCGCGCTGCTGGAGCTGGCCGACGGGGCGCGTACACCGGTGAGCATCGCCTGGAGCCTCGGCCGCCCGGCGTTCCACACCCTGCTCGACATCCGCAGGCTGGCCGCCGCCGGACTGGTCGAGACCCCGCCGGACGGGACGGAGATCGCCCCAGCGCCCGTCCCCTCCTGGGTCGCCACCGTCTCCGCGGTCAACTCCGACCCCGACATCGCTCTGCTGCGCCGGCTCCGCGACGCCCTGGAGGCCTATCTGTGACGCCCCGCTCCGGCCCGCCGCCGCCCCGTGCCACCGCGCCCGGCGCCCTGCCGCCCCGTACCACCACGTCCGGCGCCGCGCCGCCCCGTACCACCGCGCCCGGCATCCCGTCGGACCGTTCTTCCGACCTTCCGTCATGAGACGCGCACTGCGCCAACGCGCCGAGAGGAGACAACTGATGACGGCGGAAGCCGAGGTGCTCGGCGAACTCAGACGGCTGCGCGCCGTCCTGCCCCAACTCACCGGCGCGCTCGCCGCCACCACCGACGGCCTGGTGCTCGCCGAGGACGCCCCGGGCGTCGAGGCGGAGTCCATGGCCGCGCTCACGGCGGCCGCGCTGGGCGTCGCGCTCCGGCTGACCGAGTCCACCGAACAGGGGCCGTTCCGGGAGCAGTTGGTCCGTGGGGAGCGGGGGTACGTCGCGACGTACGCGGCCGGCTCCTCGGCGGTCCTGACCCTCCTGGCCGAGCCCAGGACCAACGTCGGCCGGCTCCATCTCGAAGCGCGCCGCTCCAGCGCCCGTATCGGCGAGCTGGTCGACGACGCGCTCGACCGGCGATCGAGGAGCTGAGGCGTCACCCATGACACCCCCCACCCCCGCCAAAGAACCGGCCACCCCGGCCGAACGCCCACGAAGACGACGAAAGGGAAGTGCCCTCACCATGGTCACCACGGAAGCCGCTCTCAAAGAAGCCACCACCTCCATAGAAGGCGCTCTGGGCGCCGCCCTGGTCGACTACTCCAGCGGCATGGCCCTCGGCATGCTCGGCGGGGGCAAGGACCTCGATCTGACGGTCGCCGCCGCGGGCAACACCGATGTGGTCCGCGCCAAGGTCCGCACGATGGAGATGCTGGGCATCAAGGACGAGATCGAGGACATCCTCATCACGCTCGGCACCCAGTACCACCTGATCCGGCTCCTCAAGGGACGCGGCAAGACCGGCCTCTTCCTCTACCTGGCGCTGGACAAGGGCCGGGCGAATCTGGCGATGGCACGCCACCAGCTGATGAGGATCGAGGCCGATCTGGAGGTCTGAACGTTGCACGGACGGTCCGGCGATCAGTCCGGCAGCAGGTGCGAGACGAGGCCGCGCGCCCGGTCGAGAGTGAGGGGGCCTCGGTGAAGACGGCCCGGTACTAGAAGGGCGCGAGCACGGCGTCCGTGGCGTGTTCCAGGGCCGGGGGCTGATGCCCCCGGCCCTGTTCGCGTTCCGGGGCGTCGGCTCCGGCGCCTCGGTGCCGGCGGCACCGTCTCGCACGTGGTCGCACTCGACGGGCCGCACTACCTGTCCCTGTTCCCGGCGCGGAGCGAGGAGCGGGCCGGCGCCCTGCTGGGCCTGTTGCGCGACGACTTCCCCGTGGCGGTGCGCGGCCTGGTCGAAGGAGGCTCCCCGGCCGGGACCGACCCGGCGCGCGAGGACGCCTGCTTCCGGAAGATGGTCAGGGTGCGCCGGCCCGGGGGGCCGCGTGCCATCGAGGGCCTGGTGCGCCGGGACATGGACGCGGCGCCGCGCGAGACGAAGCAGCCGGTCACCGTGTTCGCCGTACGTGATCTGGTGGCGCGGGAGGCGTTCGACCGCTACGCCGACCGCCTCGACATCGTGCTGGTCGACCTGGGCAGCCATCACTTCCACGTGGAAGCCCCCGAGGCCATGGCGAGGCTGCCGGCCGCCGTCGTGGGCTGACGGGACGAACGCGCGCGGACAAGCCCGGGCGGCGGTGGGCGCCTACGCTGCACAGGGAACAGGTCGGACGAACAGTCGGCCGAAGTAAGGGGAGCATCTGTGGGAAGCGACCGCTCCGGTACGCGGGACAGCGCGTGCGGCGCGCCCCATCGCATTCCCCCAGGGCAGCGCCATGTGCACGGCTGGCCCGTCTCGCACTACGGCCCCGTCCCCCGGTTCCGGCCCGAGCGATGGAACCTGCGCGTCTTCGGAGCGACCGCCGGCGGGGACGAGCGCACCTGGACCCTCGACGAGGTCACCGTCCTCCCGCGCGTCACGGTGGTGGCCGACCTGCACTGCGCGACCGGCCCCACCTCGACGGACCACGAGTGGTTCGGGGTCGCGGGCACCACGGTCCTGGACCTGGCGCCGCCCGCGCCCGAGGTCACGCACGTCATGGCCTGGGCGGAGTACGGCTACACGGCCAACCTCCGGCTCAGCGACTTCACGGCCCCCGAGACCCTCCTGGCCACCCACCACAACGGTGAACTCCTCACCGCCGAGCACGGTTTCCCCCTGCGCCTCGTCGTCCCGCACCTCTACGGCTACAAGGGCCCGAAATGGCTGCGCGCCATCGAGTACCTGACCGAGGACCGGCGCGGCTTCTGGGAGGAACGCGGTTACCACAACATCGGCGACCCCTGGACGGAGCAGCGCTACGCCCACACGGAGCAGGAGACCGACGAACAAGTGACGGACAGGGGACAGGGCGGACACGCCCCCGGCGACAGGGCGGACGCGCCCTAGGAGCGGGCCGCTTCCACCGCCGTGAACGCGCCCAGCGTGACCAGCGCCCCGCCCGCCGTGCCCTCCAGGACCCGGGTCACGCGGGGGCGCCACAGCCAGGCCATGAGGCGGTCCGCGCCGAAGGCGACGAGCAGCAGCCAGGAAGCGGCGATCACCGCGTCGACCACCCCGAACAGCAGCGTCGTCGCCAGGACCGAATGCCCCTCGGGCAGGAACTGCGGGGCCACCGCCACGAAGAAGATGCCGACCTTCGGGTTGAGGAGGCAGCTCACGATTCCCTGCCGCAGGGCCCGCGCGGCAGGGATCGCCGGTCCGGGCGGGGAGGGCAGGCCGTCGGCCCCCTCGGCATCAGCCGCGCCCGCACCCGCGCGCAGCGTCCGCAGCGCCTGTACGCCCAGCGCCATCAGGTACGCGGCGCCCGCCAGACGTACGGCCACGAACGCCGCGTCCCACCGCTGGAGCGCGGCGGCCGGCCCCACGGCCACCGCCACCGCCCACACCAGCGATCCCGCCGCCGCGCCGACGGCGGTCGCCGCCCCGGCCCGGCGCCCGCCCCGCAGGCAGTTGCGCAGCACCAGCAGCGGATCGGGCCCCGGTACGACGGTCACCACCAGCGCGAACAGCGCGAACCCCAGCAGGGCACCGGTCACGCCAGGTCCAGCAACTGCTCGTAGAAGCCGCCGAATCCGTGCCGCTCGTCCACGAGGTGGAGTTCCAGGATCCAGTGGCAGACGCGCCCCGCACGGTCCGTACGGCGCAGCGGGTTGTGGTTCTCCGGGGTGATGTACGACTCGGCTCGCGCGCCGTCGTTCGTCTCGTGCGGGAACTCGCCGACGAGGTGACCCGCGTGCCAGATGCCGACGCTCCAGCCCGCCTCGGCGGCCAGGCGCTCGACCTCGGCGTGCAGCTGGGCGCCGGTGATGTCCGGATCGGCCGCGAACGCGGCGCGCCCGTCGTCGAAGATCCTCGGCAGGTCGTGCAGGAGCCGGTGCTTGACCGGGTCGCCGCCGAACACGTACGTGCGCCCGAAGTCCGCCTCGTACTCCTCGAAGATCGGGCCGAAGTCGGCGAAGGCGATGTCGTCCTCACCGATGACCCGGTCCGGCGGGGTCTCCCGGTACGGGAGCAGGGTGTTGGGCCCGGAGCGGACGATTCGCTTGTGCCAGTGCTTGGTCGTACCGAACATCTCGTTGGCCAGGTCCCTGATGTGGTCGCTCGCCTCCCGCTCCCCGACCCCGGGGGCGACCAGGCCCCGCGCCTCCACCTCCTTGAACAGCGCGATCGCCTTCTCCTGCGCCCCCACCAGACCCGCCACCCGCCGGGCCTCCTCCGGCCCCGCCGTGTCGACCGTCATACCGAACCCCCTACCGATCAGCTCACATCCGCACACCAATGATCGCTTCCCGGGGGGCAGATGAGAAGGCCGGGCCGTTGATCGGCGGCGTCGATGACGTGATCGACAAGAGGTCTTGGACGGACGGCTCTTCCGGAGGGCACCATTCCGGGGCGTTCTCCTACGTCGCGGGCGACGAGCCGCCGTGGGCCGCGAGGGGAGGCGCTTCCGAGGAGCACTGTGCTGAATTTTCGCGCCCTGAAGGCGTATGTCCCGGTCGACGGCCGCCCGGCGGAGGAGACCGAGGCCCGCGAGGACCTCAAGGCCCGGTGGTGGAGAGTTGCCGAGTCACGGCCGTCCCGGCGTACGGCCGCGTCGGCGGCGGTCACGACCTCGGTCGCGCTCGCCGTCCTGGTCGCCGTCGGGACGGCCCTGCACCAGACGGTGCTGATACCGCCGCTCGCGGCCACGACGGCGATCGTCACCGCGACGCCCGCCTCACCCCTCGCGCAACCCCGTCACGTCCTAGGCGCGCACATGCTGGCGTGTCTGGTCTGTTTCACGGTCCTCGCCCTCGGCTGGCACGGTCCCTGGGCCGCCGCCGTGGTGTGCGGAGTGGCCTGTGGTGTGGCGCTCCTGCTCAAGGCGGCCCACCCGCCGGCCATGGCCACCGCGGTCATGATCATGCTCACCGAACCGCGCGCCGACCACTTTGTGCCCCTGCTGGCGGCGGGCGCGTCGCTGCTCGTGCTGGTGCAGCTCGTCTCCTCCCGCGTCCAGCACGAGGAGTATCCGACGTCCTGGTGGTGACCCCGTACGACGGGACACGTGGCCGGGACTCCGTACAAGGGGATCATCCGTACACCGGACCATCCGTACACGAGCATCCATACGCCGGACCATCCGTACCCGACCGTTCAGCCGCCCCGCCCGGCGTTGAGACGGGCGGCCTGGCGGGTCAGGTGGTCGCGTTCGGCCAGGTTGGGGGCCTTCCGGGCCGCCTCGGCGTACAGCCGTGCCGCCGTCGCCAGGTCGCCGTCCCGCTCGTGGAGGTACGCGGCCACCGCGTCGCGGCGGGGGAGCGCGGCGTCCAGCTCCGCGAGCGCCGCCAGCCCGGCGCGCGGGCCGTCGGCCTCGCCGACCGCGACCGCGCGGTTGAGCCGGACGACCGGGTTGCCGGTCAGGCGCGCCAGCTCGTCGTACCACTCCACGATCTGCACCCAGTCCGTTTCCCCGGCGGCGGGCGCGTCGGCGTGGAGCGCCGCGACGGCCGCCTGCGCCTGGAACTCGCCGAGCCGGTCGCGGGCGAGCGCCGCCTGGAGGATCGCGACGCCCTCGGCGATCGCCACGGTGTCCCACCGGCCCCGGTCCTGCTCGGCGAGCGGCACCAGGCTGCCGTCCGGCGCGGTCCTGGCGGCGCGCCGGGCGTGGTGGAGCAGCATCAGGGCGAGCAGCCCCGCCACCTCCGGGTGGTCGATCGCGGCCGCGAGCTGCCGGGTGAGCCGGATGGCCTCGGCGGCGAGATCGACGTCACCGGAGTAGCCCTCGTTGAAGACCAGGTAGAGGACGCGCAGCACGGTGGCGACGTCGCCGGGCCGGTCGAACCGTATCCCTGAGACGGTCCGCTTGGCCCGGCTGATGCGCTGCGCCATGGTCGCCTCGGGGACCAGGTAGGCCTGGGCGATCTGCCGGGTGGTCAGCCCGCCGACGGCGCGCAGTGTGAGCGCGACCGCCGACGACGGGGTCAAAGACGGGTGCGCGCACAGGAAGTAGAGCTTGAGTGTGTCGTCGGCCGCGGGCGCCGGCCCGGGTACGGGCTCCTCGTCCACCAGGTCCTCACGCCGGCGGCGGGCCGCGTCCGACCGGGTCGCGTCGAGGAACCGGCGCCAGGCCGCGGTGACCAGCCAGCCCTTCGGGTCGCGCGGGGGGTCGGCCGGCCAGACGCGGACCGCGTCGACCAGCGCGTCCTGTACGGCGTCCTCGGCCGCCGCGAAGTCGGCTCCGCGGCGGACGAGGACCCCGATCACGCTCGGGGTGAGGCTCCGGAGCAGTGCCTCGTCCACTGCGGTGGTCACTCCGTGACGGTGGGGTGCGCGCCCAGGAACGGACGCAGCTCCAGCCACTCGTGGATGGGCTTGCCACCCGCTCCGGGGGCGGCCGACAGCTCACCGGCCAGCTCGACGGCGCGCGCGTAACTGTCGACGTCGATCACCATCCAGCCGGCGATGACATCCTTGGTCTCGGCGAACGGGCCGTCGGTGACGGGCGGGCGCCCCTCGCCGTCGTAGCGGACGAACGTCCCCTCGGGAGAGAGCGCCTGGCCGTCGACGAACTCGCCGGTCGTCTCCAGCCGGGCCGCGAAGTCGTTCATGTACTGGAGGTGGGCGGAGATCTCCTCCGGAGTCCACCGCTCCATCGGTACGTCGTTGACCGGTGCGGGGGCGCCTCGGTAGTGCTTGAGCAGCAGGTACTTGGCCATGGTGGTTCTCCTTGGTGCCGGTGCGACTCCATTGTCGTCGCGTTCACCCCGGGGACGGAGCGGGCCACGGGTTCTCGACACGGGGCGCCGAGGTTTTTTGACGGGGTACGAGGTGGGGTCGCCGCGCAGGATCGTTTCTGGGGTCCTGTCAAGCGAGGGCCGCGTGTCGCGAGGAG
Source organism: Streptomyces sp. NBC_01317 (assembly GCF_035961655.1). Taxonomy (NCBI): domain Bacteria; kingdom Bacillati; phylum Actinomycetota; class Actinomycetes; order Kitasatosporales; family Streptomycetaceae; genus Streptomyces; species Streptomyces sp. NBC_01317. The sequence continues at coordinate 904,653 of NZ_CP108393.1, read as the reverse complement.
TGTTCTGTCGTTGATGCGAGAGACAGGCGGTTATGTCCGGCTTGAGTTCGATCGGACGCCAGCGGGGACGTTGTCCCGGGTGAAGGAGAAGCACGATGGGCGTCGAGACACGTCATTCCGGTAGTGCGGTCGCGCGGGCCGCGGTGTTGGGTGCGGTCGCCGGGGTGGCGTTGCTTCCGGCCGGTGCCGCGCAGGCGAACGTGGTCGGGATCGGGAACGCGGTGTTCGGCAACACCTGCGCCAACCAGGGCGACGCGCGTGCGGTGGGTGCGACGGTGGGCGGGGCCGGCCTGGGCAGCGGCAACCATGTCGGTCTGCCGCTGGATCTCGCGCGCAATCACTGTGGCAACAGCGGCATCATCTGCACCGCCGTTTTCATGTCCTCGGTGTGATGGGGGCGGCGAGCGGCCGGGTGTCGGCCGCGCGGTGGGGAGGGTGACGGCGATGGGTCCGGCGACCACGGGGACGACCACGGGGACGACCACGGGGACGACCACGGCGTCGACGGTCGGGGACCGGGCGGCCGTGGCGCTGCTGGCCCTGAGCGGGCGGGCACTGCCCCTCCTGCGGGAGTGGGTGGGCGGGGATCCGGGCTGTGGGGTGGCGCGGGGGTTGCTGACCCTGGCGACGGGCGACCGCATGGACGACTCCGTACTCAAGGAACAGCTGGCCCTCGCCCACCGGGACGCGCGGATGGCCGGGGAACGGGAGGCCAGCCTCGTGTACGGGGTGTTCCTCCACACGCACCGGCAGTACCGGCTGACGGCCGATCACCTGGTGACCCACTTCGAGCGCTGGCCGGCCGACGACCTGGCCGGGCTCATGGTGGGCGCCTTCTCCGCCTGCGAGGACGCCGCCTACCGGGCCCTGGGGGACACGCTGGTGGAGCGGCAGGCCGCGCTGGCCGGTCCTGACAACTGGCCCTGGACCGGCCTGATGGCCTCGACCAGGGCGGAGCAGGGCCGGGTGCGCGAGGCGCACGACCTGGCCGAGCGGGCCCTGGCCCTGTATCCGCGCTCGGGCGTGGCCGTGCACGCCCTCGCGCACGCCGAGCACGAGTTGGGTACGGGCCCCGCGTCGACCGCGTTCCTGGACCGGTGGCTGGCGGCGGACCCGGGGGCGGTGCAGGTACGGCATCTGAGCTGGCACGCCGCCTTGCAGTCGATCGCGTGCGGCGACTTCGAGGACGCCCGCCGCCGCGCGGACGCGGCGCTGCCGCGCCAGGACGTCGGCATGCGGGCCGCGACGAACTGGCGCCTCCTGCTGGTGGGGCAGGCGCCGGCCGGCCGCAGCGATCCGGAGCACGTACGGGAGCTGCTCACCGCGCCGGGCGGGACTGCGGAGGTCTTCCACACGTTCAACCTGGCCCTGGCCCTCGCGGTGGAGGCCGCGACCGACGACCTGGAGCACCTGGCCCGCAGGGCCGCCGCCGACCCGCGCCCCGACTACCGCGACGTCCTGGCCCCCGTGGTCCGGGCGCTGGCCGACCTCACGGCGGGGCGTCCCCGGGCGGCGGCCGACAAGCTCGAAGCGCTGGGCGGGAAGGCCGAGCGGATCGGCGGGGTACGGGTGGAGCGGGAGATCGTCCAGGACACGCTCGCCCGGGCCCTCGTGGACGCCGGGGAGCACGTCCGGGCGGCGGACCTCCTGCGCCACCGCACCAGCACCCGCCACCACCACGCCTACGAGGACCTTCTCCTCACGGCACGTACTCCGGCACCGGCGGTCGGGCCCGGCTGATCCCGCCCGTACCGGCGCTCGTACGGTCGGCGGTACCGACGCCCGTACCGTCGGCGCCTGTACCGCCGTCACCCGCGTGCACCGCCGTCACTCACGCGGGTGACAACCAGCGTGGTGACCCGCCCGACCCGGGCGGGGGACAGGCCGGGTGCGGCACGATGCCCGAAACCGACGGGGCTCCCGTGCCGTGTCGGCCGAGCCGCTCATGTGCCGGAGGTAATGGCGTGTCCTTGATGAGTCCGCCCGAGTACGGGCCACCCGATCTGCCCGGTCTCGACTTCGACCCGTTCCTGGCCCACGCGTTGGAGCAGGGACCGGCGATGAAGATCCTGCTGCCCCAGGGCGGGGAACTGACGGAGTGCTGGCTCGTCACCCGGTACGACGAGGTCCGGTTCGTGACGTCCGACACCCGCTTCAGCCGGCGCATCACCGGCCGGCCCTTCCCCACGATGAACCGCCACCTCATCCCGATGGGCGCCAGCGTCAGCTTCATCGATCCGCCCGACCATACGCGAATCCGCTCCGTGGTCACCCCGGCCTTCACCGAGGCCCGCATGAAGGCGCTGCGCCCCCGGGTGGAGACGCTGGTGGCCGAGCTGCTGGACGGCCTGGAAGCCGCCGGGCCGCCCACGGATCTGATCGAGGCCGTCGTCGCCCCGCTGCCGCTGACCCTGGTCGGGGAGATCTTCGGCTTCGCCCCGGCCGACCTGCCGCGGATCCGGAGCTGGGCGCAGGGCATTCTCGTACGCCCCCGCGACGAGGCGGACGTGGCGCGGGTGCGGGCGCTGCGCGACGAGGCGGCCGAATTCTTCAGCGCCGTGATCGAGGAACGCCGCGCCGCGCCGCGCGAGGACCTGATGACGGACGTGGCCCGCGCCGTGGACGAGGAACGGGTCAGCGCCGAGGAGGCGCTCGCGATGGCCTCCCTCACCGCGCTGAACGGCTGGCACCCGGTGCGCAACAACCTCTCCAACATGGTCTTCGCGCTGCTGCGCCGGCCCCACCTGGCCGAGGCGCTGCGCGCCGGTGACCTCTCCGTACCCCTGCTGGTCGAGGAACTGCTGCGCTGGATCCCCCACAAGAACGGCATCGGGCAGCCCCGGGTGGCGGTGGAGGACGTGACGGTGGGCGAGGTCACCATCCGTGCGGGGGACTTCGTCTACGTCCAGTACTGGGCCGCCAACCGCGATCCCGACGTGTTCGCGTGCCCGGCCGAGATCGACGCCGACCGCCCCGGCCCGAACCACCTCGCCTTCGGCCACGGCCCCCACTACTGCGTGGCACCGCACCTGGCCCGCGTCCAGGCCCACGTCCTGCTGCCTGCCCTCTTCGCGCGTTTCCCAGGCCTGCGCCTGGCGGTACCGGCCGAGGAGGTCGCCTTCCAGCAGGACGCCCTGATCAGAGGCCCGGTCACGCTCCCCGTCGCCTGGTAGGAGCACCCCGGGGCCCGCACGCCACCACCGGCGTGCGGGCCCCTGCCTTTCCCGGTGCGCCGGTCAGCCGGACGTGACCAGGTTCTTCTCGAACGCGGCCAGGTAGTTCGGCAGATGGTGGTCCTTGACGGCGTCGGTCCCGGGGGCGAAGAGGTCGGCGCTCAGGCCCTTGGCGCGGTCCAGCAGCCGGGCCTTGAGCGGCATCGTGTCGCGGAGCCTGCCGTCGGCGTCGAAGTAGCGGAGTGTGTCGACGTGGGTGTACGCCGGTTCCGGCGGGAGGTGGGGGACGATGTCGTTGTTGTTGACGAAGCGGTAACACCGGTTCGTGAACGCCTTGTTGTGCACGCCGGCGAGGAGTCGTTCGCAGGTACGGGGCTGGCCGAAGGTGTACACACCGTCGGGCAGGAGCCGCGGCTCCTCCAGGTACCACCGGGTGCCCGCGAGCATCGCGAGAGCCCCGCCGAGGCTGTGGCCGGTGAACCAGACACTCTGCCCGTTCGTGCGCAACTCCTCGATGGCGTCCCGGATCCGGGGGTAGACGGACTGGAGCGCCTGGTGGAAGCCGTAGTGGACGAAGCCCCTGTTCGCCGGGCCGGGAACCGGTGGGGTGGTGACGTCGGTCAGCCAGTCGTAGATCTTGAGGACCTCGGTGCCACGGAAACCGGCGACGATCATGCGGTCGCCCGCCATGACGTACGCCTGGGTGTCCTCGATCGGGAACGGCATCCGGTGTGTCGACTCGAAGTGCCGTACCTCGTCGAAGCCCCACGCGGTCGCCTGGGCCTCGACGGCGGCCGGGTCCAGCGTGGCCAGCCCGGCCGCCCGTGCCATCCAGTAGGCGTGTGCGAGGGAGTAGCGGGTGGTCGAGTGGTCCAGGGCGGGGATCGCCATCGGTGTCCTCCGGGAAGTGGCAGCTGGTCGCCCAGCAACGTAGTTCCGGTGGAGCCGAGGGGAGGGCGATCGCGCCCACGACCACCCGTACGGACGCAGTCGGATACGCCCCGACGGCACTACGGAGCGTCGTTGAACGTCCACACCGCCGTGCTGCCCGGGCCGACGGCCAGGGTCGACCCGCCGATCCGCTCCACGTGGCGGTTCCTCACCGGCCGGTTGTGGAGATCCCCATTCCGCCGGCGCCGAGGACACCGTCCTGGCCGGGCAGGTCGCCGACCCCGAAGAGTTCGGTGGCCCGTGCCGTGCCCGTACCCCCCCTCGACCACCCCGGTGAGGGAGAGCGTGAGGGCCGCGGCGAGGACCATGGTCATCCGTCGTGTCCGGCGAAGCAGCATGCCCGGAAGCCTGGGCGGGGCGGTCGCTGTCCGCCGTTGATTTCCGGCAACCTCCCGCAGGCTGTACGTACGTGACGGGATGACACTGAAGTGACCCGTGTGTCGGACGGGGCTGGTAGAACCTTGGCAACAGCCGCCGCGTCCGGAGTGTCGGGAGCCACGTTTTGTCGTATGTGCACCACGTCGAGCAGTTCTACGGACTGCCCACCTACACCTTCTCGCCGTTTGTGAACCCCGTGGACCTGCCCGACGCGGCGTCCGTGGCCTGGCGTTTCCAATGCGGGGAACTGCCCCGCGAGGCCGACCACCGGGGGCGCGCCGAGGTCTATTGGGAGCGCTTCACCGAGTCCGTCGACCTGGAGAAGGTACGGGCGATGGTCTTCGGCGAGCCCTGGTACGGCGACTCCGGGTTCGCGGACGACAACTGGCTGACCGGCCTCGCACCCCGCCTGACCGGACTTGAAGCGCTCTTCCTCGCCGACCTGGAGGACGACGAGTCGATGATCTCCTCCCTCTATCTGGAGGACGTCGCGCCCGTCCTGGCGGCGTTCCCCGGTCTGCGGGAGCTGGCCGTACGCGGCGGGGAGGGCCTGGAGTTCCCCGTGACCGGCCATGCATCACTGCGGGTGCTGCGCGTCCAGTCCGGTGGGCTGCCCCCGGACGCGGCGGCGCAGATCGCCGCCGCCGACCTGCCCTCCCTGGAGCGCCTGGAGTTGTGGCTGGGCCACGACAACTACGGCGGCGGGACGACGGTCGAGCACCTCGCGCCGCTCCTCGCCGGGCGGGGGAAACCGGCCCTGCGCCACCTGGGGTTGCAGAACAGCCCGATCCAGGACGAGTTGGCCGCCGCGCTGGCCTCGGCGCCGGTCGTGGCCCGGCTGACGTCGCTGAGCCTGTCGATGGGCACGCTCGGCGACGAGGGCGCGGAGGCGCTGCTGACGGGCCAACCGCTCACCCACCTGCGGGAGTTGGACCTCTCGCACCACTTTCTCAGCCACGCCATGATGCTGCGCCTCTGGACGGAACTGGAGCCGCACGGAGTCCGGGTGAATCTGACAGCCAGTCAGGAACGGGAGGAGGTCGATCCCGAATGGGACGAAGGGGACGGCCGCTATGTCGCGGTGGACGAATGACCGTTGCCGCCGCGTCCTGACCCCCGGTACCTCCTCGCCCCGCCGTCGAAAGGCCCCACCATGTACGACACCGCCCCCGAGTCCCAGGACCCGGACGACCTCAGGACCGCCAGTGGTGAACTCAACGGCCGCCGGCCCTGGTTGGACCCCGCCGAACAGGTCCCGTACGGGCACGTGCTGCACGCCGCCGCCGTGCTGGGACACGCCCCCGCCGACGTCGTCGCACGGCTGACCGCCCTGGGCTACGCCGACATCCAGCTCACCGGAGGGCCCCTGCCCGACCGCGTCGAGCCCGGTGACCTCACCCTGCTCCGGGACATCACCGCGGAGTACCGCCGCACCTGGCTCGATGTCGCCAAGCCCGTGCCCCTGCGCCAGATACTCGAAAGGGGCAGCCTGACCGACCGGAGTCCCGCCGACGTCGCACGGCGGCTGACCGCGCTCGGCTACCGGCTCGGTGGCAGTGGCAGTCCGCTGCCCGAGACCCCGGATCGCGGCGACGCCCTGCTGATCACCAGGAACAGCGGCCGCTACCGCGAGTGGGCCGACTGGGGCGACGAGGTGCCCGCGTACCGCGTGAGGGAGGCCGCCTCGGAGACGCGGCGCAGCCCGTACGCGGCCGCCACGCGGCTGCTCGCGCTCGGCCTCCGGCTGCCGTACACCCCCGACCCCTCGGACGAACCGCTCCTCACCTCTTCGGAGGCCGGCTGGCACTACTCGACGCCGCCCGTCGGGCACATCCTGGAGGTCGCGCGGCAGACGGGGCGCACCCCGGCGGACATCGCCGCCCGGTTGACGGAGCTGGGCTACTCCGCACCGCCCGTGCCCGACACCCCGGAGGACGACGACTACGTCATCCTCAGCGAGCGACTCGACGGCCGTAGCCCCTGGTTGGCGCAGAACACCGTCGTCGGGCTGGCGATGCGGCACATCCTGCGCGGGGCTCTCGCCACGGGACGCGGCCCCGCCGACATCGCCGGGCGGCTGGCCACGATGGGGCACTGGCTGCACGGGAACGCGATCCTGCCCGAGGTCGCCGACGAGGCGGACGTCCGGCTGCTCGCGACCGTCGACCGCTCGTACCTGGACAACGTCCACCTGGAGCACGTCCTGCGCAGCGCGAGCCTGACGGGGAGGAGCCCGGCGGACGTCGCGGAGCGGCTGACCGCCCTCGGTCACCAGCTGCCGGACAAGGTCGACTACCCGGAGGTACGGGGTTTCCCGGCCACCGCGTGAGCGTCGCGGACCCGGTGCGCGGGACGGCAAGTCGCCCGTACCGCACCGGCGTTGCTCCCCGCGCGCGACGGAAGCATCCGGGGCGGGGGATCACCCGTGACCGCAGCCCATAGGGTGACCCCCATGTCTGCCACGTTGAGTTCCACAAAAACCGCCGCGGCGCTCCGGAGATCGGCGCGCGTCTCCGTCGAGCTGCTGGCGGTCCTTGTCATGGTCGCGGTGGCGCTGTGGCTCCTGGGCAAGATGTGGCCGGTCGTCTGGCCGCTGGTGGTGGGCCTGTTCCTCACCACGATGACCTGGCCCCTGACCAGTTTCCTGCGCCGGCGGGGGTGGGCCCCCGCGCTCGCCGCGTCGGCGGTGACTGTCCTCTTCCTCCTGGTCTCGCTGGGCATCGTGGCACTGATCGCGGTGCCGGTGGCGTCCCAGTCCGGCGAGTTGACCGACGGGGTGGCCGACGGCATCCAGAAGTTGCGCGAGTGGGCGTCCGGGCCCCCGCTGAACATCGGCGACGACCAGATCGCGGGGGCCTTCGACGCCGCGGTCGCCCGGATCCAGGGCAGCGTCGGCAGCATGGTGGGCGCCGTCGTCACGGGCGTGGGCACGGTCTTCAACGGGGTGGTCACCGCCGTCCTGGCGCTCTTCCTGATGTTCTTCTTCCTCAAGGACGGCCCCCGGTTCCTGCCGTGGCTCGCCCGTCAGCTCCCCGGCCGGCTCGCCACCGACGTCCCGATCGTGGCCGCGCGCGGATGGGACACCCTGGGGGCGTTCGTACGGTCCCAGGCCCTCATCGGCCTCCTCGACGCCGTGTTCATCGGGCTCGGCCTGTGGGTTCTCGACGTGCCCCTGGTGCTCCCGCTGGCGGTGCTGACCTTCGTCTCCGCGTTCGTGCCGATCGTGGGCGCCCTGTTCGCCGGGCTGGTCGCCGTGCTCATCGCGCTGGTGTCGAACGGCCTGATGGACGCGCTGATCGTGCTGGCGATCATCATCGTGGTCCAGCAGTTGGAGGGCAACGTGCTCCAGCCCATGATCCAGAGTCGCGGGCTCGGCCTGCACGCGGCGGTGGTCCTGCTGGCGGTCACCCTGGGCGGCAGCCTCGCCGGTGTGGTGGGCAGCCTCCTCGCGGTGCCGGCCGCCGCGCTGGTGGCGGTGGTCTGGAACTACCTGCGCGAGCAACTCGCCGACCCGCCCGAGGAGCCGGAGACCGACGACGCGGACGACGGCGCCGTTGTGATGACTTAGGCATTCCGGTGGCCGCCCGGACAGCAGACAATCGTACGCATGACGATCACGGAGACCGTACGGCCCACCCACCACCGTCCGGTGGCCCTCGCGAGGGGGTTTCTGACCGGGGGAGTGACCGGAGCGTCACTGGCCGCGCTGGTCGTCGGCGGTGTCATCGAGAACGTACCGCTGTTCGCCGGGGGTCTGGGCCTGCCCGTCGTGTACGCCCTGCTGCTCTTCGTCGCCGGGCTGCCGCGGCGCCTCCGCGAGGCGGCCGGGGGGTCCCGTACGGCTCTCGCGAAGATCGAGAGCGCGCACGCGGTCGGAGGCGAAACGGGCGACATACCCGTCCAGTTCGTCCTGTCGGTCGCACCGGACGACGCGCCCGCGTACCGCGTCGAGACGACCGCGAACATCAACCTGGTCGACCTTCCCGACCACCGGACGGGCGCCGTCGTGGTGGTGGCGTACCGGCCGGAGCGGCCCTGGAAGGTACGGCTGGTCGAGCGGCCCGCCCCGGAGTGGAAGGAGCGCGCCGCCGAGGCCCGTATCGACTCCGCGCCCGTGTCCGCCCTGGTGAAAGAGCCCCCGGAGGGCTGCGCGTTCGGCTTTCTCCTCCTCGTCGGCGTGCTGCTCGGCGCCGCCGCCGTGGTCCTGTCGTTCCGCGCGGACCTCTTCGGCGACGAGACCTCCGCGCGGCCGCCGTCCTCCTCGGAGCCCTCCGTCTCCACGACGTCGTCGTCGACCACGGTCACGTCGTCGGCGGGGCTGGGCACGGTCTCCGTCGGCCCCGGCCAGTCGCTGCTCGACCGGGGCGAACTGTGCCGGGCCGTCGACGTGTTGACCAAGGACAAGGAGAAGGACGCGCGCCAGGCGCTCACCGTCAGCATCCAGGAACAGTTGCTGTCGGTGGTGTTCGCGCCCATGGACACTCCTGTCGTCCAGTTCGACGTTCGTTCCCTGCCGTGTGCGCGCATCCCCGCCCTGGTCGAGGAGGCCAGGACCACCCTCGGTGTCCGCGCCCCGCGCGGCTGGCAGGTCACCGTCGACCACCTCACGGGCGCCCTGGCCGTACGGATCACCGTGACCGGGCCCAACGGCACGGCCTCGCTCGACGCGGACGCGAAGGGGAAGGTGACACGGCGCAGCCCGGCGCGGTGACCCTCACGATGGCCGGCCGTCGCGCCGCCCGGCCATCGTGGCGCCTGCCATCGTGCCGCCTGGCCAGGGGGTCGCCGGTGAAGCTAAGGTGATCCGCGCCTGTTCACCGTACACATCACCATGGGAGCCTCACTGTATGAACGACTCGCCTGAGGTCTCCGGTGCCGCGCTGCCCGGATATCCCGAGCCGTTGTGGATCCAGGCGGTCCAGGTGATCCAGGGCGAGATCGACCGGGGTGTGCTCCAGCCGGGCGGGCGGCTGCCTCCCGAACGCCAGCTGTGCCTCCAACTGGGCATCAGCCGGGTGACGTTGCGCAAGGCGCTGAACAGTCTGGTCGAGGCGGGTGTGCTGAATCCGTCGCACGGGCGCGGCTGGTACGTCGCCCGGAGCGCGCGGAAGAAGGAGTGGCCCAACACACTGGAGTCGTTCAGCGAGACGGCGGCGCGGATGGGGCTCACCCCCCACTCGAAGGTGCTGCGGGCGGAGACCAGTCCGGCCACCATCGACGAGGCCGAGCAGTTGGCCATCGCCCCCGGGACGCCGCTCTTCCGCCTGGAGCGGGTGCGGTTGCTGGAGGGCGTCGCGATAGCGCTGGACCTGACGCGCCTGCGGCAGGCACTCGTCCCGGACATCGAGCGGCTCGACTTCCAGGAGCGCTCGCTGTACGCGACCCTCGCGGCGGCCGGGGTCGAACCGGTACGGGCCGACAGCACCATCGAGGCGACGAAGGCCGGCGAACGGGCGGCCGAGCACCTCGATCTGGCGCCCGGCGACCCGGTGCTCGTCATGCGGCAAGTCGCCCTGGGCGCACAGCAGGAGCCGCTGTTCGTGTCGACCATCCAGTACGCGGGCGACCGCTACCGGCTGCGTACGTCGTTCGCGCGGTCGTAGGCCGGCCTGTCCGGGGCCGTTCCGCCCCGAGGGTCAGAACAGCACCACACCCTTGACGAAGTCCGGGCCCGCCTCCTCCAGCGTACGGAACGCCTCGTCGACGTCGTCCAGCCCGAACCGGTGGGTGATCAGCGGCTCGTAACTGAACCGCCGCTCGGCGATCAGGCCGAGGCTCTCCCGCATCGCGGCGACCAGCCGGGTGCGGTCGGGACAGAAGCCGTTGACGACGGTGACGGCCTTGTACCAGAGGTCCATGTCCATCATCGCGTCGCCGGTGTGGTGGTAGCCCACCACACACAGGGTGCCGAACGGCCGGACCATGCCGCCCGCCGTTTTCAGCCCGCCGGTGGCCCCGGTCGCCTCCAGCACGATCGCGGGGCGGGCGTCCGTGGCCCGGCCGGTGTCCGTGCGGTACTCCTCCGGCAGTGTGTCGGGGGCGAACACCAGGTCGGCGCCGAGCGCGAGGGCCCGCCGGCGCCGGGCGGGATCGGGGTCGACGCCGATGAGCAGACCGGGCGCGTACCTCTTGGCGAGCTGGACGAGTCCGAGCCCCATGAAGCCGAGCCCCACCACGGCCACCCGGTCACCGGCTCCGATGCCGGTACGGGACAGCGCCTCCTCCAGGTCGGCGACGGGTTCGCCGAGGGCGTGCGCCGGTTCGATGCCCGCCGGTACCGGCAGCACCGCGTCCGCGTCCATGACCGCCAGCGTCGCGAACCCGTCGCCGCCCAGACCGGTCACCACGTCGCCCGGACGCCACCGCTTCGCGTCGCGCCCGGCGGCGGCGACCCGGCCGACCACCTCATGACCGAGCCGCACCGGGGTGCCGGCCGCGTCGTGGGTGAGCCACGGCCCGATGTCCGACGTGCACACTCCGCAGGCCAGCACCTCCACCAGCACCTGGTGGTCGGCGGGGACGGGGTCGTCCGCGGTGACGACCTCGGAGGTGCGCCGGCCGACAAGTTGACTGATCTTCATACGGGTCTCCTGTCTGAGTGGTTCGGATCAGTGTAGCGATGTGGTTCTAAGTGGTAAGCGCTGATTCGACCATCCATGGCTGATCCATGGCCGAATTCATCCACCCTGTATGTCCATGTTTGTGGCTAAAGTTGCTAACTAGGCGGCGAATTTACGCCGCGTTCTCTGCTGTTCCACCTCTAGACAGGATCGCCGTTCGTATTAAGATGTCGGCAAGTGGTATGCATTTGGCACACCACTAAATCGGCCGAAAGAGAGCGAGTCGGCGATGGAAGATGCCGCGCAAGCCGCCGGAGAGGTGCTCTCGGCCGTGGTGGTCGGGGCGGGTTCGCAGGGCAGGGTGCACGGACGCGGCTATCTCGCCGCCCCCGGTGTGACCCTGGCCGGCCTCGCGGACGTGGATCCGGGGACCGCGCGGGCGCTGGCCGCCGAACTGGACGTGCCCGCCGTACACACCGACTTCCACGACCTGTTCGCCGCGGTACGGCCGGACATCGTCAGCGTCTGCACCCCGCCGGCCTCCCACCCCGAGGTGGTGCGGGCGGCCGTCGCGGCGGGCGCCCGGGCGATCCACTGCGAGAAGCCGGTGGCGCTCAGCTACGGCGAAGCCCTGGAGACGGCCGCCATCGCGGCAGGCGCCGGGGTCCAGCTGACCTTCAACCTCCAGCGCCGCTTCGACCCCGTACAACGGCAGGTCAGGGAGTGGATCGCGCAGGGCGAGATCGGCGAGGTGGTGACGGTCGAGGGGTACTGCCCCAACCTCTTCGACTGGGGCACCCACATCCTCGACCTGATCCTGTTCCACCGTCAGGACGCCGCTCCCGAATGGGTGTTGGGGCAGGTGGATGTCTCCGTCGACCGTTACGTGTACGGCGTGTTCACCGAGACCGCCTCGCTGACCCAGTTCGGCTGGGCGGACGGGGTACGCGCGGTCGTCTCCACCGGGCGCGAACCGCACACCCCCGTACTCCATGTGGAGAACGACCTCGGACTGATCGTCCAGGGCACCCGGGGACGGGCCGACATCCGGGGCGCCCGTGGTGTGCTGCGGCGCTTCGGCCGGGACGACCTGGTGCGGGAGTCGCCGTTCGACACCGATCCCCGGAACTGGGAGTACGCGGTGGACCCGGCGATCGTCGCCGGCACCGCCGACGCGATCCGCGATCTGGTGGCGTCACTGCGGACCGGCCGGCGACCGGAGCTGCACGCGGAGCACGGACTGCGCGGCGCCGAACTGATCTTCGCCACCTACGAGAGCAGCAGATCCCGGCGGCGGGTGCCCCTGCCGCTGGACCGCATGGACAACGCCCTGATCAGCGGGCGGGCGGAGGGCTTCTGGAGCCCTACCGGTGAATTGCGCTCCACCTACTGAATCGAGCCTCCGCATGCAGACAACACAGCCCCGCCCTGCCTCCGCGCCCCGCGCCGGTGTCACCGCGCCCACCGCCCTCGCCGTGTTCAGCGGCGACGACGTGTACGAGGACCTGTTCACCGCGGCCTCCGCGGTGCGGAGCGCGCTGACCGAGGAGGGGTTCGCCACCCGCACCGCGCTGGGCACCGCCCGGCTGGACGACGCGTCCGAGGCGGATGTGGTGGTCCTCTACACCGCGCTGGGCCGGTTCACCGGAGCACAGCGCCGGAGGCTGGCGCGAGCGGTGCGCGGCGGCTGCGGTCTGGTCGCACTGCACTCCACCACGGTCCTCGCCCCGCCGCGGGACCAGCCGGATCAGCGGGACCAGCCGGACGAGGCGGACCGGCTGCTCGCCGGCCTGATCGGCAGCCGCTACCTCTCCCACGGACCGTCGCCCCACGAGAGCCGGTTCGAGGTGCACCTGGACCCCCGGCACGAACTGACCGCGGGCATCGCGCCGTTCGAGGTCACCCACGAGCACTACCGGCTGGCGACAGCCCCCGGCGTACGGGTGGTCGCCTGGCGCGAGACCCCCACCGGCCCCGAACCGCTGGTCCACGTACGCCCGTACGGGAACGGCCGGGTCTGCTACCTCCAGCTGGGCCACGACATGCGGATCTGGGGCGAGCCCGCGCTGCGCCACCTCCTGCGGCGCGCCGCCCGCTGGGCCTGCCGACCCGCCCGTGAAGGGGACTGATCCGTGCGCACACTCCTCAGGAAGATCGCCTTCTACCTGCTCACCGCCTGGGCGGCGATCAGCCTCAACTTCCTCATCCCGCGCATCATGCCGGGCAATCCGGCGGACAACCTGATCAACCAGTTCCACGGCAAGCTCAGCCCCTCCGCGGTGCACGCCCTGCGGGTCCTCTTCGGGCAGCCGAACCAGAACCTCTGGGAGCAGTACCTCAGTTACTGGCACAGCGTGTTCACCGGCAACTTCGGCATCTCGTACGCCTACTACCCGTCCAAGGTCAGCACGGTCCTCGGCCAGAGCATGTACTGGACGCTCATCCTCGTCACCCTCTGCACCGTGCTCGGCTTCGTCCTCGGCACCTCGCTGGGCATGCTGGCCGGCTGGAAACGCGGCAGCTGGCTCGACTCGCTGGTGCCCCTGACGACGTTCCTGTCGTCCATCCCGTACTTCTGGTTCGCGATCATCATGGTCTACGTCTTCGCGATCACCCTCAACTGGTTCCCGCTGTCCGGCGGTTACGCGCTCGACCAGAGCGTCGGGCTGAACAGCGGCTTCCTCGGCAGCGCCCTCAACTACGCGGTCCTGCCCGCCGCCACCATCACCGTCGCCTCGGTCGGCGGCTGGCTGATCAGCATGCGCAACATGATGCTCACCACGCTCGGCGAGGACTACGTCCGGCTGGCCGAGGCCAAGGGCCTCTCCAAGCGCCGCGTGATGTACACCTACGCGGCCCGCAACGCGATGCTCCCGTCGTTCTCCGGCTTCGCGATGTCGCTCGGCTTTGTCATCGGCGGCTCCATCGTCACCGAGGTCGTCTTCAACTACCCCGGCATCGGGTCGGTGCTCTTCAAGGCCGCACAGGCGGCCGACTACCCCCTGATGTCCGCGATTTTCCTGCTCATCACCGTGCTGGTACTCGTCGCGAACCTGCTCGCCGACATCGCGTACGTGTTCCTCGACCCGCGGACAAGGGAGAGCTGACCCATGGCCCTGCAACCCGCCGCCCTGGCCGAGGCCGACACGGGCGTGGAGTCCTCCGGGAGCGTGGCCCGGCTCTGGGTCCGCCTGCTGCGGTCGCCGCTGACCCTCACCGGCCTGGCGATCCTGCTGGTCTTCGTGATCCTGGCCGTGATCGCGCCGTGGATCTCGCCGTACGACCCCTCCGCCGTCAGCGACGCCGCCCTCGCCGGCCCGTCCGGGTCCCACTGGCTGGGCACCACGCAGAACGGCCAGGACGTCCTGTCCCAGATGCTGTACGGCGCCCGCGCCTCGATGGTCGTCGGCCTCGGCGCCGCCGTGATCACCACCGCCCTGTCGGTGGGGGTCGGCATCACCGCCGGGTACGTCGGCGGGGTCGGCGACGAAGTGCTGTCGCTGCTCGCGAACGTGTTCCTCGTCCTGCCGGGACTGCCGCTGACCATCATCCTCGCCGCGTACCTGCCGCACAGCGGCTCCCTCGGGATCATCCTGGTCATCACTGTCACCGGCTGGGCCTGGGGCGCCCGGGTGCTGCGCGCCCAGACCCTCTCCCTGCGCAAACGGGACTTCGTGGAGGCCGCCCGCGCCACCGGCGAGAACACCTGGCGGATCATCCTCAAGGACATCCTGCCCAACCAGATGGCGGTGATCGCCGCCTCGTTCCTCGGCACCGTCATCTTCGCCATCCTCACCCAGGCCAGCCTGGCGTTCCTCGGCCTCGCCGACGTCACCCAGTGGTCCTGGGGAACGATCCTCTACTGGGCGCAGACCGGCAGCGCCCTGCTGACCGGCGCCTGGTGGTGGTTCGTCCCCGCCGGGCTGGCCATCGCGGTGCTCGGCACCGCGCTGTCCCTGGTCAACTTCGGCATCGACGAGTTCATCAACCCCCGGCTGCGGCAGGTCGGCCTCGGCACCAAGAAGGCCCAGCGCGGCCAGGTGTCGGCGAAGCGCCCGCGCCGCGTCAAACACCAGGGCCCGGTGGTACGGAGGCCCGCCGCGACGCCCTTCACCCAGGACAGCACCGACCTCGTGCTCGACGTCCGCGACCTGCGGGTGGAGTACGTCGGCGAGGGCGGCCGCACCCCGGCGGTCAGCGACGTGTCGTTCACCCTGCGGCGCGGTGAGGTCCTGGGCATCGCGGGCGAGTCCGGCTCCGGCAAGTCCACCCTCGCCTACGCCATCACCCGGCTGCACAAGCCGCCGGCCGAGATATCCCGGGGCGAGATCCACTACACCAAGCCCGACGGCACCACCGTCGACGTGCTGGCCATGGACGACACCGAACTGCGCGGCTTCCGCTGGGAGGAACTGTCCATCGTCTTCCAGTCGGCGATGAACGCGCTCAACCCGATCCTGCGCGTCGGCGCCCAGATCGAGGACGTCATCGTCGCCCACCGGCCGGGGATGGACGCGCGGGAACGCGCCGCGCGGGTGGTGGAACTGCTCGGCATCGTCGGCATCCCCGCGGACCGCGCGAACTCCTACCCGCACGAACTCTCCGGCGGGATGCGGCAGCGCGCGATGATCGCCGTCGGGCTCGCCCTCGACCCCGAGATCATCGTGATGGACGAACCGACCACCGCGCTCGACGTGGTGATCCAGCGTCAGATCATCGAGAAGATCATGGAGTTGAAGGACCGGCTCGGCTTCTCGGTCGTCTTCATCACCCACGACCTGTCGCTGCTCATCGAACTCTCCGACACCATCGCGGTGATGTACGGCGGCAAGGTCGTCGAGATGGCCCCGGCCGACACCTTCTACCGGCGCCCCCAACACCCGTACAGCCGAGGGCTGCTGGCCTCCTTCCCCACCCTCGGCGGTCCCAAGCGGGAGCTGACCGGCATCGTCGGCTCCCCGCCCGACCTGCGGAAACTGCCCAGCGGCTGCGCGTTCCGACCCCGCTGCCCGCACGCCTTCGACGCCTGCGCCACGCAGGTGCCGCAGCTCTACCAGGTCGGCGGCCCCGGAGGCGGCACCTCGCTCGCGGCCTGCCTGCTGCACACGGACGCCGCCCAGGAGAAGGAGACCGCGCACACCGGCGGCCCGCACCCCGAGACCACCCCGAACGAACTGGCGACAGGTGATACACGATGAGCGCTGACACGCAGGCCGGGACGGTGACCACGGCCGGCGCCACGGCCGGGGAGCGGCCCGTACTCGAAGCCGTCCACGTGACCAAGCACTTCCCCGTACGGAGCGGACTTCCCCGGCGCGGCGCCACCCGCAGGGTCGTGCACGCCGTGGACGACGTCTCGCTGAGCCTGTACGCGGGACGGATCACCGCACTCGTCGGCGAGTCCGGCTCCGGCAAGTCGACCCTGGCCCGGCTGCTCGCGCAGCTCCACCCGCTCACCGGCGGCGAGATACGGCTGCACGGCGAACCCGTGCGGGCGATGCGCGGCAAGGCCTTCCGCGACCACGTCCGCACGGTCCAGCTGATCCTCCAGGACCCGTTCGGGTCCTTCAACCCGGTCGCCACGATCGCCGGCACCCTCAAGCGGGCCGTCGCGCTGCACCACCCCGGCAAGCGCGGCAAGGAACAGGCCGCCGTCATCGACGATCTGCTGACGCAGATCAACCTGGTGCCGCCCCGGCAGTTCACCGCGAAATACCCGCACGAACTCTCCGGCGGACAGCTCCAGCGCATTTCCATCGCCCGCGCGCTGGCCGCCGACCCCGAGGTGTTCCTCGCCGACGAACCGGTCTCCAGCCTCGACGTCTCCATCCGTCTCGGCATCCTCAACCTGCTGCGCCGCCTGACCGAGGAACGCAACGCGGCGATGCTCTACGTCACCCACGACATCGCCTCCGCCCGCTACTTCGCCGCCGACACCGCGGTGATGTACGCCGGGCAGCTGGTCGAGAGCGGCCCCTCGGAAGAGGTGACGCAGCAGGCGGCGCATCCGTACACCCAACTGCTGATCGCCTCCGCGCCCGACCCGTCGAGGTCCGGCGCCGACCGCGTCCGGGACATCGGGCAGCCGCCCAGCCTCATCGACCCGCCGGCCGGCTGCCGCTTCCACCCGCGCTGCCCGTACGCGATGGAACGCTGCGCCACCACCGCACCGGAGCCGTTCGACCTCACCGCCGGACACACCGTCCGGTGCTGGCTCTACGCCGACGACCCGGAGGCCCGTAGCCAGCGGGCCGAGAACACCCGGGCCGTCGCGCGCCCGGCCGCCCCCACCGACTGATCCACGACCGGACCTCCCGTACACCCCCACGTATCTCTCCCGCCGTCCCACCTCTCAAGGAGCAGACGCACGTGACTACTTCGAAGTCGCTCATCGCGACAGGCGTGTCAAGACGAGGCGTTCTCGCCGGCGCCCTGGCCGTCGCCGGTTCGCTCGCCCTCGCCAGTTGCCAATCGTCCTCGGGCGGCGGCTCGGGCGGCGGCAGCGGCACCCTCACCGTGGCCGGCCAGTCCGACAACCTCACCAAGGTCTTCAACCCGTTCCTGGCCAACACCGCGCAGGCGCTGACCTACACCTCGCAGGGTTCCGGCGGCTTCATCTACGAGCCGCTGGTGCAGATCAACACCGTCGACATCGGCCACGACCTGCCCTGGCTGGCCAAGGCCTGGCGCTGGTCGGACAGCAACAAGACACTCACCCTGGACATCCAGTCCGGGGTGAAGTGGACCGACGGCACCCCGTTCTCCGCCGACGACGTGGTGTTCACGTACACCATGCTGAAGGAGAACCCCGGGCTGAACCTGCTCGGCGTCGAGATCACCTCGGTCACCGCGCCGGGCCCGACCCAGGTCGTCTTCACCTTCCCGGTGCCGTCCGAGCAGTTCTTCACCAACGTCGTGTCGGCGCCCATCGTCTCCCGGCACATCTGGTCCAAGGTCAAGGACCCGAGCAAGTACACCGACGAGAACCCGGTCGGCACCGGCCCGTTCAAGCTCGGCCAGTTCTCGGCGCAGAGTTTCACACTCGTACGCAACGAGGAGTACTGGCAGGCGAAGGCGCAGATCAAGGCGCTGCGGTTCGTCGCGTACAAGGACAACGTGAGCATGACCAACGCGCTGGTCCAGGGTCAGGCGGACTGGGGCGGCACGTACATCGCCAACGCCGACAAGACGTACCTGAGCCGCAGCGAGCACAACAACTACTGGGCACCGCTGGCCGGGACCGACGGTCTGATCCCCAACCTGGAGCGCTGGCCGCTCAGCGACCTCGCGGTGCGGCGGGCCATCAGCCTCGGTGTGGACCGCAAGCAGGTCGGCGCGGCCAGCGGCGCGCCGCCGGCCACCAGCGTCACCGGACTGCCGATGCCCGCCTACACCTCGTCCGTGTCCCCCGAGTTGAAGGGGGTCGACTTCACCCAGGACGTCGCGAAGGCCCATCGGACGCTGACCGACGCGGGCTACAGCAAGGGCGGTGACGGCTACTACCAGAAGGGCGGCAAGCGGGTCGAGTTCTCGGTCAGCTTCCCGTCGTCGTACACCGACATCGCCTCCCGGGTGCAGGTGCTGGTGTCCCAGCTCAAGGACATCGGGATCAAGCTCACCATCGACACCACCACGGTGAACGAGATCAACACCCTCACCGGCAAGGGCGACTTCGACTCCACGATGGGCTACCCGGTCAACTCCGCGCCGCGCGCCTTCTCGTACTACAACGACACGATCAACCCCAACCTCTACTACCCGGTGGGGAAGGCGACGCCGACCTTCCAGAACATCGAGCGGTTCCGGAACGACGAGGCCGCGGCGTTGTTCAAGGAGTATCCCAAGGCCACCACGGACGCCCAGCGGCAGCAGATCCTCAACGGGATAGAGAAGATCTTCGTCGAGAACCTGCCGTGGATCCCGATGTTCTACTGGGGCAGCTACGGCAACTGGAGCACCGCGAAGGCGACCGGGTTCCCCACACCGCAGGACCCCTACTTCAGCCCCGTGCCCAACCCGGTCGTCGCGCTGCGGCTGAAGCCGGTCTGAGCCGGCGCGCGCCGCGCGCCCCCGCACCACCATCCCCCTGCCGCACCCCCGCGAGGAGAGCCATGCCACACCTCCCGACTCCCAGAGCCATGGTCGTCGTCAACGGCGACGACATCCACCACGACCTGCTCAGCGCCGCCGGAGTGTTCCAGCAGCTGGGCGTGGAGGCCGGGTTCGCCACCCGCAAGGCCATGGGCACCAGCCGCTTCGTCGATCCACGGCCCGAGACGGCCGAGGCGGACGTCTACCTCCTCTACACCGCGGGCGGGCAGTTCACGACGGACCAGCAGCGCGCGCTGGCCGACGCGGTACGGGGCGGCAAGGGGCTGGTGGGGGTGCACGGCGCCAACATCATGGGGGTACGGGGGGACGGCGTCGACCCGGCGGACAGGCCGCTCTTCGAGCTGCTCGGCAACCGCTACCTCTCCCACGGACCCGGCCACCACGAGGGCCGGCACACCGTCGAGATCGTCGCCGACCACCCGGTCACCGAAGGGCTCACCGACTTCGAACTCTTCGACGAGTACTACGAGTTCGAGACGGCGGACCAGGACATCACCGTGCTCGCGCAACGGCACCGGGCCGACGGGGCCGTCATCCCGGTGCTCTACGCCCGCCGGTTCGGGGCCGGCCGGGTGGTCTATCTGGCGCTCGGCCATGACATGCGCTCCTGGGGCGAACCCCCGGTCCGCACTCTGGTCAGGCAGGCCCTGCGGTGGGCGGCCGGCCGTGACTGAGTCCACGCGTACCGGTCCCGAGGGGCCGGCCGGAGGAGGAGACGTGACAGCCGGTATCGGCGTCATGATGTACACCGTGCTCGACCAGGCACGGTCCGACCTGGAGGGCACCCTGGCCCGGCTGGCCGGCCTCGGCTACCTGGGCATCGAGACCTACGGCCTCGTGGAGCACTTCGGGCCCGCCCGGGTCAGGGACGCCATCGCCGCCGCCGGCCTCACCCTGACCAGCGCGCACACCCCGTTCCCCGCCGGGCCCGGCGCCGAGGCGCTGCTCGACACGAACGAGGAGCTGGGGGCCGACGTCCTCGTATGGAGCATGGAGCGCGAGGAGTTCGACTCGCCGGACGCGATCCGGCGCGGTGTCGAGCGGGTCAACGAGGCCGCCGAACGCGCGGCCGGCCGGGGGATGCGGATCGCCTACCACAACCATTTCGCCGAGTTCTCCCAGCAGTTCGGGGGCCGTCCCGCGTACGACCTGCTGCTGGAGCTGCTGGACGACCGCGTCCTGGTCGAACTCGACGCGTACTGGGCACGGATGGGCGGCGCGGACCCGGCCGACGTGCTGGCCGGGCTCGGTGACCGGGTGCGCTTCGTGCACGTCAAGGACGGCCCGGCGGTCAGCTACGAGCACGACGTGATGGTGCCCATCGGGGAGGGCGGGACCGACTGGGCCCGCACCCTGACCACACCGTCCGGTCCGCGGTGGCACCTCGTCGAGCTGGAGCGCCTGCACATCGACACGTTCGAGGCGCTGCGGCGCTCGTACGACCACCTGGTGGGCCGCGGGCTGTCCCGTGGCGCACGTGTCCCGGAACCGACCGAGGAGCGGGCATGAACGTACTGTTTCTGGGCGGCGCGGGGATGATCGGTTCGGCGGTGGCGGCCCGGGCGGTCGCCGCCGGGATCGACGTGACCGTCGTGACCCGCTCCGAGCCCGTCCGGCCCGTCGCCGACGGGGTACGGCAGCTGCGCGCGGACGTCCGCGACCCCGCCGCCCTCAAGGCGGCGCTGGGCGACGACGAGTTCGACGCGGTGGTCAACTGGGTCGGCTTCACCCCAGACGACATACGCGCCCACCCCGGCCTGTTCACCGGCCGGACCGGGCAGTACGTCTTCATCAGCACGTGCTCGGTCTTCGGCCGGCCGGTGCCGAACCTGCCGATCACCGAGTCCAGCCCGCGCCGCCAGCCGGTCTTCGGCTACGCCCGCGACAAGATCGCCTGCGAACTGCTGCTGGAGGACGCCCACCGCACGTCCGGCTTCCCGCTGACGATCGTGCGGCCCTTCCACTCGTACGACCGCACGGTGATCCCGGTCCTCGCCGGCTGGACGGCGATCGAGCGGATGCGCGCGGGCCGGCCCGTGGTGGTGCACGGGGACGGCACGTCGTTGTGGTCCCTCACCCACACGCGGGACGTCGCCCGTGCCGTCGTCCCGCTGCTGGGCCTGGACCACGCGGTGGGTGAAAGCGTCAACGTGGTCAGCGGCGACATCCTCACCTGGGACCAGATCCATCTGACCCTGGCCGCCGCGGCCGGGGTGCGCGACCCCGTCCTGCGTCACCGCGCCAGCGAGTCCATCGCCGCACACGTACCCGGCTGGGGCGAGGTGCTGGAGCACGACTTCCGCCACTCGATGCTCTTCGACACGTCCAAACTCCGGTCGCTGGTACCGGGGTTCGCACCCCGTGTCTCCTTCGCGGAGGGCGCCAGGGAGGCACTGGCCCACCACGACGCCCATCCGGAGCTGAAGTCGGCCGACCAGGAGCTGTCCCAGGCCTTCGACGCGCTCTTGGAGACCAGCACCGGACGGAGGAACACGTGATCGGCGTCGGACTCATCGGCTCGGGATTCATCGGCGACACCTACGCGGACGCCCTCCAGGACGCACGGAACGCCGCCCTGGTCGCCACCTGCTCCCGCGACCTGGCACGCGCCACCGCACTGGCCGCCACCTGGGCACCGGACGCCCGTGCCTACGACGACATGGCCGCCCTGTGCGCCGACCCCGCCGTCGACCTGGTGGTCGTGGCCGTCCCCAACGAGGCACACCTCGAAGCGGTACGGACCGTCGCCGCGGCCGGCAAGGGTGTCGTGTGCACCAAACCACTGGCCCGTACCGGCGCCGAGGCGCAGCAGATCCTCGACGTCGTCCGCGAGGCCGGTGTCTGGCACGGCTACGCCGAGAGTTCGGTCTTCTCGCCGAACATCGCCAAGGCGTACGAGATGGTCACCGCCGGCGCGATCGGCGACCTGCTCACCCTGCGGGCCCGTGAAGCGCACTCCGGGCCGCACGCCCCGCACTTCTGGGACGCGGAGACGGCGGGCGGCGGCGCGCTGCTCGACATGGGCTGCCACACCGTCGAGTCCGCCCGCCACTTCTTCGGCAAGGACAACCCCGTCACCGAGGTCTTCGCCTGGGGCGCCACCCTCGCCCACGGCGACCGGACCACCGGCGAGGACACGGCGATCGCCCTGCTGAAGTTCGCCGGCGGCCAGCTCGCCACCGTGGAGTCGTCCTGGATCGAGAAGGGCGGGATGCAGCTGCGGCACGAACTCGTCGGCAGCGCGGGCCGCCTGGTCACCGACACCTCCGCGACCCCGGTGTGGGGCTTCATCGAGAACCCCGTCGGCTATTTGGTCGAGAAGGCCGACGCCGACACCGGCTGGGTCCACCCGGTCCCCGAGGAGGCCCGCGCCTACGGCTTCAGCCAGCAGATGCGGCACTTCGCCGACTGCTTCGCCCGGGGGGTCACCCCGCGCGAGACCTTCGAGGACGGCGTGGTCGTCAATCACGTACTCGACGCCTGCTACGCCTCGATGCGCTCCGGCACATGGGAAAGGGTCCAGGTCCCGGCATGATCACGGATCAGAGCAGCCCGCAGCGGCCGGGCCCGGCGGCGGCGGCGCCCGAACTGACCGGCGCGTACCCGGAGCCGTTGTGGATCCAGGCGAAGTCCGCGCTGGAGAACCGCATCGCCCTCGGCGAGGTCGCGCCCGGTTCCCGGCTGCCGCCCGAACGCGAACTGTGCCGGATGCTCGGCATCTCCCGGGTCACCCTGCGCAAGGCGCTGACCGCCCTGGTCGAGGAGGGCGCGCTGCGCGCCGCCCAGGGCCGTGGCTGGTACGTCGCCGCCCCGGAGCGCAAGGAGTGGCCCAACACCCTGGAGTCCTTCTCCGAGACCGCCCGCCGGATGGGGCTCGTACCGACGTCGCGGGTGCTGCGGTGCGAGCCGGGACCGGCCACCTTCGACGAGGCGGAGGCCTTCCAGATCGTCCCCGGCACCGCGCTGTACCGGCTGGAGCGCGTCCGCCTGCTCGACCGGGTGCCGATCGCCGTCGACCACTCGCTCGTCCCCGCCGACCTCGCCACCGGTTTCGACGAGGTCGACTTCACCACCCGTTCGCTGTACGACACCATGGCCCGCCTGGGCTTCGAGCTCGCGCAGGCCGACACCACCATCGAGGCGCGCCCCGCCGACGCGGCGCTCGCCGGGCACCTCGCCATCGCCCCGGGCACCCCCGTTCTGGACATGCGCCAGATCGTCCGTGACCGGAGCGGGCGTCCGCTGCTCTCCTCCTCGATCCGCTACGCGGGCGACCGCTACCGCCTGCGCACCTCCTTCACACGGAACGCGGGCGCATGAACCGCCGTACCCCTCACCCTCTTCGCAGAAGCGGACCCCCTGTGACCACAACAACGCGACCTCCTTCCCCCGACGGCGGCACCGACAGCACACCGGCGCCGGCCCGTGCCCTCGCCTCGCCCCGCCCCGAAGAGATCACGGCGTGCCAGAGCCTGCTCCGGCGGGAGGGCCTGCTCGGCCCCGACACGCACGTCTCGTACTTCGGCCTGGCCGAGCAGGACAAGCGGGAACTCCTCGCCGGTACGATCGCCCCCCGCCGCTTCCGCGTCATGCTGGTCGACCTGCGTACCGGCCTCTCGCACGACGTCGTCGCCTGCCCCGGCGAGGACCGCCTCGTCTCCACCCGGGTGCTGGACGTCGCCACCGACGGCCATGTCCCCGTGGTACTGGCCGAGTTCGGGCTGGTCGAGGAGATCGTGCACGCCGACGAGCGCTGGTTGGCGGCGATGCGCAGGCGCGGTCTGACGGACCTCACCCAACTGCGCGTCAACCCGCTGTCGGCCGGTGCGGCGGGGGAGGGCGAGGACGGGCGCCGCCTCCAGCGCTGCTTCACCTTCGTACAGAAGACACCGGACGACCTCGGCTGGGCCCATCCGGTGGACGGCGTCACCGTCGTCGTGGACGTGATCAGCCGTGAGGTCCTCGACGTGATGGACCACGTGGACCTGCCGGTGCCCCAGGAGGACGGCAACTTCCACGACCCCCGCTGGGTGGACCGGCCGCCCCGGGCCGGGCTGAAGCCGATCGAGATCACCCAGCCCGAGGGCCCCAGCTTCACCGTGGACGAGAACGGTGTCGTCGACTGGCTCGGCTGGTCGCTCCAGGTCGGCTTCGACCAGCGGGAGGGGCTGGTGCTGCACAACGTGAGCATCAACGACGCCGGCCGGCAGCGCCCGGTGCTCTACCGCGCCTCGGTCGCCGAGATGATGGTCCCGTACGGCGACCCCGGCCCGCAGCGCTGGTTCCAGAACTTCTTCGACTGCGGCGAGTACCTGCTCGGCGGCTTCGCCAACTCCCTGGAGCTGGGCTGCGACTGCGTCGGCGACATCACGTACCTCGACGCGGTCCTCGCCGACAGCGCGGGCGGGGTACGGATCGTCCCGCAGGCCATCTGCGTCCACGAGGAGGACACGGGGATCCTCTGGAAGCACACCGACCACTGGAACGGCTCCTCGGAGTCCCGCCGCAACCGGCGCCTGGTGATCTCCTTCTTCGTCACGGTCGGCAACTACGACTACGGCTTCTCCTGGTACTTCTCGCTCGACGGGGCCATCGAGCTGGAGGTCAAGGCGACCGGTGTCGTCTTCACCTCCGCCTACCCCGGCCCGGGGTACGAGTTCGCCTCCGAACTCGCGCCCGGTCTCGGAGCCCCGTACCACCAACACCTGTTCAGCGCCCGGCTGGACATGGCTGTGGACGGTACGGACAACGCGGTCGACGAGGTGGAGGCCGTGCGCGTGCCCCGGGGACCGCGCAATCCCACCGGCACCGGCTTCACCCAGACCGTCACCCGGCTGCGTACGGAGTCGGGGGCCCAGCGGGCCGCCGACAACACCCGCAACCGGGCCTGGCTGGTCACCAACCCCTCGGTCACCAACCGGCTGGGCGCCCCGGTGGGTTACCTGCTGCACCCCGAGGGCAAGCCGCTGCTGCTGGCCGACGAGTCCTCCGACATCCACCGCCGGGCCACCTTCGCCACCCGGCACCTGTGGGTGACGCCCTACGCGCCGGACGAGAACTACCCGGCGGGCGACCTGGTCAACATGCACCGGGGCGGCGCGGGGCTGCCCGAGTGGACCGCCGCCGACCGGGACGTCGACAACACCGACATCGTGCTGTGGCACACCTTCGGGCTGACCCACTTCCCCCGGCCGGAGGACTGGCCGGTCATGCCGGTCGACTCCACCGGCTTCGTACTGAAGCCGTACGGCTTCTTCGACCGCAACCCGACGCTGGACATACCGGCGTCCACCGCCGACCACTGCCACCCCGGCGGACACCACGAGCACGGCGACCACGAGCACGGCGACCACGACCACGGAAAGGCCGGCGCATGACGACCGGACAGCCGCTGGGCATCCAGCTCTACAGCGTGCGGGACGACCTCGGCCCCGCCGACCTCGGCGCCACCCTGTCCCGGCTGGCGGGCCTCGGCTTCACCCACGCGGAGCCGTACGACATCCTCACGGACCCCGACCGGCTCGGTACGGCCCTGCGGGACGCCGGACTGCGCGCCACCACCGCCCACGCGTCGGTGGTACGGCACGACGTGACACACGTCCTCGACGCGGCGGAGGCCCTCGGCATCGGCACCGTCGTCACCCCCTACGTCGACCCGGACAGCATCGCCGACCGGGCCGGGGTGGAACAGCTCGCCGCGACCCTCAACGACGCCGCCGGCCGCGCCGCCGCCCGGGGCATCCGCATCGGCTACCACAACCACGACTTCGAGTTCGCGCAGACGGTGGAAGGCGTCCCGGCCTACGACCTGCTCACCGGCCTGCTCGACCCGGCCGTCGTGCTGGAGGTCGACGTCTACTGGGCCGGGGTCGGCGGCGCCGACGTGTTCGAGCTGCTGCCACGCCTCGGCGAGCGCGTACGGCTCCTGCACGTGGTGCACGAGCGCGAGCCCGGCAACGACCGCCCCGTCCTCGGCGTCGACACGGCCGGCCGGATGGACGAGGTGCTCGCCCTGACCGCCGGCACGGTGGAACTGCTCGTGGTCGAAGTGGTCGCCCACCACAGCGACGTATGGCCGCTCGTCGCCCGCAACGCCACGCACTTCCTCGCCGGAGCGCACGCGTGAGCGCGCCCGTCCGCGTCGCCGTCATCGGCGCCGGGGACATCTCCGCCCCGTACCTGACGGCCCTCACCAGCTATCCGGACCTCGCGGTCACCGCCGTGGCCGACCTCGTGCCCGCCCGCGCCAGGGCCCGCGCCGAGGCCCACGGCGTGCCGGCCTGGGGCACCACCGCCGAGGTGCTGGGACGCGACGACGTCGACCTGGTGGTGAACCTGACCGTCCCGGCCGCCCACGCCGAGGTCGCGCTGGCCGCCGTCGCCGCCGGAAAACACGTCTGGGGCGAGAAGCCACTGGCCCTGGACCGGGCCTCCGCCCGCGCCGTCCTCGACGCCGCCGACGCCGCGGGTGTCGTGGTCGGCAACGCGCCGGACACCGTCCTCGGCCCGGGGATACAGACCGCGCACCGGCTGCTGGCCGAAGGGGCGATCGGCGAGCCCAGGACCGTACTCACCCTCATGCAGGGGCCGGGCCCCGACCTGTGGCATCCGCGACCGCAGTTCCTCTTCGCCAAGGGGGCGGGGCCGCTCTTCGACATCGGCCCCTACTACCTGACCGCCCTGGTCCAACTCCTGGGCCCGGTCGTCTCCGTGAGCGCGAGCGGGCAGAGCCCGCGCGCCGAGCGGGTCGTCGGCTCGGGGCCCGACGCCGGCACGGCCTTCCCCGTCGAGGTGCCGACCCACCTCAGCGTGGTGACCACCTTCGCCTCCGGGACGGTCGGCACCTCCGTCTACAGCTTCGACTCCCCGTTGCGCCGCCAGCTGTTCGAGATCACCGGCACCGACGGGGTCATGGAGGTCCCGGTCAGCGGGTTCGACGGGCCGACCCGGCTGCTGACCGGGACCGCGCCCGGCGCGGCCTGGACCACCGTGCCCGCCGACGGCGTCCCGAGCGACCGGGGTGTCGGCGTCCTCGAACTGGCCCGCGCCCTGCGGGCCGGACAACGGCCCCGCGCCAGCGGTGAGTTGGCGTACCACGTGCTCGACATCATGCTCGCGGTCGAGGAGTCCGCCGGCCTCGGATCGCCGGTCCGGGTGGCGAGCGGCGCACCCGAGGTGCCCCGGATCCCACCCGGATGGGATCCGGCCGCACCGACCTTCGACGGACACGACAGAACGGAACAGACATGACCGACGGCTACCTCGCCTACCCGGCGGCCCGCGCGACCCAGGCCGAAGAACTGGAGGCCGCGATCGCCCGGCTGACCGGATCCGTGACGTCGCTCGCCGCCGGAGGCCGACTCACCGGCCCGGGACCGGTGTTCGTCGGCATCGGCGCCAGCCTGGCGGCGGCCTGCGCCCCGGTGTGGGCGCTGCGCGGCCGGGGTGTGCACTCCTGGCGGCTCGGCGCGGGCGACCACCCGCTGCCGTTCCCCGCCAGCAGGCACCCTGTCTTCGGCGTCTCCCAGAGCGGCCGGAGCGCGGAGACACTGGCCGTACTGGAATCCGTCGACCCCGCCCTGCGGCACGCCGTGGTCAACATGACACCGTCCCCGATCGCGGACCTCGCTTCCGGCCTGATCGGCATCGGCAGTGTCCCGGACAGTTACGCGTCCACGATCGGCTACACCGCGACCGTCGCCGCGCTCGGCCTGGTCGCCGACGTGTGGGACGGCGGCGCGCCCGACGAGGGCTGGGCCGGGCTCGGTGCCCTCTTCGCCGCGACGGAGAAGGAACTGACCGGTCCGGTACGGGCGTTGGCGCCGCTCTTCGCGAGCGCCACCTCCGCCGACTTCGTGGGGGCCGGGCCCGCCGTCGGCTCGGCGGAGGCCGGGGCCCTGCTCTTCCGGGAGGTCGCCCGGATCCCGTCGACCGGCATGAGCACCCGCCAGTACCTCCACGGGGCCATGGAATCGGCGGGCGGCGGGGTCCACGTCATCTTCGGCGACGCACGCGAGCACGCCGCGGCCCGCACCCTGGCGGACGCGAGGCACCCGGTGGTGCTCGTCACGGCCGAACCGCCTCCGGAGCAAGCCCTGTTGCACGTGGTACGGGTGCCCCGGCTGCCCGCCGCCCAGCGTGCGGTCCTCGAAATCCTGGTCGTACAGATCCTTGTCGAGGCGGTGGCCGAGGTCCGCGGCGTGGACATCGAGGAGTTCGTGTTCCACAACGCCGACATCAAGGTGGCCGAGGGGCGGCCCGCCGTATGAAAGTCCTCGTCGGGGCCGACATCGGCGGCACCAAACTCGCGCTCCGCGTGGAGACACCGGACGGAGCGGTACGGGTCGACACGGCGGTCCCGGCCACGGGCTGGGAGGCCACTCCGGTCGACCGGGCCGCGCGCTGGCTCCTCGGCCGCGTGGCACCCGTCCTGTCCGCCGGGGACGAGATCGCCGCCCTCGGCGTGGGCGCCCAGGGCTGTGACACGCAGGAGCACTGCGCCCGCCTCGCCGCCGCCTTCGGGCGGCTCGGAGTGGCGGCGACGGTGGTCAACGACGCCGCCCTGCTGGTCCCGGCCGCCGGGCTGGACCGGGGGATCGGTGTGATCGCGGGCACCGGCTCCATCGCCGTGGGCGCCGACACCGGGGGCACGGTGCTCTTCGCCGGGGGCTGGGGCTGGGTGCTCGGTGACGAGGGCAGCGCGCCCGCGATCGTACGGGACGCGGCCAGGGCCGCCCTGGCCGCGTACGACACGGACCGCCACGACGACGGGCTGCTGTCCGCGCTGCTCGCCCACTACCGCGTCACCGATGCCCCGGGTCTCGCCCGCGCGGTCAACGATCAGCCCACCACGGGGAATTGGGGACCGGCCGCCCCCGCCGTCTTCCGGGCCGCCACCGCGGGCTCGCCGCTGGCCCTGGCCGTCGTGGACGAGGCCGCGACCCAGCTGTGCGCCCTCGTCACCCGGCTGCGGGCACGCGGCGCCGTCGGCCGCACGGTCGTGGCGGCGGGCGGGGTGGTACTCGGCCAGCCTCTGCTCGCCGACCGGCTGCGGGCCCGTCTCGCCTCCGTACAGCCCGATCTGACCCTGCGTCTGCTGGACGTGCCACCGGTGGCCGGCGCGGTGGCGCTGGCAAGGATCCGGCACCGGGCGGCCGGGGCCGCCGGGGCCTGACCCGTACGACACGACCCACGGGCGACCGCGCGGGACGGACGATCCTGCCCGGACCCCGACCCTCTCTTCCGCCCGGACCCGCTTCTCTCGCCCGGACCCGCTTCTCTCTCCCTGGGCAGGGACCCACACTCAAGGAGCTGACCATGGCAGAGCAGAATCCCCCCTGGTCGGGGGCCCTCTACGTCGACGGCCGGTTCCGGCCGCCCGCCGCCGGGGGAACCCTCCCCGTCCGTGACAAGTCCTCGGGCGAGGTGTTCGGCGCCG
Organism: Streptomyces sp. NBC_01317; assembly: GCF_035961655.1. NCBI lineage: Bacteria > Bacillati > Actinomycetota > Actinomycetes > Kitasatosporales > Streptomycetaceae > Streptomyces > Streptomyces sp. NBC_01317. The sequence goes on along the minus strand of NZ_CP108393.1, from coordinate 875,041 downwards.
CGGGCCGCGCGGACGCCTCCGACGTCGACGCGGCCGTGGCCTCCGCCCTCGCCGCCCAGCGCGACTGGGCCGCCCGCCTCTACACGGAGCGGGCCGCCGTGCTGCGCGAGGTCGCGACCGCCCTCCGGCACACCGGCGGCTTCCGCGAGTTGATCATGCGGGAGACCGGCAGCATCGCGGGCAAGGCCGACTACGAGATCGCGTCGGCGGTCGGTGAACTCACCGAAGCGGCGGCGCTGGCCTCCCGGCCGGTCGGAGAGGTGCTGCGGACCGGCCACGAAGGCCGCTTCTCGGTGTCCGAGCGGGTGCCGGTCGGTCTGGTCGCGGCGATCACACCGTGGAACTTCCCCCTCGTCCTGGGTATGCGGGTGATCGCCCCCGCCCTCGCGCTCGGGAACGCCGTCCTGCTCAAGCCCTCCCCGGAGACTCCCGTCTCCGGCGGCCTGGCGATCGCCGAACTCTTCGAGCGGGCGGGAGCGCCGCACGGCATACTCCAGGTCCTGCCCGGCGGCGAGGAGGCCGGACGCCGGCTGGTCGAGCACCCGGACGTGGCGATGATCCACTTCACCGGCTCGACCACTGTCGGACGCGACATCGCCCGTACCGCCGGATCCCTGCTCAAGAAGACCTCCCTGGAACTCGGCGGCAACAACGCCCTGGTCGTCCTGGACGACGCGGAGACCGGGCAGGCCGCCATGATCGGGGCCTGGTCGAGCTTCCACTACCAGGGGCAGACCTGCATCAGCGCGGGACGGCACATCGTGGACCGCGCGGTCGCCGACGCCTACCTCCGCGACCTGACAGCCCGGGCGGCGGCCGTCACCGTCGGCGATCCGCTGCGGGACGGGACCGGCCTGGGCCCGATCATCAACGACACCCAACTGGCCAGGGCCAGGCACCTGTTGGACGAAGCGGTCGCGGGCGGCGCCCGGATCCTGACCGGAGGGACGAACGACGGCCGGTTCTTCCGCCCCACGGTTGTCGTGGACGTCGACCCCGCCGCCGCGCTGTGGACCGAGGAGATCTTCGCCCCCGTCGCGCCCGTCGCGGTGGTCGACGGTGTCGAGGAGGCCGTCGCGCTGGCCAACGACACCCCGTACGGGCTGGTCTCCTCGGTCGTCGGCGCCGACGTGCACCGCGCCACCGAGGTGGCCCGCCGTCTGAACAGCGCCATGGTGCACGTCAACGACGCGACGCCGCAGGACGAGCCGCTCGCCCCGTTCGGCGGGGTCGGCCACTCCGGTCTGGGCGGGCGGGCCGGCGGTGACGCGAACCTGGAGGAGTTCACCGAACGGCGGTGGCGCACCGTCGCGAGCGCCCCCGCGCACTACCCGTACTAGCCACCACGATGCACGAACTGATCGCGCCGGCCGGGCTGTTGGGGGCCGCTCTGTGCCTGGCGGAGCGGCTCGCCGGAGCCGGCCGCTGCTGGGGCCCGTCCGCCGTCGTCCTGGGGGTCATGGCGCTGATGGCGTACGGAGCAGGCGGTACGGTCCTGACGGCGGGGGCGGTCGCCGTCGCCGGGGCCTGCCTCTGGGCCGGGCGCGCCGGACCGGCCCACCGCCGGGCCCCGGCCGTCGTGGACCTCGCCACGATGGCGCTGCTGACCGCCGGAGCCGCCAGGACCGGCCCCGCCGGGGACCCCGCCCACCCGGCCGGGATGCGCATGGCCGGCGGTTCAGGGACGTACGACCTGCGGTTCTTCCTCTTCCTCGTCGCCTGCTGGGTGCTGGCCCGCGCCTGCGTTCCCCTCGCCCGGCTCCTGAGGCCCCCCTCGGCGCCCGCCCCGGGACGGCCGTGGCGGCGGGCGGTGGTGGCGGAGCTGGGCGGCGCCGCGATGATCATGGGGATGGCGGCGATGCTCGCCTGACGCGGATCCTGTGGGACGTCGTCCGCCCTTTCCGTCCGCCCCTTCTGTCCGCCCCTTCTGTGCGCTGAAATCCGGCTATGGCAGGATTGGCGCGCTCGTGGGTCCAGGAGCGGGGGACAGGGAAAGGTGCGGCATGAGGGTGAATCAGCTCGGGCGGAGCGCGGTACGGGTCACGGAACTGGGGTTCGGCGGCGGGCCGTTGGGCGGACTCTTCGCACCGGTGGACGACGCGACCGCGGCGGGAGCGCTGGCGGCGGCCTGGGAGGGCGGCATCCGCTACTTCGACACGTCTCCGCACTACGGCATCGGGCAGTCCGAGCGCCTCGTCGGTGAGGCCCTCCGGCCCAGGCCCCGGGGGGAGTTCACCCTGTCGACCAAGGTCGGCAGAGTGCTCGTGCCCCAGGACGCGGCGGGGCGTACGGACGAGTCGTTCATGGTCCCGGCGACCCACCGCAGGGTCTGGGACTTCTCCCGCGACGGCATCCTGCGCAGCGTCGAGGACTCCCTCGCCCGCCTGGGTACCGACCGCGTCGACACGCTGTTCCTGCACGACGCGGAGCGGCACTTCGACGCCGCGCTGCGCGAGGGCTGGCCCGCGCTGGCCGAACTGCGCGCCCAGGGGGTGGTGGGCGCCGTCGGCGCGGGGATGTACGACACCTCCCTGCTGACGCGGCTAGTCCAGGAGGCGGACGTGGACGCCGTGATGCTGTCGGGCCACTACACCCTGCTGGCGCACGGGGCGCTGGACGACCTGCTCCCGGCGTGCGCCGACCGGGGGGTGTCCGTCCTCGCGGCCTCCGTCTTCAACTCCGGCCTCCTGGCGACGGACCGGCCGGCCGAGGGGGCGCGCTTCGACTACGCGCCGGCCTCACCGCAGCTGCTGCGCCGCACCCATCGGATCGCCGACGTCTGCGAGGCCAACGGGGTGACGGTCCCTCAGGTCGCGATGGCGTTTCCGCTGCGGCATCCGGTGGTCGCGGGCATCGTGGTGGGGATGCGCTCCGCCGGCGAGGTACGGAGCAACCTCGCGGCGTTCGGCGCGGAGATCCCCGAACAAGTGTGGTCCGACCTGCGCGCCGAGGGGCTGCTCGACGAGCGCGCGCCGGTCATGGCCTGAACCGGACCCTGACCACCGGGCGCTGGCCAAGTCCGGACCATTGACCCTCGTCCGTCGAGCGGCCATGCTCGGTTGCGCATGCAACTGAACGCGATTCCCCCACCTGAACACGCGTTCGGTGAGAGCGGTTCCCAGCCCGACCGTTCTCTCCTGAAACCCCCACATCAGGAAAGCAGGTACGGCTCATGAGGTCCAGGAAACCCCGTAGGAAACTGAGCGCCCACGCGGCGGTCGCCGCCCTCGCGGCCACGATGCTGTTCGGCTTACCCGTCCTGTCGAGTCCGGCGGGCGCCGCCACCGTCCGCCAGGAGGCCGGGACCGGTGAACCGGCGGCTGCCGCCGACACGCCGCCCACCGCCCCCGGCACCCCGGCCGTCAGCGGCGTCACCTCCACCGGCGCGAACCTCAGGTGGACGGCGTCCACGGACGACCAGGGCGTGGTGGCGTACGAGATCCGCGGCGGCGGCACCGTACTGAAAACGCTGACGGGCACCCCGCCCGCCACCTCGACCACACTGACCGGACTCGCCTGCAACGCGCCCTTCACCCTGTCCGTCGTCGCGAAGGACGCGGCAGGCAACGCGTCGCCCGCGAGCGGATCCGTGTCCTTCTCGACCACCGCCTGCCAGGCCGACGGCGGTGTCCCCGGCACCCCCACCGCCCTGTCCAGCGGCTGGTCCGTCCCGTGGGGCACGGACTGGCTGCCGGACGGCACCTCCGCGCTCGTCACGGAGCGGGACACCTTCAAGGTCTTCAAGGTCACCCCCGCCGGCACCAGGACCGAGGTCGGCACCGTGCCCAACACGGTGACCACCGGCGGCGAAGGCGGACTGCTGGGCGTCGCCGTCGACCCGAACTGGGCCGCCAACCGGTACGTCTACTTCATGCACACCGCCTCCGAGGGCAACCGCGTCGCGCGCATGACGTACAACGGCACCACCCTCAGCGGCTACACCGTCCTGCTCCGGGGCATCCAGAAGAACCGCTACCACAACGGCGGCCGGCTGCTGTTCGGCCCCGACGGCTTCCTGTACGCGTCCACCGGCGACGCGCAGCAGCCCGCCCTCGCGCAGGACAGGAACTCCCTCAACGGCAAGATCCTGCGCCTGACCACCACCGGCGCGGCGGCTCCCGGCAACCCGTTCGGCTCGTACGTCTACAGCTACGGCCACCGCAACCCGCAGGGCATGGCCTTCGACCGCAACGGCCGCCTCTGGGCCTCCGAGTTCGGCGAGTCCACCACCGACGAACTCAACCTGATCAAGTCCGGCAGCAACTACGGGTGGCCGACCTGCGAGGGCACCTGCAACGTCGCGGGCACGACCAACCCCAAGAAGACCTGGAGCACCGCCGAGGCCTCGCCCAGCGGCATCACGATCGTCCGCAACGTCCTCTACATGGCCTCGCTGCGCGGCGAACGGCTGTGGCGGATCCCGATCACGGGTGACACGGAGAACGTCGGCACCGCCACGGCGTACTACATCGGCACCTACGGGCGGCTGCGGACCGTCCTGAAGGCCCCGGGCGTCGACCAGTTGTGGCTCGCCACCACCAACGCCGACGCGAACGGGGGGCAAGGGCCGGGCTCGGACCGGATCTTCCGCGTCACGATCGGCTGACCGGCCACTCCAGCACGAAGGCGGTACCGGAGGAATCCGGTACCGCCTTCTGGTGTGATGTTCAGCCAGGCCGGTGTGATGTTCAGCCAGTCAGCCAGTCAGCCAGTCAGCCAGTCAGCCAGGACGACGCGGTTCGCGTCAGGCGACGACCTTGCCCTCGCGCAGCTTCGCGATGGCGTCCTCGTCGTACCCGAGGCTCGCGAGCACCTCGTCCGTGTGCTCACCGAGCAGCGGCGCGCCCTCGATGTCGGGCTTGAAGCCGGAGAACTTGACCGGGCTGCCCACGGTCAGGTACTTGCCGCGGAGCTTCTGGTCGACCTCGACGATGGTGCCGCTCTTGCGCATGTCGGGGTCCTCCGACAGCTCCTTCATGCTGAGCACGGGAGCGGTGGGCACCTCCCACTTGCGCAGGATGTCTACGGCCTCGTACTTGGTCTTGTCGGACAGCCACTTCTCGATCTCCTCGAAGATCTCGAAGATGTGCGGCTGACGCGCCTTGGCCGTGCTGTACTCCGCGTCGTCCACCCACTCGGGCCGGCCGATGGCCTCGGCGGTCCGCTTCCAGTTCTGCTCCTGGATCGTGAAGTAGATGTAGGCGTTGGGGTCGGTCTCCCAGCCCTTGCACTTCAGGATCCAGCCCGGCTGGCCGCCGCCGCCCGCGTTGCCGCCGCGCGGCACCGTGTCGCCGAACTCCGTCGCCGGGTACTGGGGGTACTCCTCCAGGTAACCGACCTTCTCCAGGCGCTGCTGGTCACGGAGCTTGACACGGGTCAGGTTGAGTACGGCGTCCTGCATGGACACCGAGACCTTCTGGCCGACACCGGTCTTGTCGCGCTGGATGATCGCCGTGAGCAGACCGATCAGCAGGTGCATACCGGTGTTGCTGTCACCGAGGGCCGAACCGCTGATGGTCGGCGGGCCGTCCCAGAAACCGGTCGTGGAGGCGGCGCCACCGGCGGCCTGCGCGACGTTCTCGTACACCTTCAGGTCGGACCACGACGAGTCGTCGTTGAAGCCCTTGACCGAACCGAAGATCAGGCGGGGGTTGAGCTCGTGGATGTGGTCCCAGCCGAGACCCATGCGGTCCAGGGCGCCCGGGGCGAAGTTCTCGACGAGGATGTCCGACTCGCGGATCATCTTCTCCATGACCTCCTTGCCCTCAGGGGTCTTGGTGTTGATCGCCAGCGAACGCTTGTTGCTGTTCAGCATGGTGAAGTAGAGCGCGTCGAGTTCCGGGATGTCGCGCAGCTGACCGCGGGTCACGTCGCCGCCCTGGGGGCGCTCGACCTTGATGACGTCGGCTCCGAACCAGGCGAGCATCTGTGTACACGCGGGCCCGGCCTGGACCCCGGTGAAGTCGATCACCTTGATTCCGGCGAGCGGCTTTTCACTCATGTTTGCTTCCTTCTGTGTCATGAACTCGGTGCGGTGGGCAGTGCGGTGCGGGGGTGGTCACTTCTTCGCCGGCGTGATGTTGCCGACGGTGATGCCCTTGGGGTTGAGGTGCGCGATGTGGCCGCTCTCGGTGCCGGCCGAGGGGTCGATCTCGCAGTCGATGAGCGCCGGGCCGCCCGAGGCGATCGCCTCGGTGAGCGCGGCGGCGACCTCGGCGGGCGTGGTCGCGCGGTAGCCCTTGCCGCCGAACGCCTCGATCATCTTGTCGTGGCGCGCCCCGAGCATCAGGGTCGTCGGCGAGGGGTCGGTCTCCAGCGGGTTGACGTCGTCACCGCGGTACACACCACCGTTGTTCATGATGACGGTGACGATGGGCAGCTGGTAGCGGCAGATCGTCTCCAGCTCCATCCCGCTGAACCCGAAGGCGCTGTCGCCCTCCACGGCCACGACCGGCTGGCCGCTCTCCACCGCCGCGGCGATCGCGTACCCCATGCCGATGCCCATGACGCCCCACGTACCGCTGTCGAGGCGGTGCCGCGGTACGTGCATGTCGATCACGTTGCGCGCGATGTCCAGCGCGTTGGCGCCCTCGTTGACGAGGTACGCCTCGGGGTTGGCGTGCAGGACGTCCCGTACGGCCTTGAGGGCGCCCATGAACTGCATCGGCGACGGGTCCGCCTTGAGGCGCTCCGCCATCTTCGCGACGTTCGTCGCCGAACGCGCCGCCAGCTCCTCGCGCCAGGCGGCGGGGGCCGCGATCTGGCCCGGCTTGGTGCGCTCGGCGATCGCGTCGAGCACCGACTCGATGTCACCGACCAGCGGGGCGGCGATGGGCTGGTTGCTGTCCAGCTCCTTGGGCTCGATGTCCACCTGGATGAACTTCGCGTCCGGGTTCCACTGCGGCGCCTCGCCGTGGTTCAGCAGCCAGTTGAGGCGCGCGCCGACGAGCACCACGACGTCGGCCTTCTTCAGCGCCAGCGAACGGGCGGTGGCGGCGGACTGCGCGTGGTTGTCGGGCAGCAGGCCCTTCGCCATCGACATCGGTACGTACGGGATGCCCGTCGACTCGATGAAGGAGCGGATCTTGTCGTCCGCCTGCGCGTAGGCGGCGCCCTTGCCGAGGACCACCAGCGGCCGCTCCGCGTTCGCCAGCAGCTCGACCGCGCGGTCCACCGCCTCGGGCGCGGGCAGCTGGCGCGGCGCGGGGTCGACCAGACGGCTCAGCGTCTTGTCGCCCGCCTCCTTGTCCATGATGGACCCGAGCACCGCGGCGGGGATGTCGAGGTAAACACCGCCGGGGCGCCCGGAGATCGCGGTGCGCAGGGCGCGGGCGATACCGCGCCCGATGTCCTCCACGCGGCTCACGCGGTACGCGGCCTTGACGAACGGCTGCGCGGCGGCGAGCTGGTCCATCTCCTCGTAGTCGCCCTGCTTGAGGTCGACGAGGTGGCGCTCGCTGGAACCCGATATCTGCACCATCGGGAAACAGTTGGTGGTGGCGTTCGCCAGCGCGACGAGTCCGTTGAGGAAGCCCGGCGCGGACACCGTGAGGGCCACACCGGGCTTCTTCGTGAGGTAACCGGCCGCGGCCGCCGCGTGTCCGGCGTTGCTCTCGTGGCGGAAGCCGATGTAGCGGATGCCGCGCGCCTGCGCGAGCCGGGCCAAGTCGGTGATCGGGATGCCGACGACCCCGTAGATCGTGTCGATGTCGTTCAGCTTGAGCGCGTCGACGACCAAGTGGTACCCGTCGGTGAGCTCGTCCCGAGCGTCGGCGGTCGCCGCTGTCTCCGGTGCGGAAGGGGCGGTCATGGTCCGGGGTCCTCCTTGGGCAGGCATGCCTGTTCGGCTTCTCATCACACCTTCGGCAGCGGGGGACTTCCCGTCCAACACCTATCGGCGACCAGCCGATAAACAGCATTTATCGATGCCCCCTACAGGCGGGCCGGCCCGCCCTCCGCCTGGGTTGATAGACCTGCGCTATCGGCTGTTCGCCATCGCGTATTGGACGGGCACCCCGCGCCCGCGCAGGCTCGCTACCTGACGTCTTCAAACAGGCCTGGTGCGAGGAGGAGGTGGTCATGGCGGTTCCGACCGCAGCATCCGTGCGCGACGAGAACCGGTATCGGCCCCCAACGATCACAGGACTCACAGATCTCCTCGACCGGCAGGTACGTGACCGTCCCCGGGCCCGGGCGCTCGTCGCCGGCGCGGACCGGGTGCCCCTCTCGTACGGCGCCCTCGCGTCCCTCGCCGACGACGTCGCCGCGAGCCTGGGTGCCACCGGGCTGCGCCGGGGGGACGCGGTCGCCCTCGTCTGCGCCAACACCGCCGAGTTCGCCGTCGCGCTGCTCGGCGCCGCACGGGCCGGCCTGGTGGTCGCCCCGGTCGACCCGGCCCTGCCGGGGCCCGACATGTCCGCGCGGCTCCACGCGTTGGGCGCGCAGGCGGTCCTGGTGGGCCCGGCCGCCGCCGACGCCGTACCCCTCGCGCCGGTCGGCGTACCGGCGTGGACCCTGCGCGTGGACGTCACCCGCGCCGGGACGGCGTCCGCGGGACTCGACACCGGTGCGCCTCTGGTACGGCGGGTGCGGGGCGCGGCCGGGGAGCTGGCCGACCACGACACCCTCGTCCTGTTCACCGCGGGCACGACCGACCAGGCCAAGATGGTCCCGCTGACCCACGCCAACGTGGCCGCGTCCGTGCGGGACATCTGCGCCACCTACGAGCTGGGCCCCGGGGACGCGACCGTCGCGGTGATGCCGTTCTTCCACGGACACGGCCTCTTCGCGGCCCTCCTGGCCACCCTGGCCAGCGGCGGGTGTGTCCTGCTGCCCGAGCGCGGCGGCTTCTCGGCGCCGACCTTCTGGGACGACGTACGCGCCGTGTCCGCGTCCTGGTTCACCGCGGCGCCCACCGTCCACGAGATCCTCCTGGAGCGGTCGGCGACGGAGTACCCGGGCCCGAGCCTCGCGCCGCTCAAGTTCGTCCGCAGTTGCAGTGCGCCGCTCAACACCGCCACCCAGCGGGCGCTGGAGCGCACGCTCGGCGCACCGCTCCTGTCCGCGTACGGCATGACCGAGTCCACGCACCAGGCGACCAGCGAACCACTGCCGCAGCAGGGGTTCCTCAAACACGGCTCCGTCGGCCGGTCGACCGGGGTGGACCTGAGGGTCTTTGACCGGAACGGGCGGCCCTGCCCCGTCGGCACCCAGGGCGAGGTGTGGGTGCACGGACCGACCGTCGCGCGCGGCTACCTGGGCGACCCGGCGGAGACGGCGCGCGGCTTCGCCGACGGCTGGTTCCGCACCGGCGACCTGGGCTCACTGGACGAGGACGGGTACCTGTTCCTCACCGGGCACATCAAGAACCTGATCAGCCGCGGCGGTACGGTGATCTCGCCCGAGCACGTCGAGGACATCCTCGCGGGGTGCCCCGGCGTCACCGAGGCGGCCGTCTTCGCCCTGCCCGACGAGGGGAGCGGGCCGCGGATGGGCGCCGTCGTGGTCGTGAGCGACGGCGAGTCCACCGGGCCCGAGATCCTCCAGTACTGCCGCAACCGGCTGCCCGCCTCCGAGGTGCCCGACCGGCTCGACGTGGTCGGTTCGCTGCCGCACACGGCCAAGGGCGGCCTGGACCGGCCGGCGGTACAGAGCCTGTACGGCCACTGACAGCCGTACGGGCGCCGACCTGAGGCTCGGCCGACCCGAGGCCCAGCCGGTCGGCGGCTCACCGTATGCGGTGCTCGCCCGGCAGCGACTGGTCGAAGAACTCGTCCAGCGACAGCTCCGTGGCCGCGTTCACGAACGCCCGCGCGGCGATCGAGCCCGGCGTCGCCGCGTGGATCGCCACCGAGATCTGCGCCCGCGCGTCCGGCGCCACCAGCCGGACGGCCCGCGGCCTGCCGATCACCGGCATGGCACGCAGCCACGTGTGCGGCACGATGCTCGCCCACTCGCCGACGCCCACGTGGGCGTAGAGGGACGCGACCGAGTCCGTCTCCACCTGCGGGGTCACCACGACCCCGTTCTCCGCGAAGACCCGGTCGATCAGCTGGCGGATCCGCATGTCGGGCGTCAGCAGCGCGAGCGGCAGCTGCGCCGCGTCCGCCCACGCCATGGTGTCGCTCTGGGGCATCAACTGGTCGCCGGACGCGAGCAGGACGTACCGCTCCTGGTACAGCGGCACCACCTGGAGGCTCTCCCGGTCGTCGGGCGCGAAGTGCGCGATCGCCGCGTCCAGCTCGAACTCGCGGAGCTGGCGGTGCAGCTCCTTGGCCGACTGCCGGGACTGGACCTGCACCTTCGCCAGGGGGTGCGCCCCGCAGAACGCCGCCACGGGGAGCGCCAGGGTCGTCGACGCCGTCGGTTCCGTCCCCAGCCGCAGCGTTCCGGTGATGCCCGACTGGACGGCCGCCACCTCGGCCTTGAACGCGTCCTGCTCGGCGAGGATGCGCTTGGCCCAGACGACGAGCCGCTCGCCCTCCGGGGTGAGGCCCTCGTAGTTGTGCCCCCGGTTGATGAGCGTGACGTTCAGTTCCCGTTCCAGCTTGGCGATCGCCGCGGAGAGGGCGGGTTGCGAGACGTAGCAGGATTCCGCCGCCCGGGCGAAGTGCTTCTCCCTGGCCACCGCCACGAAATACTCCAGCTGACGGAACAGCATCAGCGACTCCTCCCTGCCTGGGCCCCGCTGGGCACCGCGGTGGAGCCGGATCCCGGACCCGGGTCGGTCCGGCGGCACCACCGGCCCGCTGACCAGCGGTCACGAACTCTACCCGGCCCCGAACGGACGTCACTCTTCCGCGTCCGCCCGGGCAGAGTCCGTGGCCGGTATCAGCGCTGCGGTACGGGGAAGGTCACCGGGCCCCGCCGGCCGGCCCGGTTCACCGCCCGGACGCCGAAGAAGACGTTGTCCTTCGACAGGTCCACGGTATGACTCGTCGCCGTACCCACCGTGATCACGGAGGTCCACTCCGGCGCGGTCGTCTCGCGCCACACCACCTCGTACCCCGCGAGATCGGGCTCCGTGCCCGGGTCCCAGACCAGCTGGGTGGCGTTGGTGAGCGCGCTGGTGACGATCTTCACCCCGCGCGGGGCCGCGGGGGCCTGGGCGAGGGTCCACAGCACCGCGCCGTTGACCCGCGCGACGCGGGCGATGTAGCCGAAGTCGCAGAACTCGGGCAGGTCGCCGTACTGCTTCCCGTCCACGACCCGCACGTCCTGGTGCTGGTGCGCGAAGTCCTCCGCCGGCTCGGTGAAGCGCGCCGCCGCGTAGCCGCGTTCCAGGAACGGGATGTGGTCACCGCCCCGCAGGTACCGGTCGCGGCGGTAGACCACCCGTACGTTCATGCCCGTCGCGTCGTTGTCCGCGACGTCGCGGACGAACCGGGCGAGCTGGCGGCTCGGCGAGTCGTTCTCGCCGCCGACCGAGCGCCGGGTGTCGGCCTGCTGCGGGGTCTCGGACGTGGGGACGCCCTCCGCGAACAGCCGCACGGTGTACGGGTCGCGGGTGCCGTCGTCCGCCCGGGAGCTGCCGACGATGTCGTTGGTGAACATGGCCTGGACGTTCGTACCGGCGGCCTTGAAGCTCTCCGCCAGGTACGCCGATCCGTACAGGCCCTGCTCCTCGCCCGCGACGGCCGCGAAGACGATCGTCGCGGCGGGACGGCGCTTCGCCATCACCCGCGCCAGCTCCAGGGCCACCGCGACCCCGGAGGCGTCGTCGTCCGCGCCCGGCGCGTCACCGGTCGCGTCCATCACGTCGGTGGCGCGGGAGTCGTAGTGCCCGGAGACGACGTGCACCCTCCCGGGGTCGACGGCGCCGCGGAGCGTCGCGACCACGTTGGTGATGCGGGTGGCCACCGGGATCCGGGAGGCGGGTTCCTGGATGTACGACTGGAGCTCCACGGTCATCCGGCCGCCGGAGGCCGCCGCGTACCGCTTCAGCTCGGCGAAGATCCAGTCCCGGGCGGCGCCGATGCCCCGCTCGGGGTCGTCCTGCGTGGACAGGGTGTGCCGGGTCCCGAAGGCGGCGAGGCGCCGTACGGTCGCCTCGATCCGGTCGCGGTCGACCTCCTTGAGCAGCTCCCGGAGCTCCCGGTCGGGGTGCTGGACGGTCGCGGCGGGTCTGCCGCCCGGCTCCCGGCCGCCGGATCCGGCCGCGCTCGCCGACGGGGCCGAGGCGACGACGGCCGCTCCGGCCGCGACGGCGGCGGCGGACGACAGTACGGTCCTGCGGGGCGTCCCTGTGGGGTGCTGGGGCATGACGGTCCCTTCCACGGATGCGGATGGGTCTGCCGGTACGCGAGAGGCGTGGGGCAGACCTGGCGCTCCATGGTCATGGACAGAACAACGGATCACAAGGCCGCACCGGAGGGGCCGGGGCGGCTCCATTCACGGACCCGCCCCGGCCCCCGCGTCGTCCTCAGGCCTTCGTCACCCCCGGGCGCCCCGATTCCACCCGCAGCCGGGCCAGCGCCACCGACGGCGACTGCGGCCGCAGGACCGTGCCGACCGTCCTCACCTGCGCGTCGATGCCCTTCGTCCCGATGTCGAAGAGGTGGTAGCCGCGGTGGCAGTCGATGAACTTCCAGTGCGGGTTGTCGGCGCGCAGCGGATCCCACTGCGCGTCGAACGCCGCCACGCTCTGGTCACCGTTGGAGCTGATGGACGTCCCCACGAACTCGGCGCCGACGACGGCCGACTTCGGGTCCGCGTAGTCCCGCTTCAGGTCGCTGATCATCGTCAGATGGCGGTCGCCGCTGAGCACCACCGGGTTCTGCACGTTCCGGAAGCGGGCCAGCAGATCGTTGCGCTCGACCTGGTAGCCGTCCCAGGCGTCGTAGTACCACTCCTTGCCGGGACCCGCGAGGATGTCGGTCTCCGCCATCATGATCTGCGAGGCGAGCACGTTCCAGCGGGCCCGGGAGGTGGTGAGACCCGACCGCAGCCACCGCTTCTGCGCCGCGCCCAGCATGGTCAGCGACGGGTCCAGGGCGCCCGCGTGCGTGACCGCCTGGTCGCTGCGGAACTGCCGGGTGTCCAGCACGTTGAGCCGTACCAGCCGGCCGAAGTCGAAACGCCGGTACATCCGGATGTGCGGACCGTTCGGCACGGCCGAGGCCCTGACCGGCATGTGCTCGTAGAACGCCTGGTAGGCGGCGGTCAGCCGGGCCACGAACGCGTCGTGCGGCTGCTTGCCCGGGTCCTGCGGGATCTCCCCGGCGAAGTCGTTGTCGACCTCGTGGTCGTCGAAGGTCACGATCCACGGGGCGGCCGCGTGCATGGCCCGCAGGTCGGGGTCCGTCTTGTACTGCGCGTAGCGGTTGCGGTACCCCACCAGGTCCACCGGCTCCCCGGTGCCCTCGTGGCGGCGTACGGCCGAGGCGGCGGGGGCGCTCTCGTAGATGTAGTCGCCGACGAAGACCACGACGTCCGGATCCTGCCGCCGCATGTCCGCGTACGGCGTGAAGTAACCGTTCTGCCAGTTCTGGCACGAGGCCAGGGCGACGCGCAGCCTGGAGGGGTTCGCGGCGGCCGTGCGGGTGTGCCCCACGGGGGAGAGCTGCGAGCCGGCGCGGAAGCGGTACCAGTAGTCCCGGCCGGCGCTCAGGCCCGTCACGTCCACGTGGACGCTGTGCCCCAGCGACGGCGAGGCGGCGGCGCTGCCCTGCCGGACGACGGTACGGAACCGCTCGTCCAGGGCCACCTGCCAGCGGACCGGCACCGTTCTGTCCGGCATGCCCCCGCCGTTGAGCGGGTCCGGGGCGAGCCGGGTCCACAGGACGACGGAGGTCGTCAGCGGGTCTCCGGAGGCGACACCGAGCGTGAACAGGCCGTCCGGCAGGGGGGCGTAGGCGGGGCGGGAGACTCCGCTCGCGCGGGCGGCGGGAGCGGTCAGCAACTGTCCGGTGGCGACGGCGCCGGCGGTGGCGGCACCGGCCATCAGCAGGCGGCGGCGGGCGAGTTCGGGCATGGGGGTTCCCTTCTCATTTGCGGCATAGCCGCGGAGAAGGTGTCAGGTCCACAGACACAGGCACCCAATTTCACCCGGCCGGACCGTGACACAAGAGTGTCCACTGACGCCGTATCAGCTCAATCCGGACGGAATGAATACCCCGGGAGTACCAACGGATTCACCTGAGTGCCACGGATCGGGCCGCCGGGCGCCTCCGGAGGGTCGTCGCGCGGCGCGCGTCCCGGCACGATCCGCACTCGGTCCGCAAGAGGTGTGCTACGACCGGATCCGGCCAACGCGCCGCCCGAGGGGTGCCGATCCGCCCTGTTCGAGCTGCTCTGAGCGAAATCACTCCCGCCGGGGGCCCCGGCTCCCTACGCTCGGAGTCAGCCGACCTCAGGGAGCCCGTGATGGAGATGCCAGGCACGCCGCCCCCGTACGCCGATGTCGCCCAACTCGCCTGGGCGGTGCTCCTGCTCGAACAAGCGCGCCATCTGTTCAAGGAGGCCGAGACCTCCTGCCGTACGCTCACCGCCCCCGGGACGGCCGTCGAACACGAGGCGGGGCTCGCCCTCCTCACCGCGGGAGCCTCGGAGGCGGCCGTCACGATGGCCTCCGCTCTCGGCTTCGCCACCGCGGGCCTCGACGCGAAGGCCGGCTGGAAGCTCCGCAGCGCCCGCGACCTCGGCAACCTCCCCGCCGGGATCAGCCGCACGGACCGCCCGCTGGAACCGGCCGTGACCGAGGCACTGCTGTTGGTACGTCAGGTGGCGGAGGTCTACAACCACGACACGGTGAGGGAGATAGACGACGCGCTCGCCGCGGGCGCCCCCACCTGGCCGCCGCCCGAGCGGGACGCGTACGGGCGGGAGCACGGGCACCGGATCTGAGGGGCGGGCGCGGCCGGGGCGAACGCCGCCCCGGCGCCGCCGGATTCACCGGGCGGCCCATCTGATTCAGACGGCCGCACCCCACGTGCCGGTTCCGCGCGGACCCTGTGAGATGCGCGCCATTATCGGCGGCCCGGGGGCGGTTGACGGTCTCTCTCCGCCCGGACGATCATGCTGGTCGGGCCGCTGTCAGGGCCGGGACCGACCGCCCGGTACCGCGCGCCCGTGGTTACGGGGGAGCGTCATGACGTGGGTCCGGGCGGGCTTCCCGCCCGGCTCCGTCCTGCGCGTTCCTATCTCGACGGAACGAACCGGAAAGAGACTCATGCGCTATCGCACCCGGGTGACGGCCCCGGCGGCCGCACTCCTCGGCACCGCCGCACTCGCCCTTTCCTCTCCCGCCGCGCAGGCGGCGCCTCTCACGGGTGGCCACGGCTCCCACGGCGGGGGCACCCCCGGCGGGGACAGCCTGGGCGACCCCGTCTACCCCGTGCTGGGGAACACCGGCTACCGCGTCTCCGCCTATCTGCTGGACTTCACCTACCTCGCCGACACCCAGCTGGTCGAGGCGCGCGTGACGATCGTCGCCCGCGCCACCCAGGACCTCTCCCGCTTCTCCCTCGACCTGCTGGGCCCGGTGGTCCACGAGGTACGGGTGGGCGGCCGGCGGGCGGTCTTCGAGCAGCGGGCCGAGAAGCTCGTGGTGACTCCGCCGTCCCGGGTGCGCGAGCACGGGGCGCTGGTCATACGGGTCGACTACACCGCCGACCCGCGCAAGATCGCACCGCCGTACAACGGCTGGGTGCCCACCCCCGACGGCTTCGCCGTCGCCGGACAGCCGGACCTGGCGCGGACCGTTTTCCCCTGCAACGACCACCCCACGGACAAGGCCCACTTCACCTTCCGTATCACCGCACCGGCCGGACTGACCGCCGTCGCGAGCGGTTCCCTCGTCTCCACCAGGACGCACGCCGACGGCACCACCACCGCCGTGTACCACTCGCGCGACCCGATCGCCACCGAGGTCGTCCAGGTCACCGTCGGGGACTACCGGATCGTGGAGCGTCCAGGACCGAGCGGGATGCGGCTGCGCGACGTCGTACCGACCGCGCGGGCCGAGGCCCTCGAACCGGCCCTCGCCCTGACGCCCGGTCAACTCACTTGGCTGGAAAGGCGGCTGGGGCGTTTCCCGTTCGAGGCGTACGGCATCCTGCCGGCCAACACGGACGCGCCCGACGCCTTCGACTTCACCGGCCTGGAGACGCAGACCCTCACGATCTACAAGCCGAACTACCTTCTCCAGAAGGAGAGCGCGATCGGCTCGCACATGATGCACGAGCTGGTCCACACCTGGTTCGGCAACCTGGTCTCCCCGGCGACCTGGGCCGACCTGTGGCTCAACGAGGGCCACGCGGACTACTACGGCCTGCTCTACCGGTACGAGCGCGGCTGGCCCGACTCGCTCGGACTGACCACCATGGAAGCCCGGATGAAGGACGTCTACTCCCGGGGCGACCAGTGGCGCAAGGACTCCGGTCCCGTCGCCTCCCCGACGGCCGCCAACCTCTTCGACAGCCAGCGCTACACCGGCGGGGTACTGGTCCTGTACGCGCTGTGGACGCTGGTCGGCGAGGACGTCTTCTCCCGTATCGAGCACACGTTCCTCGACCGGTACCGCAACTCCAGCGCCTCCACCAAGGACTACATCGCGGTGGCCACCGAGGTCGCGGGGCAGGACCTGACCGGGTTCCTCACGGAGTGGCTGTACGGCACGACCACCCCCCGCATGCCCGGTCATCCCGACTGGACCGTCACGCCTCCCACGGCGTCCGCGGCCCGGCGGGACGACCGGCCGACGCCGAAGGACCGGGCGAGCGCGACGCTGTGACGCCGTAGGGCGTCTCCGTGAGGTGGCGGGCGGTCGCGGCGGCCACCGACTCCAGCACCGGCCGCCAGTCCTCCATCACCCCCGCGTCCAGGCCGACGGCCTTGCCCTCGTCGTCGGCCTGACGCAGGGTCACGGCGTCCTCCGCCAAGGGGTCCCGGGCGAACGCCGCCGCTTCCGCCGGGGTCATCGGGCCGCCCTGGAGCAGGAGCGTGGCCGCGCTCTGCCCGGACAGCGGACGCCCGGGCTCCACGGCCGCCAGGTAGCGCTTGGCCGGCACGTGCAGCTGGACGAGCCGGGCGACCCGGACGCCCAGCAGCGGGCGTACCGCGTCCGCCGCGACATCCGCGTGGCGCGCGTCGTTGCCGGGCCGCAGCAGATGACCCAGGTCGTGGACGAGCCCGGCGATCTGGAGTTCCTTGTCGGCGGGGCGGCGCCGGCGCAGCAGCGCGGCCGTCTGCAAGGCGTGGTCGTGGAGGTCGACGGGATCGCCGGTGCGGTCCGGGGTGTCCCAGGCGCCCCGGCTCGCGTGGAGGAGATCCATCAGCTCATCGACCGAGTTCGCAGCCATGGTGGCCCTTTCCCGTCCTGTTCCCGTACTGGAATGCCTGCCGTCGCCCTGCCGAGCAGATCACGAAGTGGTGAACGGGTCGACGCCCGGCCTTCTGAACAGGCGGCGAACAAAGACCGACCGTATTTTGTTCGCCATTTCCCCTGTTGTGCGCGCCCCCCGTACGGCACGCTGGACGCATGAACGCTGCCAGACATGCCGGCGAACGTCTGATGACCTGGCCGGGTCTCAGCCGGGGCCGGGCCTACTGCGGCACAGACCTGTGCGTGCGCACCGAGTCCCAGGAGATCGTGCACTTCCACGGTGAGAACGAGGCCGATGTGCACCTCACCAACTCCATGATCGCCAAGCTGCGGCCCGCGCTCAAGCGGTCCACCGCGCTGCGGTTGCGGGCCGGCTCCGGCTGGGTCACGGTCCGGCTCGACACCGGCGCGGACATCGACCTCCTCGCCACCCTGGTCAGCGCGGCCCTCCAAGCCGTCGCCGGGCTGCCGGAGGAGGGCGGCACGGGGATCGTGACCGATCCCTGCACGCGGCACAACAGGGCGTACTCCCGCTGAGGGACCATCCAGGGCCACCGAGGACCCACGCTGCGGATGCGGGATCGCCGGGCAGCGGGGAGGGTGGGGGGTGAGTACGTTCCGAGTGAGGAGCAAGCAATGTCGATGATGGACAAGCTCAAGAACCTCATGAAGGGCCATGACGACGCGAGCCGCCAGGGCGTGGACAGGGGTGGCGACGCGTTCGATTCCAAGACCGACAACAAGTACAGCGGCCAGACCGACAGTGCCCAGAAGCGGATGAACGAGCAGATGGGGACGCAGGAGCCGCCGTCGGACGACCGCCCTCCGCAGCCCTGACCGCGCTCCGCCGGACTTGCACCTGCCACCGGACCTGATCGGGTCCGGTGGCAGGTGTGTGTGTTCTCAGGGGTTGTCGTCGGGGTTGTGGTCGTTGTGGTCGTCGGGGTCGAGCGCCCCCGTCCGGTCCAGCGCCTCCCTCACCAGCGCCGACGCGAACACCGCGGGATCGGTGTCGCCCGCCAGCCGCGCCAGCGCCGCCGGATCGTCCGGCAGGCCCAGGCGGCGTGCTCCCTGGAGCGCCTTGTCGTCCAGGTAGGGCGCGGCCTCCGGCCAGATCCCCTGGACCTCGCGCAGGAAGATGTCCGCGCCGACCGGGCCGATGCCCGGGTTCTTCTGGACCCCGGCGGCCAGCGCGCCGACGTCGCGGCCCGCCGCCTCGCGCAGCCGTCGCAGGTCGCCGCCGTACTCGTGGAGGAGCAGGCGGGCGCCGTCACCGAGCTGGGCGGCCGTGCGCTCGTCGTAGCGGCGGTAGCCACCGCGCCCCAGCGCGTCCACCCGCTCCTGCCAGGTGGCGTCGGCCATGCGCCGCGGTGTGCGCAGCCCCGCGTCGCCGAGGGCCCGGCAGGCCGCGACCGCGGTCCCGCCGCGGATCCGCGCGCTCAGCAGCAGGGCCAGGACCAGGGTGCGGTAGAGCGGCTGCGGTGTGTCACGCAGGCGGATACCGGCCTCCTGCGCGTAGGTACGGCCGTGGGTGCCGAGGAGCTTCCGTACGGTCTCGCTGTCACTGGATCGCGGCACAACGCGCCTCCTCCGACAGACAGTTGCCGGTGCGGCGCGGGGCAGGACCTCTCTCCCCGCGCCTCCACCATTGTCGCGCCGCCGGGCTCCGGGCGCACACGCTCCCGGCCGGATCAGGCCCGGGCGAACCAGCGGGTGATCTCGGTGTCCGTGATCTCCTCCCCCAACTCCTCCGGTAGGGCGTCCAGTTCGAGCTGGGCGACCTGGGCGTAGTGCTTCGCCACCCCGGGCGCGAGGATCTTGTCCGGCAGCGGCCCGGCCCGGAACGCGTCGAGAGCGGCGCTCAGTGTGGTGTGGACCGGCGGCGCGGTGTGATCCGCGTACGCGTTGCCCGTGACCGGCTCCGGCGGGGTGAGGGCGTGCTCGATGCCGTGCTCGACCGCGGCCAGGGCGGCCGTCAGGGCGAGGTAGGGGTTCGCGTCCGCCCCCGGCAGCCGTACCTCCAGGTGCGGGGTGGCCCGCCCCACCACCCGTACCGCGCAGGTCCGGTTGTCGTAGCCCCAGGTGAAGCTGGTGGGGGCGCCGGTGTCCGGCTGGTAGCGGCGGTACGAATTGGTGTTCGGCGCCCACAGCGGGGTGAGGTCGGGCAGGACCGCGAGCAGCCCGGCGACGGCCTGTGAGCCCGTGGCCGACAGGCCCCCCGAGGGGGCGGCGAACACCGGCTCGCCGTCCTGCCACAGGGACAGGTGCAGGTGCAGTCCGCTGGCCGTGCCGGGCTGCGGGGTGGGCATGAACGTCGGGGCCAGCCCCGTACGGTCGCCGGTGTGCCGGGCGATGCGCTTGAACAGGACGTGCCCGTCGCACGCCTCCACCGCGTCACCGTACGGGAAGGTGATCTCCACCTGTCCGGGCGCGGCCTCGGACTTGGCCGCCTCGATGGGCCGGCCCGCGTGTTCCAGGTGCTCCTGGAGGAGCCGCAGGTAGCGGCCGGTCCGCGGGTCGACCTCCAGGGCGAAGTCGCGGTTCTTCGCCGAGACGGGGCGCAGCGCGCGGTGGAGGGTGTCCTCCAGGCGCTGGTGGGTGCCCCGGTAGAGGGCGAACTCCGTCTCGATGCCCACCTTGACCCGCAGGCCCCGCTCGGCGAGCAGGTCGAGTTGCCGGCGCAGGATCCGGCGCGGCGACACCTCCACGGGCCGGTCGTCGAGAAAGGCGTCCGCCTGGACGACCACCGTCGCCGGATCCCAAGGGGCGGTCCGGATCGTCGTCAGGTCGGGCCGCACCTGGAAGTCGCCGATGCCGCTGTCCCAGGAGACCAGCTCGAAGTCGGAGGGCGGCAGCATGTCGATGTCCGTGGCCAGCACGTACGCGCACACGTCCGCCCCGTCGCCTGCCACCCGGTCCAGGAAGTACCGGGCGTGGTACCGCTTCCCCTGCTGCCTGCCCTGTACGTCGGCGAGCGCCAACTCCACGGTCCTGACGCGGCCTTCGGCCACCTCGCTCCGCAACTGGTCGAGCGTGAGGCGCCCGGTGGCCCGGGCCGGCCGGTCCTGGTCGGCGGTCATCAGATGAACTCCTCGACGTGGGCGCGGTCCTGGGCGGCCGGGGTGGGCGTGGGCGGGTTGTAGGCGCGGCGCGCGAACGGCCAGCGCAGCTCGGCCAGCAGCAGGACGGCGACCAGCGCCACCGGCGCGTAGTTGAACGTCTCGACGGTGACGGGGTTGCGCTGCGGCAGGCAGAACAGCACGGTCACGAAGACGACCCAGACCACCGCGATCCACCCCACCGGCTTGCTCCAGCGCCCCAGGTGCCAGGGGCCCTTGCGGAAGCGGTTCCCGTGGCGGAGGCGCAGGAAGATCGGGATCGCGTACGCGGGTGTCATCCCGATGATGTTGATCGCGGAGACGGCGGTGAAGGCGGTGGGCGAGTACAGGCTCGGCAGGGTGATCAGGCACGCGGCGGCGACCACGAGCCACACGGCCAGGTGCGGGGTCTGGCTGCGGCTCAGCCGCCGCCACAGGCCCGAGCCGGGCAGCGCCCCGTCGCGGGAGAACGCGAACAC
Source organism: Streptomyces sp. NBC_01317 (assembly GCF_035961655.1). Lineage (NCBI taxonomy): Bacteria > Bacillati > Actinomycetota > Actinomycetes > Kitasatosporales > Streptomycetaceae > Streptomyces > Streptomyces sp. NBC_01317. The sequence goes on along the minus strand of NZ_CP108393.1, from coordinate 854,141 downwards.
CATCCGGCTGCCGGCCGCGACCTCGGCGTTGCCGCCGCACAGCAGCACCACGATGACCACGGCGAGCAGCAGGGTGGCCCCGTCCGTGCCCACCGCGTCGACGAAGATCTGCGCCGGGGGTACGGGGGAGGCGGCGGTGGTCGCGTAGTCCTGGATCGCGGACGCCATGGAGGCCAGCAGGACGAAGCCCACCGCCCACGAGACCCAGATCGAGCGCACGATGCCGCGCGGGGCCGACACCGCCGCGCGGCTCGTCTCCTCCGACATGTGGGCCGAGGCGTCGTAGCCCACCAGGGTGCCCTGGGCGATCGCGAGGCCGATGCCGGTGACATACAGCGGATTCGCCCAGCCGGTGCCGTTGCTGAACTCACCGAGGACGAACGACGCGGACTGGTGGCTGTCCGGGGCGATCCACAGCACACCGAGGATGACGGCCACACCGGCGAGGTGCCACCACACACTGATCGAGTTCAGCACACTGACGAGCCGTACGCCGGCCAGGTTCAGGGCGGCGTGGAACAGGAGGATGGCGACGAAGATGACCATCGTCTCCTCCGGGGTGACGGCGATGCCCCACTGGAGGTCGAGGACGGCCCCGGTGAACAGGGCGGCGCCGTAGTCGATCACGGCGATACCGCCGATCAGCCCTAACAGGTTCAGCCAGCCCGTGTAGAACCCCCAGCGCCGCCCGCCGAGTTGGTCGGCCATGTAGAACATCGCGCCCGAGGTGGGGTACGCGCTCGTCACCTCGGCCAGCGCCATCCCGACGAAGAGCACGAAGAAGCCCACCACCGCCCAGCCCCACAGCATGACCGCGGGACCGCCCGCGATCAGGCCGGGCCCGTACAGCGCCATGCAGCCGCCCAGCACCGAGATGACACTGAAACTCACGGCGAAGTTGCCGAAACCGCCCATCCGCCGGGCCAGCACGGGTTCGTAGCCGAGATCGGCCAGCTGCCGGTTGTCGTCGGACACCTGCTCGGGTCCTGAGACGGGTTGTGGTCGGGTCGCACCAAACACTGAGGTCCTCCTCATGGGACACACTCATCGGGGAAAGGATCACCAGGAACGACGGCTCAGGGGGAGCCGTTCGCCAGGGCCGCGTCGTGCGCGTCGAGGAACAGGCGCTCCCACCGGGCGCCGTCGGCGACGAGGTACAGCCAGGGGCGGGGGGAGGCGTGGGGGCCCAGCGCGCGGAACACCTCGGCGGCGGGGCCGTACTGCTGGCTCGACCACAGCGCGTGCGCCAGGTAGTTCATGTCCTGCGTCAGACGGCGCGAGGTGGTGACGGCGAACCAGTCCCGGTACGCCACCCGTGCCCGCGCCAGCGCCCCGTCGGTCACCCAGTAGAGGCTGGCGTCCAGGGACTCGCGGCCGGTGTGGGCCGCCCGCCACCGCTCCACGGCGACATAGAGGGGGAGGGCAAGCAGGGCCGAGCCCGTGGGGGCCCCGTCCGCCACCCACCGCGCGAAGAAGTCCTGATGGGCGACCGAACCGCCCTTGCGGACCAGGAAGTAGCGCGCCATCCGGTGGTACGCCTCACGGTTGCCCGGGTCCCGCCGGTCGACCTCCGCCAACAGCCCCCAGGGGCCGGGGAACAGCTGCGGGTCGGGGGCGTGGCGCCGGTGCTCCGGGTCCACCTGGTCCGGGTCCAGCTCGGCGAGGGCCAGCCGGCAGAGGAACGGGACCGGATCGTGCGGTGCCACCTCGGCGGCGGCCGCGCAGGCCGCGCTCGCGGTCCACCACAGGCTCTGGAGGTGCTGGACGTCGCCGATACGGTTCGCCCGCAGCGCCCGCTCCACCGCGACCCGGGCGCGCATCACCGTCGCCGGCCGGCTGTCCGGGACCTCCCGCTGCCACGTCTGCACCACCGTGGTCCCCGCCGACGCGGCGCCCAGTACCTGCGTACGGAAGGTCCACTGCGCCCAGTCGGCGCCGGCCCCCGTGCGTAAGACGCCCGCCTCGGTGCGGAGGAGCAGATCCTGCATGGACATCCAGTAGCCCGAGGCCACGTCCTGGAGCACCGCGCGTAACTCGTGGTCGTCCCCGGCGGGCCCGGAGGACAACCGCATCCCCCGCCCGGACCTGTCGCCCGTCCCCATGGCGTTCACCGGCACCGGCCCCCGGGCCCGCCGGGGGCGGAGGACCGGGATAACGGCCGCACAGGAGACATCGTCAATCCTTGTCACAGGTCAGGGGGGTCGCTCGGAACGCCGCCCATCACCGAGGGTTCTTGTTCGGTGGCCCTGCGTCCCGGCGCACCAGCATGGCACTTGGGCTTTCGTAAAGAAAGCTCGACCGGAACTTTGTTCTCCCCAATTGCACGTCCCGGTGCGCCGATTGACCGTTTTCGACCGGGCGACCTCCGCCTGGCGGAATGTGTTTTCCATAATGGGGCTGTGAGGTGGGAACGGGCGCTTCAGGCGAGCAGGCGCAGCGCCACCTCCGCCAGGCCCACCCGGACCGTCTGGCCCCACGTCAGTTCCAGCGCGTCGCCCTCCATCCCGTCGCCGAACGCGACCAGCCGCTCCGACTCCACCGTCAGACGCAGCCGGTGGCTTCCGGTCAGGACGCCCGTCAGCCGGGACGTGCCGGTCGTGGGGGACGGCCAGGCCTCCCGTACGCACCAGACCAGGACGGGATCGGTCGGCGACGGCGCGGGCAGCGCGCCGCCGCCCAGCGAGCGCAGCCAGCCCGTCGCGCCCGTGCCCGTACCGATGAGCACCCCCGAGGACGCCTGGGCCTCGGCGGGAGCCGTCCCGTCGTCCGGGCCCAGCCGGTAGCGCGAGGTCTGGTGGTCGGGCCGGCCGAGATAGATCTCGTTGAGGGCGAGCAGGCGTTGGGTGTCGTCGGCGACCGCCTCGACCATCGTCAGCTCGTCGACCCGGGCGGTCCGCCCCGGCCCGGCCGCCCGGAGCAACGCGCCCGCGTCGCCCGGCCGGTGGCGTACCAGCACCCCGAGACCCCGCCCCGGATCCGTGTCGATCCCCACCACCACCTGCCCCGTCAGGTACTTCGCGGTGTTGGCGACCAGCCCGTCCGCGCCCACCACGACCACCACGTCCTCGGGACCGAACAGGAACCGGTCCAGGTCCGCCCGCTCCACCCGGGCCTGCCGCCACGACATAGGCACCGCCGCCGCCACCTCCGTCAGCGCGCGGAGCGCCCGGTGGTGCCGCGCGGCCACCTCGTCCAGGGACCGGCCGCGCGAGGAGAGGTAGAAGGCGGCCTGGCCGTGGGTGCCGTGCCGGGCGAGCAGCTCCTCGTACTCGCTGGTGCGGTGGACCAGCACCGCGCGCGGCGCCAGGCTCACGCGGACCCGTCCCCGGGGCGGCCCAGCTTGGCGAGCAGCCCGGTGAGCACGTCGGGGGAGAGGGTGAGGCTGTCGACGCGCGGCAGGTTCTCCGCGAGGCGTGTCGCCGCCAGCGCGTGCAGCGTCGCCGCGTCCACCTCGCCGTGCACCCGCAGCCAGGCGGACTGGGCCGCCGCCCGCGCGTCACCGGTCTGCCGCGCCGCCTCGGCCTGCGCGGTCGCGAGCTTCACGATCCGCCGTGCCTCGGCCTCGGCCCGTACGGCGTCGGCCGCCGCGCTCTCCTCGGCCTCGCGGCGGGCGTTGGTGCCGTGCTGCTCGACCAGCCGCTCCTCGCGCCGGGCCAGTTCGATCTTGCTGGCGAGTTCGTTCTCGGCGATGGCCCGCTCGCGCTCGACGGCCACGGCCCGCCGCTCGTAGGTGGCCCGGTCCGCCTCCTGCTGGATCAACTCCCGGGCGGGCGTGCGCAGGGCGCGCTCCACCTCCGCCTCCGGGCGGATGGCGACCACCCGCGCGGCCACCACCTCGATGCCGGTGGCCGGCAGCCGGGGCTCGGCCGCGAGTCCGTCGGAGATCCGCTGCCGTACGGACGCGACCCCGTCTGCCAGCGCCGCCGCCAGCGGGGTACGGGCCAGCACGTCGAGCGCGTGCTGCTGGGCCGTCTCGGTGAGCAGGGTGGCGATCTGCTCCAGCGGCGCGCTCCGCCAGGCGCCGGTGTCCGGATCGACGGAGAAGTCGATCCGGCCGGCCGCCGTTCCCGGGTCGCTGATCCGGTAGGTGACGGTCGCCTGCACGGTGACGTCCTGGAAGTCGGCCGTACGGGCGTGGAAGGCCATGGCCAACTCCCGGTCGTCGACCGGCACTTCGGAGAGGGCCGCGCTCAGCGCCCGGAACCAGAAGCTCAGCCCGGTGCCGTCGTGGGCGAGCTGTCCGCGCCGGTGGTGCCGTACGTAGGCGGTGGGCGCGGAGCGCAGATGGCGCCAGCCGAGGCGCCGGGTGATGTCGGCCATGGGAGGCCCCCCTTGTTGTCGTCATGGTGACGATATCGAAGGCGGCTCCTTGTCGTCAAGATGACGATATAAAGGGGGGGGGGAGGAGAGAACGGGAGAGGGGTGCGGTCAGGCGATGGACGCCGAGATGATCGCGGCCACCGCGAGGTTGCAGGACGCGGTCACCCACACCGCCGGATGCGGCTCCGCCTCGACCAGCGTCGCGCCCAGCTTCCCCGGGGTGACCAGATCCACCACCAGGAAGGCCACGGCCATCATCACCAGCCCCAGCACCCCGAACGCGGCGGTCGACGCGAGTCCCTTGCCGAAGTCGTCGTACGTCGTCCAGATCGAGGTGAACACGATGCCCCCGATGCCCAGCAGGGCCGAGCTGAGGAGGACCGCCGCGTTGCGGTTGCGCTCCTCCCATATCTGCTTCCCGAGCTTGCCCGGGGTCAGCAGGTCCACCAGGACGATGCCGAGGATCAGCAGGACCACACCGAGCGCCCCGTAGACGCCGGCCCGGCCAAGTCCGTTGAGAATGTCGCTCATTGAGAAGCTCGTCTCCGCCGCAGAAGTGGATCGTGGTAAAAGCGACGCAAAATGTATCGCACGGCCGTACGGGGTCCCCGTTCGCGGCGGCCCGAACCGGCGGCGCCGCCGGCGGGTTGCGTAGGCTGGAACCGTCACGTGAGTGTGGCTCTCCGCCCCACCGAACGACCAAGGGAGTCCGCCGCCATGGCCGACATCGAGATCCGCGACAACCGCGCGCAGGGCCGTCTGGAGGCGTACGAGGACGGCCAGGCCGTCGGCGTCGTCGCCTACTTCACCCTCGACGCCACCCCCGCCGCGCTGGTCGCGGTGCACACCGTGGTGGAGCAGGGCCACGAGGGCAAGGGCATCGCGGGCAAGCTCGTACGCGAGTTCTACGCGACGGCCGCGCGTGAGGGCGTGCCCGTCGTCCCCCTCTGCCCGTACGCGGCCACCTGGGCCGAGCGGCACCCCGACGAGGCGCCCCCGGCGCCGGCGGACGTGGTGGCGGCCGCCGAGGAGCAGCTGAAGGCGAGCACGGAGGTCTGGTGACCCCGGGGCCCGGTGACCGACGCGACGCCTCCGCCGGTGAGGCTTAGCATCGTGATCATGCTCGCGCTGCTGCACACCTCTCCCGCCCACGTCCCGGTCTTCGACGCCCTGCGCGACTCCGAGCACCCGGGCCTCGTCCTGCGGCACGTGGTGGCCGGGGAGCTGCTCGACCGGGCCAGGATCGAGGGGCCCGAGGCCGTGTCGGACGCGGTGGAGGCGGCGCTGGAGGATGTGGTCGCCGAGGGCGCGGCCGCCGTGCTCTGCACCTGCTCGACGCTCGGGGAGGTCGCGGAGAAGGCGGGCCGTACCCTCGGCGTACCGGTGCTCAGGGTTGACCGGCCGATGGCCGCGACGGCCGCCGAGGCGGGCCGGGTGGTGGTGGTCGCCACGGTGGAGAGCACGCTGGAGCCGACGCTCACGCTGATCCGCGAGGAGGCGGCCGGCCGGCCCGTCGACCTGCGGACCGTGCTGGTCGACGGCGCCTGGGAGCGGTTCGAGGCCGGTGACCTCGACGGTTACCTGGACGCGGTGGCGGCCGTCGTCGACGGCGTCACGGCGGCGGACGTGATCGTTCTGGCCCAGGCATCGATGGCCGGCGCGGCGGACCGGGCCGTGACCACCGTCCCGGTGCTCTCCAGCCCCCGGGCCGGCCTGAACGCCGCCGCGGTGGCCGCCGCCGCGCTCTCCTGACCCGCGGGCCCGGCGCGTCCCGACGCGTGGACCCGGCGCGCGTGGGCACGCGCACCGGGAGACATTGGGAACGTACGACCACGCACCACAGGAGGTCAGTCATGACCAGCCCGTATCCCGATCCCGTACCGCCGTCGCCCGTCCCCACGCCAGGACCGCCGGCACCAGGACCGGGACCGCTGCCGGGCCCGGGCCCCGCGCCTGTTCCCTCGCCGCCCCCGGCCCCCTCGCCCACGCCGCGCCCCTCGCCGCCCCCGGAGCCCGATCCGGTGCCGAGCCCGCCGGGCCCGGACCCCGTACCGGAACCGGAGCCCGCACCGGGGCCTCTGCGCGACACCCTCTGACACCCGGCTTCCACGCCGACCGGCCGACCGCGAGGACGCGGCCGGCCGGTCGGCGTGGAGGGCAGTGCTGTGTCAGCCGCCGCTGACCTCCGAACGGTCGCCGCCCCAGAGGGTGTGGAACGACCCCTCGCGGTCCGTACGCCGGTAGGTGTGCGCCCCGAAGAAATCACGCTGGCCTTGGGTCAGCGCGGCGGGCAGCCGCTCCGCGCGCAGCGCGTCGTAGTACGAGAGCGCCGCCGAGAAGCCCGGAGTCGGCACCCCCTGCACCGCCGCCGTGGCCACCACGGCCCGCCAGTCGTCCTGCGCCGTGCCGATCTCCTCGGCGAACTGCTTGTCCGACAGCAGGCTCGGCAGGTCGTGCCGCGTGTCGAACGCCGCCCGGATCCGGTCCAGGAACGCGGCGCGGATGATGCACCCCGCCCGCCAGATCGCCGCGACGGAACCGAGGTCGATGTGCCAGTCGTACTCGTCGCTGCCCGCCCGGATCTGGTGGAAGCCCTGCGTGTACGACACGATCTTCGACGCGTACAGCGCCTGCTCCACCTGGTCGGCGAAGCGCGCCGCCTCCGTGTCGTCCAGCGGGCGCGCGGTCGGCCCCGGCAGCCCGCGCGATGCCTCGCGCAGCGCCGCGTGGCCGGAGACGGCTCGCGCGAAGACCGCCTCGGCGATCCCGGAGACCGGCACACCCAGGTCGAGGGCGATCTGGACCGTCCAGCGGCCGGTGCCCTTCTGCTCGGCCTGGTCGACCACGACGTCGACGAACGGCTTGCCGGTCGCCTCATCCGTATGGGCCAGTACCTCGGCGGTGATCTCGATCAGGTAGGAGTCGAGCCGGCCGGTGTTCCACGTACGGAACGTCTCGGCGATCTTCGCGGGGGAGTAGCCCGCGACGGACCGCAGCAGGTGGTACGCCTCCGCGATGAGCTGCATGTCGGCGTACTCGATGCCGTTGTGCACCATCTTCACGAAGTGGCCCGCGCCGTCCGGGCCGATGTGCGCGACCGTACGCGCCCCGTCCGGTGCCTTCGCCGCGATCTTTTCCAGCAGCGGGCCGAGGGATTCGTACGACTTGGCGGAGCCGCCCGGCATGATGCTCGGGCCGTGCAGCGCGCCCTCCTCGCCGCCCGAGACCCCCACCCCGACGAAGTGGATGCCGCGCTCGCGCAGCTCCTTCTCGCGGCGGCGGGTGTCGGCGAAGTGGGCGTTGCCGCCGTCGATGATGACGTCGCCCTCCTCCAGCAGCGGGGCGAACTCCTGGATCACGGCGTCCGTCGGGTCCCCGGCCTTCACCATGATCATCAGGCGGCGGGGGCGCTCCAGGGCCGCGACGAACTCCTCCGCGCTCTCCGCGGGCACGAAGGTGCCCTCGTCGCCGAACTCCTCGACCAGGGCCCGGGTCTTGGCGGCCGTGCGGTTGTGCACCGCGACCGTGAGACCGTTGCGCGCGAAGTTGCGGGCCAGGTTGCGGCCCATCACCGCGAGCCCCGTGACGCCGATCTGGGCGGTACCACTCATGGAAGCGCTCCTGAAAGTTGTGAGTCTGTTAAGCCGGGCGTGAGCCTGTTACGTCGATCCTCAAGGTGCCCGGAGTCATCCGCATTCCGGGTCTGTCGCATCGTGTCGTGTTCCCGCCGCACGCGCGACGTGATCGGCCGATCGTGTCCGAACGGGCAGGGCCCGATGTGAGCGGCTTCTCGTGTAACCGGTCCGGTTGTGGGGAAAGGGGATTCCGGTTCGGGCTCCGTTCGGGCACAGGACGGTACCGAATCGGGCGGTGATGTGCGCGACAACAGCCGTTGTCGCGGGCGTGACCTGCGCCGACGCTCGGGGCGAAGCGGGCATGAACGGGCACAGTCGCATCGGTGAAGAACCTGGTCGCGGTGGGGGCTTTGCTTGTACAAACGACGCATGAGCCCGAACGGGTGCTGAGCCCGAGCCGCAGCGGAGCAGGGAAGTGTGTGTCGTGGACACCGACGAACGCCGACGAGAAATCCTGGAGATCGCCCGCCGTGCCGGGGCGGTCGACGTCACCGCGCTCGCCTCGAAGCTCTCGGTGGCCAAGGAGACCGTCCGGCGCGACCTGCACGCCCTGGAGGAACACGGCCTGGTACGGCGCACCCACGGCGGCGCCTACCCGGTGGAGTCCGCCGGCTTCGAGACGACCCTCGCGGTACGGACCACCCGTCTCGTCCCGCAGAAGTCCCGGATCGCGGCTGCCGCCGCCGATCTCCTCGGCGACGCGGAGACCGTCTTCGTCGACGAAGGCTTCACCCCGCAGCTCGTCGCCGAGGCCCTGCCCCGCGACCGGACCCTGACCGTCGTCACCGCCTCCCTCGCGGTGGCGACCGCGCTCGCCGACGCGGAGAAGATCGCGGTGCTGCTCCTCGGCGGCCGGGTCAGAGGCTCCACCATGGCCACGGTGGACCACTGGACCACACGTATGCTCTCCGAGTTCGTCATCGACCTGGCGTACGTCGGAGCCAACGGGATCTCCCGCGAGTACGGCCTCACCACCCCGGATCCGGCCGTCAGCGAGGTCAAGGCGCAAGCCATGCGCAGCTCCAGGCGCCGGGTCTTCGCCGGGATCCACACCAAGTTCGGCGCGGTGAGCTTCTGCCGGTTCGCCGAGGTCGCCGACTTCGAATCCATCGTCACGGACGCGGGCCTGCCCTCGGCGGAGGCCCAGCGGTACTCGCTCCTCGGACCGCAGGTCATCCGCGTCTGACACCCAGCGGCCCCCTCCGTTCCGTACCCGCCGCGCCGCTTCGGCCCGGCCGGGACGCGGGTCCGTACACCCCGAACCCCCTCACAACGAAGTGATCAGGAGACAACTCATGCCCGTCCAGCAAAGACGACGTGGAATCAGCGTCCGTGTGGGAGCAGGCGCCGCCCTGGCGGCCCTGCTCGCGGGGTGCAGCGGAGCAGGTGGCGGCAGCTCCTCCGGCGGGAGCGACTCGATCAACGTCCTGATGGTGAACAACCCGCAGATGGTCGAGTTGCAGAAGCTCACCGCGGACCACTTCACCAAGGACACCGGGATCAAGGTCAACTTCACGGTCCTGCCCGAGAACGACGTCCGCGACAAGATCAGCCAGGACTTCTCCGAGCAGGCCGGCCAGTACGACGTCGCCACCATCAGCAACTTCGAGGTCCCGTTCTTCGCCAAGAACGGCTGGCTGCACCCGCTGGACGACTACGTCAAGAAGGACAAGGCGTTCGACCAGCCCGACATCCTCAAGCCCCTCCAGGACTCGCTGACCGCCGCCGACGGCAAGCTCTACGGCGAACCCTTCTACGGCGAGTCGTCGTTCCTCATGTACCGCAAGGACATCTTCGCCGAGAAGAACCTGACCATGCCGCCCAAGCCCACCTGGCAGCAGGTCGCCGACCTCGCCGCGAAGGCGGACGGCGCGAAGAGCGGCATGAAGGGCATCTGCCTGCGCGGGCTGCCCGGCTGGGGCGAGGTCATCGCCCCGCTGACCACCGTCGTGAACACCATGGGCGGCACCTGGTTCACCAAGGACTGGGAGGCGCAGCTCACCTCGCCCGAGTTCACCAAGGCCACCCAGTTCTACGTCGACCTCGTCCGCGAGCACGGCGAGGCGGGCGCGGCGCAGTCCGGCTACTCCGAGTGCCTCAACAACATGACGCAGGGCAAGTCGGCCATGTGGTACGACGCCACCGCCGGCGCCGGCTCGCTGGAGGCCGCCGACTCCCCGGTCAAGGGCAAGATCGGTTACGTACCCGCGCCGGTCGACAAGACCGAGAGCTCCGGCTGGCTCTACACCTGGGCCTGGGGCATGCAGAAGGCGTCCACCAAGGACGAGAGCGCCTGGAAGTTCATCTCCTGGGCGTCCAGCAAGGAGTACGAGAACCTCGTCGGCGAGAAGATCGGCTGGCCCAACGTGCCCGCCGGCAAGCGCGCCTCGACATACGCCAACCCGGCCTACCTCAAGGACGCGGCGGCCTTCGCCGACGTGACCCAGCAGGCCATCACCTCGGCCAACCCGACCAACCCGGGCACCCAGCCCCGGCCCACGGTCGGCATCCAGTTCGTCGACATCCCGGAGTTCACCGACCTGGGCACGAAGGTCTCGCAGGAGATCAGCGCGGCCATCGCGGGCAAGCAGTCCGTCGCGGACGCCCTCAAGACCTCGCAGGCGCTCGCCGAGAAGGTCGGCAAGGAGCAGCAGTGAGTGCCCCCGTCCGTACCCCCTCGGCCTCCCCGGCCGGCGTGTCGCGGCCCCCGGCGCCGCGGCGCGCCGGCCGGGGGCCCTCGGTCAGGGCCCGCGCCTGGGCCACCAGGGCGCCCCTGCTGCCCGCGCTGATCTTCCTGATCGCGGTCACCCAACTGCCCTTCGTGGCGACGCTGTTCATCTCGCTCTTCGACTGGAACTCACTCGCCCCCGACGAGCGCGCGTTCTCCGGGCTGTCCAACTACAAGACGGTCGTGACGGACGAGTCCCTGCGCGAGTCGATCCTCACCACCATCCTGCTCACGGCGACCGTCGTGATCGTCAGTGTGGTGCTCGGGCTGCTGCTGGCGCTCCTGATCAACCGGAAGTTCATCGGGCGCGGGTTCGTCCGCACGCTCCTGATCACCCCGTTCCTGCTGGTGCCCGTCTCGGCGGCGCTGATGTGGAAACACCTGCTCTACAACCCCGAGTACGGTCTGCTGAACGGGGGGTGGGCCTGGTTCACCGGACTGTTCGGCGACTCCACGCCCGCCCAGCCCGACTGGATCACCGACATGCCGCTGCTGGCCGTCGAGGCGTCCCTCGTCTGGCAGTGGACGCCGTTCATGATGCTCATCCTGCTCGCCGGACTCCAGAGCCAGCCGCTGGACATGATGGAGGCCGCGCGCCTCGACGGCGCCGGCACCTGGCAGATGTTCCGCTTCCTGACGGTGCCTCACCTGCGCCGCTACCTGGAACTGGGCACCCTGCTCGGCGCGATCTACGTCGTGCAGAACTTCGACGCGGTGTTCACCATCACCGCGGGCGGACTGGGCACCGCGAACCTGCCGTACACCATCTACCAGACCTTCTACCAGGCTCACGAGTACGGACTGGCCTCCGCGGCCGGAGTGGTCGTCGTGATCGGCACGATCGTGATCGCGACCTTCGCCCTCCGCGTGGTCTCGTCCCTCTTCAGTGAGGAGGCGAGCCGCGCATGAGCACCACCACCGCCCCCGTGAAGGCGGCCCCGGCCACGGCGGCCTACGCGCCCGCCACCCGCAGGGCCAGGCGGCGCTCCGCGGGCCTCGGCCTGCTCGCCTGGGTCGTGGGGCTCGGCTTCTGCCTCCCGGCGCTCTGGATGCTGCTGACGTCCTTCCACTCGGAGACGGACGCGGCGACCAACCCGCCCTCGTTCACGGCGCCCCTCACCCTCGACAGCTACAAGGTGTTCTTCGGCTCCGACGGCGGCGCGAGCCCCTGGCCGCCGCTGATCAACTCCCTGACCGCCTCGCTGTTCTCGACCCTGTTCGTGCTGCTGCTGGCCCTGCCGGCGGCGTACGCGCTGTCCATCAAGCCCGTCCGCAAGTGGACGGACGTGATGTTCTTCTTCCTCTCCACCAAGATGCTGCCGGTGGTCGCAGGACTGCTGCCGATCTACCTCTTCGCGAAGAACATCGGCATGCTGGACAACATCTGGCTGCTCGTCATCCTCTACACCTCGATGAATCTGCCGATCGCGGTGTGGATGATGCAGTCCTTCCTCGCGGACGTCCCGGTCTCCATCATCGAGGCCGCGCAGATGGACGGCGCCAGGCTGCCGACCGTCCTCGCCCGCGTGGTGGCCCCGGTCGCCGCGCCCGGCATCGCCGCCACCGCGCTGATCTGCTTCATCTTCAGCTGGAACGAGCTCCTGTTCGCCCGGGTGCTCACCGGTGTCACCGCGCAGACGGCGCCCGTCTTCCTGACGGGTTTCGTCACCAGCCAGGGCCTCTTCCTGGCCCAGCTGTGCGCCGCCGCCGTCGTCGTGTCCCTGCCGGTGCTCGCCGCCGGTTTCGCCGCCCAGGACAAACTGGTCCAGGGCCTCTCTCTTGGAGCAGTCAAATGAGGGCCGCGATCATCGAAGCCCCCGGCAAGGTCTCCGTCACGACGGTGCCCGACCCCACCCCCGGCCCCCGGGACGTGGTCGTCGCCGTCGCGTCCTGCGGGCTCTGCGGCACCGATCTGCACATCCTCCAGGGCGAGTTCGCGCCCACCCTGCCGATCGTCCCCGGCCACGAGTTCGCCGGCGAGATCGTCGGGATCGGCTCCGACGTCACCGAACTCGCCCTGGGCGACAAGGTCGCCGTCGACCCCTCGCTCTACTGCCACGAGTGCCACTACTGCCGGATCGGGCGCGGCAACCTGTGCGAGCGGTGGAACGCGATCGGCGTCAGCAAGCCCGGCGGCGCCGCCCAGTTCGCCGTCGCGCCCGTCGCCAACTGCGTCCGGCTGCCCGACCACATCGACGTCAAGGACGCCGCGCTGATCGAGCCGCTGTCCTGCGCGGTGCGCGGCTACGACGTCCTGCGCTCCACGCTCGGCGCCGAGGTCCTGATCTACGGCTCCGGCACCATGGGCCTGATGATGCTGGAGCTCGCCAAGCGCACCGGCGCCGCCTCCGTCGACATCCTGGACATCAACCCGGAGCGGCTCGCGACCGCCGCTACCCTCGGCGTCTCGCGCTCCGCCGCCTCCGCGGAGGAACTGGACACGCCGCGCGGCTGGGACATCGTCGTCGACGCGACCGGCAACGCCGCCGCCATCCAGGACGGCCTCGGACGGGTCGCCAAGGGCGGTACGTTCCTCCAGTTCGGGGTCGCCGACTACGCGACGACCGCGGTCATCGAGCCGTACCGCATCTACAACCAGGAGATCACGATCACCGGCTCGATGGCGGTGCTGCACAGCTACGAGCGGGCCGCCGCGCTCTTCGCCAGCGGGGTGCTCGACCCGGCGGTGTTCATCAGCGACCGGATGCCCCTGGAGTCGTACCCCGAGGCGCTGGACCGGTTCAAGGCGGGCCAGGGACGCAAGATCGTGGTCGAGCCGTGACCGGCGGGCCCGGCGCCGTGCTGGTGATGGGGGAGGCGCTGATCGACCTCGTACCGTCCCCGGACGACCGGCTGACCCAGCACGCCCAGCCCGGCGGCGCGCCCGCGAACGTCGCCGCCGGACTGGCCGCGCTCTCCACCCCCAGCTGGTTCGCCGGCACCCTCGGCGGGGACGGCTTCGCCCGGGCGATCGAGGGGCGGCTGGTCTCGGCCGGCACCGAACTCGGCCTGTGCGGGCGGTCGGAGCTGCCCACCGCCCTCGCGGTCGCCGACCCGGGACCCGACGGCACGGGCTACCACTTCCACCTCCAGGACACCGCGACCTTCCGCATCGCCGAACGTGCTTCTGAGGCGGGGGAGTTCGGGGCGGTGTACGTGGGCGGGCTCGCCGCGGTCGTGTCCCCGGCGGCCGAGGCGGTGGCGGCGACCGCCCGCGCGGCGGCGGAGCGCTCGGTGCTGGTGGTCGACCCCAACGTACGCGAGGACCGCACGCTGGACGCCGGGTCGGGGGCGCGGCGGCTGCGGGAGCTGTGCGCCCTGGCGGGGATCGTCAAGGCCAGTGACGAGGACGTGCTCCGGCTCTGGCCGGGGGCCGACCCCGGCGAGACGTGCCGGCGGCTGGCGCGGGAGGGGCGGCTGGTGGTGCTGACGCGCGGGGCGCGCGGCGCGACCGCCTACACCCGGGCCGGGGAGCCGGTGACGGTGCCGGCGGTGCCGGTCGAGGTGGTCAACACCATCGGTGCGGGGGACGCGTTCATGGCGGCGGTGCTCAACTGGCTGGCCGGGGAGGGGGCGTTCGCGCGGGCGGGGGAGCTGTCGCCCGCCGGCGCGGCGGAGATGCTGGGATTCGCGTCCCGGGTCGCGGCGTCGGTGGTGGCACAGGAGGGGACGCAGCCGGTGCCGGTGACCTGAGGTGCACGGCCTTCGGCCGTAGTGTGTCCTCAATCGCCGGACGGGCTTGATTTGTTCCGCCGGACGGGCTGAAATTCAGCCCGTCCGGCGATTGAGGACAAAGCCTCAGGCCGACGCCTCGCGGATGATCTCCGCGTAGCGGTACCCGCTGGACTTGATCGTGCGGGTCTGCGTCTCGTAGTCCACGTGGACCAGGCCGAACCGCTTGTCGTAGCCGTACGCCCACTCAAAGTTGTCCATGAGCGACCACGCGAAGTACCCCGCGAGCGGGGCGCCCTTCTCCACCGCCCGGGCGCAGGCCGCGAGGTGGTCCTCCAGGTAACGGGTCCGCTCGGGGTCGTCGACCGTACCGTCCGCGCCTACGACGTCGGGGAAGGCCGAGCCGTTCTCCGTCACGTAGATCCGCCCGACGCCGTACTCGTCGGTGAGGCGGAGCAGCAGCTGCTCCAGGCCCTCCGCGTGCACCTCCCAGCCCATGTGGGTGTGGAGCGCGTTCGGCCCCTCGACCTGCTGGGCGAAGGGCGCGATGCCCGTCGGGTCGTCCTTCACGATCTGGCGGAAGTAGTAGTTCACTCCCATCCAGTCCAGCGGCGCCGCGATGGTCTCCAGGTCACCCGGCCGGATCGGCAGTTCCACGCCGTACAGGTCGACCATGTCCTGCGGATAGCCGCGCCCGAGGATCGGGTCCAGCCACCAGCGGTTGGTGTGCCCGTCGGCGCGCACGGCGGCGGCGCGGTCCGCGTCGCTGTCCGAGGCCGCCTCGACCGGGCTGAGGTTGTTGACGATGCCGACGCGGGCGTCCGGCGAGACCGCGCGGATCGCCTGGACGGCGAGCCCGTGGCCGAGGTGCAGATGGTACGAGGTGCGCACCGCCGCTTCGAGGTCGGTGACGCCGGGCGCCATCTTGCCTTCGAGGTGGCCGATCCACGACGAGCACAGCGGCTCGTTGAGGGTCGCCCAGTCCTTGACGCGGTCGCCGAGGCGCTCGGCGACGACGGAGGCGTACCGGGCGAAGTGCTCGGCGGTCTCGCGGACCGGCCAGCCGCCCCGGTCCTGGAGCGCCTGCGGCAGGTCCCAGTGGTAGAGCGTGGCGAACGGCGCGATGCCGGCCTCCAGCAGTCCGTCCACGAGCCGGTCGTAGAAGTCGAGGCCCGCCTTGTTGACGGGTCCGTCGCCGCCCGGGATGACCCGCGGCCAGGCCAGCGAGAAGCGGTACGCGTCCACGCCGAGCCGCTTCATCAGCCCGATGTCCTCGGGCACCCGGTGGTAGTGGTCGCAGGCCACGTCACCGTTGTCGTTGTTGTCGATCGTGCCGGGGAGGTGCGAGAACGTGTCCCAGATCGACGGGGCACGGCCGTCCTCGGCCACCGCCCCCTCGATCTGGTACGCGGCCGTGGCGACGCCCCAGGTGAAATCGGGAGGGAGGGCGTTGAGGTCGTTCACGAACAGCCTTTCGGGGTGGTTCACTTCACGGCGCCCGCGGTCAGGCCGGCGACGAGGTAGCGCTGGAGGAGAAGGAACCCGACGACGACGGGCACACTCACGACCAGCGAGGCGGCCATGATCTGGTTCCAGTACACGTCGTTCTGGGTGGCGTAGCCCTGGAGACCGACCGCGAGGGTACGGGTCTGGTCGTCGGTCATGACGGAGGCGAAGAGGACCTCGCCCCAGGCCGTCATGAACGCGTACACGGCGACGGCCACGATGCCCGGGACGGCGGCCGGCACCACGACCTGGAACAGGGCGCGGATCGGTCCGCAGCCGTCCACCATGGCGGCCTCGTCCAGTTCGCGCGGGATGGAGTCGAAGTACCCGATCAGCATCCAGATGGAGAACGGCAGCGAGAACGTCAGGTAGGTGAGGATCAGCCCGGCGCGCGAGCCGTACAGCTCGATGCCGGTGCTGTTCCCGATGTTCACGAAGATGAGGAACAGCGGGAGCAGGAAGAGGATCCCCGGGAACATCTGGGTGGAGAGCACCGTGATGGTGAAGGTCCGCTTGCCGCGGAACTTGTACCGGCTCACCGCGTACGCGGCGAACACCGCGATCACCACGGAGAGCACCGTCGCCGCGCCTGCCACGATCAGCGAGTTCACGAAGTACTTGGCGAGCGGGACCGTCTTCCAGATGTCGAAGTACGGGCGGATCGTCAGGTTCGTCGGGATCCACTGGAACTTCCCCGACACGTCCTGGAGCGGCTTGAGCGAGCTGCTGACCATCACGTAGACGGGCAGCAGCGCGAAGACCGCCAGCACCGTCAGGACGACGCGGCGCGTCCAGAGGAACGACTGCGGCGGCGCCATGGGAGACCGGGGGCTAGACATCGGTGCCCTTCCTTCCCCGTGAGGTGATGAGCAGGTAGACCGCCGTGACCAGCAGCAGGAAGAGCAGCAGCAGGACGGACATCGCCGATCCCGAACCGAAGTTCCAGGTGACGAAGGACGACTGGTAGATGTGGATCGAGATCAGGTCCGCCGCTTCCGGCGCCGACTTGCCGAACAGGACGTACGGCGTGTTGAAGTCGTTGAACGTCCACAGGAAGAGCACCAGCACCAGCACCTGGTTGACCGGGCGCAGCGACGGCAGCGTGATCTTGCGGATCTGCTGCCAGATGCCCGCCCCGTCGATGGAGGCGGCCTCGTACAGATCACGCGGGATGTTCTGGAGGGCGGCCATCAGCATCAGGAACGCGAAGGGCCAGGACTTCCAGAGCGAGACGATCACCAGCGCGATGAAGCTGTTGTTGCCGATGAGCCAGAACGACGGCTTGTCGGTGAGGCCGAGCTGGTCGTGCAGGACGTGATTGATCACGCCGTTGTCGTGCTGGAACATGAACGCCCACGTGATGACCGCCGCGTACACGGGCAGGGCGTACGGGACCAGGAAGATCGTCCGCAGGATGCTCCTGCCGCGGAAGTTCTCCTGGAGCATGATCGCCGCCGCGACCCCGAGCAGCCACGAGAGCCCGACGGAGAGCACGGTGAAGGCGCAGGTGACGAGGAACGAGTGGAGCAGCGCCTGACCGATCGGGGCATCGAAGTCGATGGCGACCTTGTAGTTGTCGAAACCGGCGGAGGGGGAATTGCCCCAGTTCCGGATGAAGAACTGGGTGAGCTGCCTGAAGCTCACCCAGATCCCGATCACCATCGGGATGATGTGGACGAGCAGTTCGAGCACGACGGCGGGCAGCAGCAGGAGGTAGGGCAGACCGCCCTGACGGATCCGGTCGGGGATGCGCGGGAAACGTCGTCCGCGCGCACCCCCGTTGTCCGTCTTCTCCACGTCGCCCGTTTTGTGCCCACTGCTGGGTGTCACGGTGGCGGTCATGGAGAGAGCCTCACGGAGTCATCTGCTGCTGGGCCTTGGTCAGTGCTGCCTTGACGGATTCGGTGGTCACCGGCTTCCCCGCCGCGGCGTCGGCCCACAGGCCCTTGACGGCCGTACCGACGGTCGTCTCGAACTGGGACTCGTTCGCGACCTGGGGGAGCGGGGCGGCGCTGGTGCCCAGCGTGTCCCTCAGGACCTTCACGTCCGAGGCGCCGAACGCCGGGTCCTGCTGCGCGGCCTTGACGGGCGGGACCGAGCCGTAGGTCTTGTTCAGCAGCGTCTGCTCGGCGTCGCTCGTCATGAACTTCACGAACTTCTTCGCGCCGTCGATGTTCTTGGTGTTGTTGAACACCGCGATGTTGATGCCCGCGACCATGGAGTTGGTCTGCTCGCCCGTGCCGGGGACGCCGGACTGGACGGGCACCGGGGCGACGCCCCAGTCCTCGGGCTTCATGCCCTGGGAGGCGAAGGTCGACGCGGCGGCCTGCCAGAGGACCATGGCCGTCTTGCCCTTGGCGAAGTCCTGGAGGGACTGGTTCTGGGCGTACTCCGCGTTGCCCGGAGCGATGATCTTGTCCTTGGCCATGAAGTCGACGTACTGCTTCACGGCGGCGACCGCACCGTCCGACGTGAAGGTCGGCTTGCCGTCCTTGTCGAAGAAGTCGGCGCCGTGCTGCTTGCCGAGGGCGAAGACCTGGTGGATGTTGTTGGAGAGGTTACCGCCCTCCGCGCCCAGCGCCCACTTGCCGTCCTTGGAGATCTTCTTGCCGTCGGCGACCAGCTCGTCCCAGGTGGCCGGGGGCTTCTCGATGCCCGCGTCCTTGAACATCGCCTTGTTGTAGTAAAGGGCGTACGCCAGCGAGTACAGCGGCACGGCGGAGGGGTCCTTGCCCTCCGCGCCGGCCGAGGCCACCGCCGAGTCGACGAACCGGTCCCTGCCACCGATCGCGTCGAAGTTCTTCGTGTCCCACGGGAGAAGGGCACCGGTCGCCTGGAGCGAGGCCGACCAGGTGTTGCCTATGTTCAGCACGTCGGGGCCCTTGCCCGACGACGTGGCGGCGAGGATCCGGTTGAGCAGATCCGACCACGGCACGACCTCGAGCTTGACCTTGATCCCGGTCTGCTTCTCGAACTTCGCGAGCTCCGGGGTCAGGATCTTCTTGTCCGCCTCGATGCTGGGACCCTGGTTGGACGCCCAGTACGTGAGGGTCTTCGGTGATTCGTTGCTTCCACCTTCTGACGATCCCCCGCCGCAACCGGTGACGGCTGCCGCGAGAGCGCTGACGATGGTTACTGCTGCTGCGGCTCTGGCCTTGCGCATGTGAGGTGGCCCCTTTCCGGGGATGGCAGCGTTCGAGAGTCGAACGGCCTCCATGACTTAATTTATGACGTGATTTAAGAGGTGAGAGAAGGTCGCGTCAAGGGCTGGGGCCGGGGTATGTTGCCTGCCGGGAAGGAGCAACATGGCTGAGCGCGGCAGACGGACAGTGCGTGACCTGCGCCGGGGCAATCGTGCCAGGGTTGTACAACGGTTGTATTTCGACGGTCCGCTGAGCCGCCAGGAACTCGGATCGGCCACAGGACTCAGTTCGGGCTCCATCAGCAACGTTGTCGCGGAACTGGCCTCGGAGGGCCTCCTCGAAGAGGCCGGTGTCGTCGACTCCGACGGCGGCCGTCCCCGTACCCTGCTCCGGGTCGCCGCCGACGGCGGACTGCTGATCGGCATCGACATCGGCGAGACCCGGGTCAGGGTCGAGCTCTTCGACCTGTCGCTCACCGAACTCGCCAGGACCGAACGGCTCCTCGCCCAGCACGGGTACGACGTCGAACGCATCGTCTCCCACGTACGCTCCGGGGTCGCCGATGTCCTGCGCGACGCGGGCGCCGACCCCGCCCGGCTCCTCGGCATCGGCATCGGGGTCCCCGGCATCATCGAACGGGGCGGCCAGGACGGCGCGGTGGTGCACGGCCAGACCATCGGCTGGAGCGCCGTCCCCTTCGAGAAACTGCTCCGCGAGGGCTTCGAAATCCCGCCCGAGGTCCCCCTGTTCATCGACAACGGCGCCAAGACCCTGGGCCAGGCCGAGATGTGGTTCGGCGGGGGCAGGGGCGCCGGCACGGCGGCGATCGCCCTCATCGGCTCCGGGGTCGGCGCCAGCGTCATCCACGGCAGCAGCCTGGTCGAGGAGAGCCGCCGCAGCAGCGCGCTGGAGTGGGGGCACACCACCGTCCAGATGCGCGGGCGCAGATGCCGCTGCGGCTCCATCGGCTGCCTGGAGGCGTACGCGGGCGCCGAGGCGATGCGTGAGCGGTGGTACGAGGCGGGCGGGCCGCTTCCCGACGACGCCGACGACGAGACGGCCCTGGCCGCGCTGCTCGAAGCGGCGTTCCCCGGGCCCGACGGGCCGCCGCCCGATCCGCTGGCCGTCTCGCTCCTGGACCACACCGCGGAGTGCCTCGGGGCGGCCGTCGCGGATCTCATCAACCTCTTCCTGCCGGAACGGATCCTGCTGGGGGGCTGGGCCGGGCTGCTCATCGGGCCGCACCTGCTGCCGGCGATCCGGCGGCACGCGGAGGCGTACTCCCTCAAGCACCCGTCGGCGCGCACCACCATCGAACTGGGCGAACTGGGGCCCGACGCGGTGACGGTGGGGGCGGCGACGCTGCCGCTCGCGGCGTTCCTGGCGCGGGGCGGCAGCCGGCCCCGGGTGCCCGCGCCCGGGGCTCCCGGCGACGCGGGCGGCCTCGCGGCCCCGCACCGCTGGCGCCGCACCCCGGCTCCCGCGCCGGACGCGTCGGCCTGAACGGCCGCGTTGTCCTCCATCGCCGGACGGGCTTGGTTGGCGGCCTCCGTCCCGCCCGGGGTGTCCTCAATCGCCCGACGGGCTTGATCTGGCCGGCCTTCGTTCCGTGTCGCGCGGGCGGGAGAATTGCAAGCCCGTCCGGCGCTTGAGGACACCCGCAGCCCGGTGGCGCGCTACGCGGAGTCCCGTACCACCAGGGTCGGTTCGTAGATCACCGACGTGACCGGGAGGGTGGGCCGGGCCAGGCGGTCCAGCAGGAGGTCCACCATCGCCGCAGCCATCTCCTCCACCGGCTGCCGCACCGTCGTCAGCGGCGGACGGCACGCCGCGGCCACCCCGTTGTCGTCGAAGCCGATCACCGCGACGTCCTCCGGCACCCGGCGCCCGTGCTCGCGCAGCACATGGCACGCGCCCACCGCCATCAGGTCGTTCGCCGCGAACACCCCGTCCAGATCCGGGTGTTCCGCCAGCAGCCGGGCCATCGCCACCTCGCCGCTCTCCTGGCTGAACCGCCCCTCGACCGCCGGTACCTCCGGACGCCCCCGGCGCGCCAGCGTCTCGCGGAAGCCCGTCAGCCGGTCCTGCCCCACCGGGGCCTCCAGCGGCCCGGTGATCGTCACGATCCGCCGGCACCCCCGCTCCAGCAGCCGCTCCGCGGCCAGCCGCGCCCCTTCGCGCTGGGCCAGGTCCACATAGCTGATCCGTACCGGCCGGGTCGGCCTGCCGTACAGCACCGCGGACAGCCCCGCCTCGGTGAGCAGGGACGGCAGCGGGTCCTCGGCGTGGGCGGACACGACCAGCGCGCCGTCCGTGTTCCCCTGGCGGATGTACGAGACGACCTCGTCACGCGCGCGGGCGGTCCCCGCGAACATCAGCATCGGGTACATGCCGCGCGGCCGCAGGTGGTTGACGACCCCCGTCACCACCCGGCCGAAGAACGGGTCGGCCGAGACCCGGGCCGTGAAGGAGACACTCCCGCCGTCGGTCTCCCCGTCCTCGCCGTCCGCGCCCCCGTCGTCCCGCTCGGAGGACGGCGGCCCGGTCTCGTCGATCGCGTCGTCCGCCGCCGCCCCCGAGACGACCAGGGCGATCGCGTCCGCGCGCCGGGTGACCAGCGAACGGGCCGCGCGGTTGGGCGTGTAGCCCGTGGCCGCGACGGCCTGCCGTACCGCTTCCTGTATCGCGGGATCGACATTGCGCACCCCGTTGACCACCCGGGAGACCGTGGCGCGGGAGACTCCGGCCGCGCGTGCCACGTCCTCCAGGGTGGGCGCGGCGGCCGATCGCACGTCTTCCGTCATGGCCCCATTTGTAGCACCAGAGGGAGAGCGCTCTCGTAGGGGGCGTATACGGCGGAAAGAGGGCGAGCGGAGCGTGAGCTCTTGTCACCGTCCGTACGACTCCCTTAAGTTGGCGGCTTGCGACGTGTCCTACCTGTCAACGGGGGAGCAAGCCATGGCCGCTAACGGTCGGCACCGCAGGTACCAGCCGAGCCGCATCAACCGCGTATCGCTGAGCGTGACGGCGGGTGGCGCGGGCATGGCGCTGCCGCTCATCGCCGCCGGGGCGGGGCACGCCGCGTCCGTGGATGTCTGGGAGAAGGTCGCGGCCTGCGAGTCGAGCGGCGACTGGAACATCAACACGGGCAACAGCTACTACGGCGGACTCCAGTTCACCCAGTCCACCTGGGAGGCGTACGGCGGCCGGAGCTTCGCACCGCGCGCCGACCTGGCCACCAAGGACCAGCAGATAGCCGTGGCCGAGAAGGTCCTCAAGGGGCAGGGGCCGGGCGCCTGGCCGGCCTGTTCGGTGAAGGCGGGGCTGACCCGCGGCGGGGACGCCCCGGACATCGCGCCCGGAGGCACGACCCGCGCCGCGCCCGTGGAGGCGAAGACCCAGGCGACGACCCAGCCCAAGAGCAAGGCCGCCTCGCCGACGTCCGTGCCCACCCACCGCGAGGGGTACACCGTCGCCCGGGGCGACTCGCTCTCCGAGATAGCCGTGGACGAGTCCGTCAAGGGCGGCTGGCAGCGGCTGTACGAGGACAACCGCCGCCTCATCGGCAGCGACCCCGACCTGATCTTCCCGGGCCAGAAGCTCGTCCTCCAGGCCCCGGCCAGGAGCGCCGCTCCCGCCACCAAGCCCAAGGCGGAGCCGGACAGGCAGCCGGCCCAGGCCACGAAACCCAAGACGGCCGAGAAGCCGAAGACCGCCGAACCGAAGCGGACGGCCAAGCCGAAGCCGGCGGAGAAGCGCAGGGTCGAGGCGCCCACCCGTACCAGCACGCAGACCACCGGCGGAGCCACCGCCCCCGTGGACGCGTCGACCGGTACGCCGTACCACAGGGCCGGTGCCTGGGCGAGCGGTTACCACACGGGCGTCGACTTCCCCGTCCCCACCGGCACGTCGGTGAAGGCGGCCGCCGCCGGGCACGTCGTCTCGGCCGGCTGGGCGGGGGCGTACGGCTACGAGGTCGTCATCCGGCACGCGGACGGCAAGTACAGCCAGTACGCGCACCTGTCCGCGCTGACGGTACGGGCCGGCCAGCAGGTGAGCGGCGGCCAGCGGATCGCCCGGTCAGGATCCACCGGCAACAGCACGGGACCGCACCTGCACTTCGAGGTGCGTACGGGGCCGGGCTACGGCACCGACATCGACCCCCTCGCCTGGCTGAGGGCGCGCGGCGTCCGCATCTGACGCCTTCATCCCCTCGGGCGGCTTCCCCTCCGGCCGCATTCCGTCCGATCGCGTCCCGTCGGGCCGTGTGCCGTCCGCACGCGGCCCGTTCGGCCTGCTGCCGTCGTGGTGGGCGCCGTCCTGCCGTGCGCTGCCGGAGGCTATGTCCTCCGGTTGTACGTCCTCCGGGCGCGCCCCGTCCGACGGGCCACCACGACGGGGCCCGGGCCCCTCCGGCGAGGACGGCGGCGCCGCGGGCTCGTCGCGCGGCTCCCGCGACGACCCCAGCCGCTCCGTGGTGAGCAGGATCAGCCCGCCCGCCGCGACCACCCCGGAGCCCAGCGCCAGCACCGTGCCCGGCACGCCGTACCGGAAGGTCTCGCCGAACAGGGTGATGCCCACCGCCGCGGCCACCACCGGGTTGACGACCGTGACCGTCGCCAGCGGGGCCGCCAGGCCGGCGCCCCGGTACGACGCCTGGGAGAGCATCAGGCCCGTGGCCGCCAGCACACCGATCACCAGCAGGCTCGGCACCTGCACCGTCGTGGAGTCCGAGGTCCAGTCCACCGCGACCGTCTTCGTGAAGACCGACGCGATCCCGAACGCGACACCGCCCGCGCCGGCGAGCAGCATGCTCCGTACGATCGGCCGCCGCACCATCTGCGCGACCAGGAAGAGCAGCCCGACCGCCCCGAACGTCGCCGCCCCGAGGATCAGCCGCTCCGTCGCGCCGAGGGAGTGCGAGTCGGTGCCGCCGGTCAGGGCCAGCAGCCCGGCCAGCCCCACGGCCGCCATGATCGCGCCGCGCCACGCGGTGTGCCCGGCCTTGCGTCCCACGAACAGCGCGGCCATCGGCAGCGCGAAGACGATCGTCAGCGCGCCGAGCGGCTGGACCAGGCTCAGCGGCCCGTACGCCAGCGCCACGACGTGCAGCAGCGCCCCCACCCCGTTCAGGGCCACGGCCGCCCACCACACACCGTGGTGCAGCGGGGCATAAGGCCGGTCGGGGGTGTCCGCGGCGACGCGTTCCTGAAGGATCGCCCCGGCCGCGTAGGCGACCGCGGAGACCAGCGACAGCAGCACGGACAGCGCAAGTGCACTCATGCCCCCACGATCTCTCGTCCGGGCGGATTCGGCGTCGTCCTGAAGTGGTCAATCCCCCGTACTACGGTCGTAGTACGGGGCGGTCCCGGAACTCCACCCAGAGACGGTCGTGCAGGTCAGCGCCGAGGAAACCGCTGCGGGCCGCGTCCGTCCACGTGGGCGGGACCGGTCACATTCCATAAATGATCGGCCAAAACATCACCATAAGTGATCGCAGTGACGACGGAAGAGAGGTACGGATGAGCCGGACGGATCTGGCGGAAGTCGCTTCCGTAGGAGGCTTCTTCGTGGTGCGCACCGAGCCGCCGCCCGGCGCGCACGGCGCACTGGCCCGCGTGTACGAGGGCGGTATCGCGCCCCTGACGGCCCGCGTCGACAAGGTGGCGGCCCGGCTGCGCGCGCCCGAGCGCAGGGTCGCGGCGTCCGTCGCCCAGCTCGGCCTCGCCGCCCGCCTCTGGTCCATCGCCCTCGGTTGCGCCGTTCTGGGGGACGCGGTGCCCGATCTGGACCCCGAGCGGCTGCACTGGGACCCGGACCTCACCACCCCCGACGACCTCTGGCTGGCCGGCACCCGAACGTTTCCGGCCACCGCCGAGACCGTCCGCGAGGTCGTGCAGTACGGCCATCTCGTCCCGCTCGCCGAGGCCCTGCGCCGCGACGGCCCCGTCTCGCCCCGGCTGCTGTGGGGCAACGCGGCCTCCGCGCTCGCGGGGGCCGCACGCGAGCTGGCCGCCTGGGGACACCGGAACGGCCGGCCCGAGGCGGGGGCCCGGGCGCACGCCCTGGCCGCCGAGCTTTTCGATCACCGGGACCTGCGTGCCACGGGCGATTACGGGGCAGGGTCCTTCCGACGGCGGAGCTGCTGTCTCCACTACCGGTGTCCGGCCGGTGGGCTGTGCGGGGACTGCGTCTTCGACCGGCCTCCGCACCGGTCTTCCGCCGGGGCCGATTCCGGGTGACCATGACTGACGTCGGCACCTGACACCGCGTGTGGCAGGCTGACCGGCACTGTTCCGATCCAGCGGCAACGACAGGGCTACGACAGGGGTACGGCGTGAGGGTGGGGCTGCTGACGCGGGAGTATCCGCCGGACGTCTACGGCGGGGCCGGTGTCCATGTGGAGTTCCTGGCCCGGGAGCTGCGGACGCTGACCGATCTCGACGTGCACTGCTGGGGCGAGAGCACCGACCCCGCGGCCGACGCCCGCGACCGGGTGTTCCGCCACCGCGCCGCCGCCGGGCTCGACAGCGCCAACGACGCGCTGCGCACGTTCTCGGTGGACCTGGCGATGGCCGCCGCGCTCGAAGGCCGCGAGCTGGTCCACTCCCACACCTGGTACGCGAACCTCGCCGGCCACGTCGCCAAACTCCTCCACGGCATCCCGCACGTGATGACGGCCCACTCGCTGGAGCCCCTGCGCCCGTGGAAGGCCGAGCAGCTCGGCGGCGGGTACGCGCTCTCCAGCTGGGCCGAGCGCACGGCGGTCGAGGCCGCCGACGGCGTGATCGCCGTCTCCCACGGCATGCGCGCCGACATCCTCGCCGCCTACCCCGCCCTCGACCCGGACCGGGTGCACGTCGTCCACAACGGCATCGACACCCACCTGTACCGGCCGGATCCGGCCACGGACGTGCTGGAGCGGATCGGCCTCGACCCGGACCGCCCGTTTGTCCTCTTCGTCGGCCGCATCACCCGCCAGAAGGGCGTCCCGCACCTGCTGCGCGCCGCCCGCGCCCTCGACCCGGACGCCCAGCTCGTGCTGTGCGCGGGCGCGCCGGACACCCCGGAGATCGAGCGCGAGTTCCGCGAGCTGGTCGAGGAGTTGCAGCGCACCCGCGACGGCGTGCACTGGATCCCCGAGATGCTGCCGCGCCCCGAGGTGGTCCAACTGCTCACGCACGCGGCGGTGTTCGTCTGCCCGTCGGTGTACGAACCGCTCGGCATCGTCAACCTGGAGGCGATGGCCTGCGGGACGGCCGTGGTCGCCTCCGCGGTCGGCGGCATCCCGGAGGTCGTGGACGACGGGCGTACGGGCCTGCTCGTGCCGTACGACGAGCGCCACCCGGCCGCCTTCGAGTCCGCCCTCACCGAAACCCTCAACCGGGTTCTGGACGATCCGGAGTCGGCGGCCGCGATGGGGGTAGCGGGACGGGAGCGCGCCGTACGCGAATTCGGCTGGGACCAGGTGGCCCTGCGTACGCGCGAGGTGTACCGGAAGCTGCTGAAGTCCGATCAGGGCTTCTGAGAGTACGGACGAGTAGGGAGCGGCGATGCGCGGTGGACCTTCGGTGCTCGGAATCGTTCTGGCGGGCGGGGAAGGCAAACGCCTGATGCCGCTCACCGCGGACCGGGCCAAACCGGCGGTGACGTTCGGCGGTACGTACCGCCTCGTCGATTTTGTCCTGTCCAACCTGGTGAACGCGGACATCCTGCGCATCTGCGTGCTCACGCAGTACAAGTCGCACTCACTGGACCGCCATGTGACCACCACCTGGCGGATGTCGAGCCTGCTGGGGAACTACGTCACCCCGGTCCCCGCCCAGCAGCGGCTCGGCCCGCACTGGTACCTGGGCAGCGCGGACGCGATCCTCCAGTCGCTCAACCTCGTCCACGACGAACAGCCCGACTACATCGCCGTCTTCGGCGCCGACCACGTGTACCGCATGGACCCGCGCCAGATGCTCCAGCAGCACATCGAGAACGGCGCGGGTGTCACCGTCGCCGGGATCAGAGTGCCCAAGGCCGAGGCCTCCTCGTTCGGGATCATCACCCCGGCCTCGGACGGTGTCCAGGTCGACAGCTTCCTGGAGAAGCCGGCCGACCCGCCGGGTCTGCCGGGGGACCCCGGGCACGTCTTCGCCTCGATGGGCAACTACCTCTTCACGACGAAGGTCCTCGTGGACGCCCTGCACCGGGACGCGGAGGACGAGAACTCCGTGCACGACATGGGCGGCTCCATCCTGCCGATGCTCACCGAGCGCGGCGCGGCCCAGGTGTACGACTTCACCGAGAACCACGTCCCCGGCGAGACGCCCGCCGAACACGGCTACTGGCGTGACGTCGGCACGCTCGACTCGTACTACGACGCGCACATGGACCTGATCTCGCACCAGCCCGCCTTCAACCTCGACAACCGCCGCTGGCCCATCTACACCCACTCGACCCAGCTGCCGCCCGCGCGCTTCGTGGCGGGCGGCATCGCGGGCGAGTCGATCGTCAGCCCCGGCTGTGTCATCCGGGGCCAGGTCACCCGCTCCGTCCTCTCGCCCGGGGTGGTCGTCTCGGAGGGTGCGGTGGTGCAGGGGTCGGTGCTCCACGACAACGTACGGATCGGGCGGGGCGCGGTCGTCAGGAACGCGATTCTCGACAAGAACGTGGACGTGCCGCCGGGCGCGACGATCGGCGTCAACCCCGAGCGGGACGGGGTGCTCTACACCGTCTCCAAGAACGGCATCATCGCCCTCGGCAAGGGCCAGGTCGTCGCCTGACCCCGTCGGCCCGACCCCGTCGGCCGACACAAGGACGCGCGGTACGGCGGGCGGCCGGGGAGATCCCCGGCCGCCCGCTCCGCCGCGCCTCGTCGCGGCTTGTTGCGAGGGTATGAACAGCGCGTGACCTCGGGAATAGCCGTCCGGTGATTCGCTTTCCCTCCTTTGTGGGCCGAGGCCCAGCGACCGAGGCCCAGCGACCGCGTCGGCCGAACCGAGGAGTTCCCATGACTCAGGCGTATGTCTTCACCCGCAACGGCGGCCCCGAGACGGAAGCGCTCGTGGAGCTGCCGGAGAAACCCGCACCGGGCCCGGGACAGGTGCGCGTCGCCGTCCGCGCGGCCGGTGTGGACCCGCTCGACCACAAACTCCGTACCGGCTACAGCAGGCCCGGCGACCCGCCGCCGCGGTTCCCCGTCGTCTTCGGCGGAGAGGTCTCCGGCGTGGTCGAGGCCACCGGACCCGACGTCACGGGGTTCGCGGTCGGCGACCCCGTCTTCGGCTCCGCCGCCACCGGCGGGTACGCGGAACACACCCTCGTCCCGGTCGGGATCGCCGCGCACAAGCCGGACGCGCTGTCGTTCACGGACGCCGCCACGCTGCCGGTCGCCGCCGCGGCCGCGTACGACGGCGTCACCCAGCTGGACCTCCCGCCCGGCGCCACCCTCCTGATCACGGGCGTCGGCGGCGGGGTCGGCGTCGCCGCCGCCCAGATCGCGGTCGGCCGCGGCCTGCGGGTCGTCGGCACGGCGAGCGCCGGCAAGAAGGACTTCGTGGAATCGCTCGGCGCCGTCCACCTGACCCCCGGCCCCGACGTCGCGGCGCGCGTGCGGGCCGTGGCGCCCGACGGGATCGACGCGGTGTTCGACCTGGTCGGCGGCGCCGACCTGGAGGCCGTGGCCGTCCTCGTCGAGGACCGTACGAAAGTGATCAGCGCGGGCGACCGGGCGACGGTCGCGCGCCTCGGCGGGCAGCCCGTGCTGCGGTCGCGCAACGCGGAGGTCCTGGACGAGGTCGCGAAGCTCGTGGTGAGCGGGGTGCTGCGGCCGTACGTCACCCGGACGTACCCGCTGGAGCGGGCCGGCGAGGCGCTGCGCGCCGTGGAAGAGGGCCACATCAAGGGCAAGATCGTCATCGAGATCGGAGCATGAACACCGTGTCGCACCCGTTGGACAACCCCGCCTACTCCTCCCTGAGCGGACCGCACGCGCACTTCGCCGAACGGCGGGGCCGGCTGCTGCGCTACCCGCCCGAGGTGTCGCCCTGGCTGGCGCTCCCCGACCAGCCGAACGACGAGGACTGGGCAGACATCGCCGCGATCACCGGCCCCGGCAACACCGTCGCGCTCCCCGGCCTGCGGGTGCCCCCGCCCGCCGACTGGGAGATCACCTTCAGCATCGACGGGGTGCAGATGATCGACGACGGGGTGGCCGCCGCCCCCGACGAGGAGGCGGTACGGCTCGGCGCCGACGACGTCCACGAGATCCTCGACCTGGTCGCGCGCACCCAGCCGGGCCCCTTCATGCCCCGCACCATCGAGATGGGCACCTACCTCGGCATCCGCCGCGAGGGGGCGCTCGTCGCCCTGGCCGGGGAGCGGATGCGGCCGGTCGGCCACACAGAGATCAGCGCCGTCTGCACCGACCCCGCCCACCGGGGCCAGGGACTGGCGGCGCGGCTCGTCCTGGCCGTCGCCCACGGCATCCGGGAGCGCGGCGACGTCCCGTTCCTGCACACCGCCGCGCAGAACACGAACGCCATCAGGCTGTACGAATCGCTCGGCTTCCGGCTCCGTAGGACCACCACGTTCCTCGACGCCCGCGTCCCGCTGCCGGACACCAGCCGGGTGAGCACCGGGTGACCTGAGGGATTTTGTTGACACCCGACACATCGGTATGCTCCTGACCTGCGCACGAGTGACCCGCGCACAGCGCACGGGCGAGTGAGGAACGGCAGCGGCGATGACGGTGACAGAGGACAACCCGGCGAACGGCGAGAGCCTGGCGCACGGCCCCGGCATCGACCCCGACCGGCTGGCCGTCTGTCTGAGCGTGCTGGACGAACTCGACAAGATCGACGTCGACCACCCCGACGCGATCGCCGTGCGCCGGGCCACCGCCGGGATCTACCGGACGGTGAAGCAGCGCCGCCGCCAGGAGCGCCGCGCCTCGAAGACCGCCCACGACCGGTCGGTCACCGAGGCCACCGCCACCGGCTCCGCCGAGCGGATCGACGACGAGACACAGGGGCTGCTGCCGTCGTCGTCCGTCGCGGGGGAGATCGCGGGCATCCTCCGGCGCCCCCGCTCCTGCTACATCTGCAAGACCCGCTACGTCGAGGTCGACGCGTTCTACCACCAGCTCTGCCCGTCCTGCGCCGCCGAGAACCGCGCCCGCAGGGACGCCCGTACGGACCTCACGGGCCGCCGCGCCCTGCTCACCGGCGGCCGGGCCAAGATCGGCATGTACATCGCGCTGCGCCTGCTGCGCGACGGCGCCCACACCACCATCACCACCCGCTTCCCCACCGACGCGATCCGCCGTTTCAAGGCGATGGAGGACAGCGACGAGTGGATCCACCGGCTCAAGATCGTCGGCATCGACCTGCGGGACCCCGCCCAGGTCGTCGCGCTCGCCGACTCCGTCGCCGCCGAGGGCCCGCTGGACATCCTGATCAACAACGCGGCCCAGACGGTACGCCGCTCCCCGCGGGCCTACAGCGAGCTGCTCGCCGCCGAGTCCGCGCCGCTGCCCGCCGGGGAACTGCCCGCCTCGCACGTCATCGGTGCCTTCGGCAGCGGCGCCCAGGCGGTCCTGCCCTCCGGGGCGGCCGAGGCCCTGTCCGCCACGGACGTCACCGGACTCGCGCTGGTCGGCGGTTCGGCCAGCCTCGCCAGGATCGAGGCGGGCACCGCCATCGACGCCGGCGGCCTCGTACCCGACCTGCACCACACCAACAGCTGGGTGCAGACGGTCTCCGACGTCGACGCGGTCGAACTGCTCGAAGTCCAGCTGTGCAACTCCACCGCGCCCTTCATCCTCATCAGCCGGCTGCGCCAGGCGATGGCCGCCGCCGCGGCGACCCACACGTACGTGGTCAACGTCTCCGCCATGGAGGGTGTTTTCAGCCGTGGTTACAAGGGGGCGGGGCACCCGCACACGAACATGGCCAAGGCCGCGCTGAACATGCTCACCCGGACCAGCGCCCAGGAGATGTTCGAGTCCGACGGCATCCTCATGACGGCCGTCGACACCGGCTGGATCACGGACGAGCGCCCGCACCCGGACAAGATGCGCCTGGCCGACGAGGGTTTCCACGCCCCGCTCGACCTCATCGACGGCGCGGCGCGTGTGTACGACCCGATCGTGCGCGGCGAGCGCGGCGAGGCCCTGTACGGCTGCTTCCTCAAGGACTACGCGCCCGCCAACTGGTAGGGGCCGTTCGGCCGGAAACGTCACTCCCCGGTGAGCCCGGTCGAGCGGACAGCCGCTCATCTGGTTAATCTGAGGGGCACACGCGGCCAACACCCGGGGATACACCATCCTCACGGCCGCGCGGGGACAGGCCCACTACCACGGCCGCGGTCCCGCCCGAGTAGACGGCGCCACCGCGACGGAACTGCCCCTGTCCCAGAGTTGCGCGACACAGAGGAGTGCGCCGTGACACCAGACATCAAGACGAGCGAGGAACGGGCCGCGGAGCCCGGGGAACCGACCCGCAGACCCGAGAAGCTCGGCAACCTCGAAGTGTGGGCCAGGTCGGCCCCGATCCGGCTGGCGGGGTACGAGGACGACCTCTCGGAGCCGCACATCCTGCGCGGAATCGACTGACGGTGCCGACCGGCCGTGCGGACCGACCGTACGGCTGACCGTACCGACGCCGGAAGACGTCCGTCCGGCCGGCGCCCCCGCGCCGGCCGGACATCTTGATTTCGGCCGAACTTCACCGAGTCGTCCCCGGCCGCCGCGATAACTGCAACTAGCATCCATTTCCGTGCCGCTACGTGACTTCTTCCACCACGTCCCCCCGGGACCGCAGGCAGGCCCTCCGCCCGCCCGCCGGGTACGACCCGGACGTGTGGCGCTCGCCGTGTGTCTCGTCCTGGCGGGCACGGGCGGCGCGCTCGCCCTCGCGCACCCCGGCGGACACACCGCGCGGGCCGTGGCCCGGCGGGCCGACCCGGCCGCTGACGGTCTGCCGCACACAGCCGTCGAGGCGTCGGACGCCGCGGAGACCTGCGGCAAGGGCTGGCAGCACCCCCGGCCGGGACTCCAGGTCTTCGACGTGCGCAACGACACCACCAGCGCCGCCGAGGTCCATCTCACCGACTCCACCGGCGCGTTGCTCGGCGAGGTCGACGGGCTCGCGCCCGGCACGACCCGCCCGATCCGGGTGACCCTGGGCCGTGGCACGTACACCTTCCGCTGCCTGGTCGAGGACACCGACGCGGTCACGGGGGCGGCCGTACGGATCAGCCGGGGCCCCGCCCGGGGCGGCCCGGCCGTACTGCCCGTCAACACCCACGACCTGATCCCCGTGACCCTCGCCTACCAGAAGTGGGTGGCCGACGGGTTCGGCGGGGTGGTGGCCCGGGTCGGCACACTGCGCGACGCGGTCGACCGGGGAGACCTGGCCGCCGCGCGCGCCGCCTGGCTGCCCGCCCACCTGGCGTTCGTCAGGCTCGGGGGCGCGTACGGCGCGTTCGGGGACCTCGGCGCCGCCGTGGACGGCACCGACGCCGGGCTGCCCGGCGGCCCGCACGACCCGGACTTCACCGGTTTCCACCGGGTCGAGTACGGCCTGTGGCACGGCGAGCCGGCGAAGGGGCTGCGCGGTCCCGCCGACCGGCTGGCGGCGGATGTACGGACGCTCCGGACCACGTGGACGGACACCCGCATGGAGCCGGTCGACCTGGGCCTGCGTACCCACGAGATCACCGAGGACAGCATCCAGCAGGACCTCACGGGCCGCTCCGACTTCGGCAGCGGCACCTCCCTCGCGTCGGCCCGCGCCGGACTGGACGGCACCGCCGAACTGGTCACGCTGCTGCGGCCGTTGCTGACCCCCCGCGACACCGGCCTGCCGCGCGTCGACAGCGGACTGCGGACCACGGAGCGGGACCTGGACGCACTGGCGTCCCACGGCGGCTGGCGGGCGCCGGCGGCCCTGCCCCGCGCCGACCGCGAACGGATCGACGCCGACTTCGGCGACCTGGCGGAACAACTGGCCCCGGTGGCGGTCATCTTCGACGTACGGAGGACCTCATGACCACCGACTGTACGGAGGACTCCATGGCCACAGGACCCACCCCGCCCGACGGCGACGCGAACCCGCTCTCGGCCACCGGCCCAACGGCCTTTACGGGCACCGCTGATGACGCCCCGTCAGGCGTGCGGCGGCGGTCCTTCCTGCACCGGGCGCTGGCGGCGGGCGCCGCCGGTGCCGCCGTGGGGGCCGGGGGAGTGGGCGCCGTCGCCCGCGCGGGCGACGAGCCGGTGCCGGAGCGGCCGGAAGGCCGCACGATTCCCTTCCACGGAGCCCACCAGGCGGGCATCCTGACGCCCGTCCAGCGCCACGCCGTCTTCACGTCCTTCGACGTCACCGCCCGCGACCGCGCCGGACTGACCGACCTGCTGCGCACCCTCACCGAACGCCTGCGGTTCCTCACCGCGGGCGGCGTGCCCGAGCCGCTCGGCATCTCCGCGCCGCTGCCCGACTCCGGTGTCCTCGGCCCGGTCGTCCCCGGCGACGGCCTGACCGCGACGGTCGCGGTGGGCTCCTCGCTCTTCGACGACCGCTTCGGCCTCGCGTCCCTGCGCCCGCGCCGGCTGCGGCCGATGGACGTCTTCCCCGACGACGACCCGGCGGACGCCTGGTGCCACGGCGACCTGATGCTCCAGCTCTGCGCCGACCACCCCGACACGGTGGCGCACGCCCTGCGCGACGTCGCCCGGCACACCCGGGGGCCGGCGCAGATCCGCTGGCGCATGGAAGGCTTCGTGTCGCCGCCGCGCCCGTCCGGCACCCCCCGCAACCTGATGGGTTTCAAGGACGGCACCGGCAACCCCGACACCGGGGACGCGCGCCTGATGGACCGGCTGGTGTGGGTACGTCCCGGCGGCGGCGAGCCGGCCTGGGCGGCGGGCGGCAGCTACCAGGTGGTGCGGCTGATCCGGATGATGGTGGAGTTCTGGGACCGGGTCTCCCTCCACGAACAGGAGCGGATGATGGGCCGCTCCCGCGACAGCGGCGCGCCCCTGGACGGCGGCCACGAGAAGGACGCGCCCCGGTACGCCCAGGACCCGCAGGGTGACGTGATCCCGCTGGACGCGCACATCAGGCTGGCCAACCCCAGGACCGCCGCGACCGCCGACACCCGGCTGCTGCGGCGCGGCTACAACTACGACCGCGGTGTACGGGACAACGGCGACCTCGACACCGGCCTGGTGTTCTGCTGCTTCCAGCAGGACCTTGACCGGCAGTTCGCCGCCGTGCAGAAGAAGCTCGCCGGTGAACCCCTGGTGGACTACGTCAAGCCGTACGGCGGCGGCTACTTCTTCGCCCTTCCCGGGATACGCGACCGCGCCGACTGGCTGGGCAGCGCACTCCTGGCGTGACGGACATTTGCATTCCCTGACCAACCATTCACCGGAGATACATGGTCGGGCCACGCAGTGGTGCGTACGGGCGTCCGAACATGCTGACGACAATCAGACGGCGCACCCCCCGGGCGCCCGACGGGGGCGCCCGGGCGCGCACGCAGCGATAGGTGACAGATGTTCACAGCAAGAGTCATGGCGCGCCAGGGCCGGCGCCGGACGGGCCGGGCGGCGACGCTCGCCACCGCCGCCGCCCTCATCGCGCTCGGCGGGTCGGTGGCCCCGGCCGCCGCGGCGCCCGGTCACCACCCCAAGCCCGTCAAGGACAACAGCGCGAGGACCGCGACCCCGATCAAGCACGTCGTGGTCCTCTTCGACGAGAACGAGTCCTTCGACCACTACTTCGCGACGTACCCGAAGGCCGCGAACACCGACGGCACCCCCTTCACCGCCTCGAAGAAGACGCCCAAGGCGGTGAACAACCTGGCCAACGCCAACCTGCTGAAGAGGAACCCGAACCAGTACCTGCCCAAGCGGCTGAGCCCGGCGCAGGCTCTGACCTGCTCGCAGAACCACAACTACGGCCCTGAGCAGCTCGCGTACAACAACGGCAAGGCCGACAAGTTCGTCGAGAACACCGAGACCGACACCTGCTCCGGTGGTCTGTTCGGCGAGCCCGGCCTGGTCATGGACTACTACGACGGCAACACCGTGACGGCGCTGTGGAACTACGCGCAGCACTACACGCTCAACGACAACTCGTACAGCTCCGGGTTCGGGCCCTCGACCCCCGGCGCGCTGAACCTGATCTCGGGACAGACGCACGGCGCGATCTCGGTCGACCCGGCCTCGGGCACCGAGAACCCGAAGCAGACCGCCACCCCCAGCTCGTCCGTGCTGGCCTCGCCGGACGCCAAGGGTGTCGGCACGGTCGTGGCCGACCCCGACCCGGCGTACGACGACTGCTCGGACAGCGACCACACGAGCACCAGCGCGCTCGCGGCCCTCAAGGGCAAGAACATCGGTGACCTGCTGAACGCCGAGGGCGACACCTGGGGCTGGTTCCAGGGCGGCTTCCGGCCCAGCACCGCGGGGGACGGTACGCCGGGCACGTACGCGAAGTGCGACACGACCCACGCCAACCTGGGCGGCGCGGCCGTGAAGGACTACAGCCCGCACCACTCGCCGTTCGAGTACTACAAGTCCACCTCGAACCCGCACCACCTCGCACCGGCCTCGGTCGACGAGATCGGGCACGGCGGGCGGGCCAACCACAACTACGACCTGACCGACTTCGACGCGGCCCTGGCCGCCCAGAAGCTGCCCGCGGTGAGCTTCCTCAAGGCCGCCGCGTACCAGGACGGCCACCCCGGCAACTCGGACCCACTGGACGAGCAGAACTTCCTCGTCTCGGAGATCAACAAGATCCAGAAGTCGCCGCAGTGGAAGGACACCGCGATCGTCGTCGCCTACGACGACTCGGACGGCTGGTACGACCACGTCTCCCCGCCGGTCCTCAACGGCTCCAGGGACGCGACCCCCGGCTCCAACAACCAGCCCGCCGACAGCAAGGCCTGCCGGCAGGGTCCGGTCCCGAAGGCCGGCTACCAGGACCGGTGCGGCCCCGGGCCGCGCCAGCCGCTGCTGGTGATCTCCCCGTACGCGAAGACGAACCACATCGACCACACGCTCACCGAGCAGGCGTCGATCACCTCGTTCATCGAGAACAACTGGAAGACGGGGCGGGTCGGTGACGGCTCGTTCGACGTCCGGGGCGGCACGCTGCTGAACGCCTTCGACTTCAAGCACCCGAACAAGGTCCAGGTGCTGCTGAGCAAGAACGGCGCGGTCTCCTCGATCACGTCGATCCCCCGGCACCCGGCGAAGCCGGTCAGGTCGAAGATCACGGGTCCGGCCGGGGGCAACCTCGACCGGGCGGGTCTGGCGGCGACGAGCGGTTCGGCGTCGTCCGTCGTGCTGCCGACCGCGATCGGCGCGGCGCTGCTCGTGGCGCTCGGCGGTGGCGCGTACCTGCGCCGTCGCGGCCGGGACCGCGCGGCGGTCTGACGGTCCGTACGCGCGGGCGTGCGGGCGTGCGGGAAGGGGCGGCGCTGTCCCTCCCCGCACGCCCGCGTACGTACGTCAGGGCTCAGGACGTCAGGGCTCAGGCCGCTACGCGCTCCAGCGTGCGGCCCAGCCGGACGGCGTAGGCCCGTTGCAGGACGGGCACCAGCGGACCCGCGAGCCGGGTGTACCACCGGGCCGGGCGGCTGAAGGCCATCACGGTGAACCACACCGTGCCGTCCTCGTGCAGATCCACCACGAAGGACTCCTCGCCGCGCTCCGGGTGCCCGGGCAGCGTCCCGTACGCGAAACCGGTGCGGTCCTTCTCGTACGCCGTCCACACCACCCGGCACGGCGCGCGCACCCGCAGCGGGCCCGCGCCCAGCGAGACCTCGACGGCGCCGCCCGCCACCGCGCGCGGGGAGCGTGCCCGGATCCGCGTGCCCGCCCGCCGGTGCATCGCCCAGGTGGTCACGGCGGTGCCCGCGGCCTCGAAGGCCGGGCGGCCCCGGCCGATCCTGGCGGTGTGGAAGAGGTGCCGGTAGCCACGGGGGAGCGGCCCGAGCCGGGTCGCGCCGACCTCGCGATAGGTGAACGGGGCATCCGCCGGGGCGGGCTCCGTACGGGGCTCTGTCACGCGCGTTCTCCTTGGGTCGGCGCCGGTCCGGGGCCACCGGCGGCGTAGTGCGGACGGACCCGGCGCGGGCGGTGCGCCCGGTGTCTCCGGCCGCCGGGCCCCACCGGCGCGATCACCGGCGGGCCGGCTGTCACGACCGGGCTGACCAGCACGGACGCCACACCCCACCCTCCGGACTTGAACGTGTTCAAGTCATGGATGCAGCCTATGTCGTCGGTTGAACACGTTCAAGCGCCGGGTCCTCCCGGCCCGTCCCCGCTTGCGCGCCGGGTGAGGTTCCGTCAGACATGAGGGGACACCCTTCGGAGGAAGAGGCGGGAGACACCGGTGCGCTCACCCAACCGTCGTCGGTACACCGCACTCGCCGCGCTGTCCGCGCTGGCCGCGGGCGCGCTGGTCCTGTCGGGCTGCGGGGGCGGCGGCACGAGCGCGCCGCGCGCCAAGGAGCTGTTCTTCCAGTCGGCCGGCGACCCGGGCGCCCACCCGTTCACCGAGTCGACCGTCACCGTCACGTCCGAGGGCCCGCCCGCCTCCCGCCGGTCCGCCCGCGGGGCCACCGCGGCGCCCGTCGGCGCCGCCCGCGCCCTCCCCGGCTCGACCCCCGGTCTCTACGGCGCCGCCCGCTCCGTCTCCAGCTGTGACGTGGAGCGGCAGATCCGCCTCCTCACCGAGGACCGGACCCGCTCCCGCGCCTTCGCCCGGGGCGCCGGCATCGGCGGGAGCGCCGTCCCGGCCTTCCTGCGCGGCCTCACCCCGGTGGTCCTGCGGGCCGACGCCCGCGTCACCGGCCACGGCTACCGCGACGGGGCCGCCGCCCCCTACCAGTCCGTGCTCCAGGCCGGCACCGCCGTCATGGTCGACGAGCGGGGGCTGCCACGGGTGCGCTGCGCCTGCGGGAACCCGCTGCGCGCCCCCGTCCCCGTCCGGGGCGCGGTCGTGAACCGGGGCAAGCGCTGGGCGGGTTACGCCCCCGGCCGCGTCGTCGTCATCAACCGCGCGGACGCGGACCTCGAAGGACTGGTGGTGGTCGACCTGGTCGACGTCGCCTGGATGCAGCGCAGGACGGGCACGGACGGGGACGAGGACGCGCTCCCCGAGGTCCTGCCGCCGTACGGCCCCGAGGCCGACATCACCGACCCCGACACCGTACGGCCGCCCGGCGAGGCCATTCCCTCCGGCGTTCCCCCTGTCAAGCCCTCGGTCACTCCCGGGCCGTCCGCCCCGGCGAAGCCGGACACGACCCCGCGCGAGTCCGGCGCCCCCACCCGTACGACACTGCGGCCCGGCGACACCCTGCCCCCCGAGCCTCCGTCGGAGGAGCCGCCGGAGGACCCGCCGGGGGAGCGGCCCATGCAGCCCGAACCCGAGCCCGTCCCGACCGGCGACGACGACGACGGGATGTTCCCCGTCGAGCCCGACAAGGAACAGGTCAGTGAGGTCCTGACCGGCCCCGATGCCTACCAGGAATGACCGGACCACTCGAAGAATCCGACAAATGATGACAGAGTGTCCCCATGGCTGAACGGGCAGCGGGTGCCGTGTCGCTCCCTGACGACTGGCCCGCCCCTCCGGAACTCAGCATGTCCCTCAACCGGATGGGCATCTTCGACTGGGATCTCGACAGCGGGCTGCTGCACCTCGACGGCTCGGCGCTCGCCGTGCTGGACCTCACGGCCGAGGAGTACGACGGGCGGCCGAGCGGGCTCAAGGGCCGGATCCCCTACAACGAGGGCATCCGGCTCTACGCCGTCGTGGCCGAGGCCATGGAGAACGGCAGCGAGACCTACGGTGCCTACATGCGCGTGCGGCAGCGCGACGGCACGCTGCGCTGGATGCACGCCCAGGGCCGTATCCGCCGCGAGGGCGACGGCCGGCCCTACCGGGTCATCGGCGTCCTCCGCGACGCCAGCCAGGAGCTCGCCGACTCCACCGCCCGGCTGGAACTGGACGCGGTACGCCGGGTCCAGACCAGCGTCGTGGAGGGCACGACCGCCGCCCTCGCCCACGCCAGGACCGTCCAGGACGTCATCGACGTCCTGAAGGAGTCCCACGGCCTGGAGCACCTCGGCGCGACCAGCCTCGTCATGGGACTGGTCGAGTCCGGCCGTATCCACCTGGTCGCCGAGGGGCCCGAGGGGTCCTTCGTGCCCGGCACCCGCGTCACCCGGATCGACGAGCCGTACCCGATGAGCGATGTCGTACGGACGCTCACGCCCCGGTTCATCGAGTCCGCGGAGGAGTTCGCCGCGTCCTACCCGGACCTGTGGCCGCACATCAGCGAGCTGGGCATCACCGCCGCCGCGTACCTCCCGCTCATCGCGCAGGCCCGTCCCATCGGCGCCCTCGGCCTGCTCTACGGCGACAAGAACGGCTTCAGCGGCGAGGACCGCAACCTCCTCGTCGCCCTCGGCAGCAGCATCGCCCAGAGCCTCCAGCGCGCCGTCCTCTTCGAGCAGGACCACGATCTGGCGGAGGGCCTCCAGCAGGCCATGCTGCCGCGCCGGATCCCCGCCGTCCCGGGTGCCGAGATCGCGGTCCGCTACCGGTCGGCCCGGCTCGGCCGGGACATCGGCGGTGACTGGTACGACGTGATCCCGCTGCCCGGCGGCCGGGTGGGCGCGGTCATCGGGGACGTCCAGGGCCACGACACGCACGCCGCCGCCGTGATGGGCCAGCTGCGCATCGTGCTGCGCGCGTACGCCGCCGAGGGGCACACCCCGGCGACGGTGATGGCCCGCGCCTCCGTCTTCCTGCACGAACTGGACACCGACCGCTTCGCGACCTGCATCTACGCGGAGGCCGACCTGACGACCGGCGTGGTCCAGCTGGTCCGGGCCGGCCACGTCGACCCGATGATCAGGGGCATGGACGGCAGCTGCCGGAGATTCCCGGTGAGCGGCGGGATGCCGCTCGGCCTCTCGGCGCTCTTCGGGCAGCTCGACTACCCGGTGAAGACGCTCGAACTGGACCCGGGCCAGACCCTGTTGCTCTTCACCGACGGACTGGTCGAGCAGCCGGGCGCCGACCTGGACGACGGGATGCGGCTGCTGTCCTCGCTCGTCCGCGACGGGCCGCGCGACCTCCAGATGCTCGCCGACAAGCTCTGCGAGGTCGTGGACGAACGCGGCGGCGAGGACGACGTCGCCGTCCTGCTGCTGCGCCGCAGGGGCGCCCATGCCCCGCAGACCGGCGGCCGGCTCCAGCAGCACGTCGCGCAGGGCGACCCGGAGGCGCTCAGCTCGGCACGGCACATGATCCGGGCGGCGGTGGGCGCCTGGGGCGCGGGCAACCGGTCCGACGAGATCGAGCTGTCCGCCGACGAACTGATCACCAACGCGCTCATGCACACCGACGGCG
The DNA here is from genome assembly GCF_035961655.1 of Streptomyces sp. NBC_01317. Taxonomy (NCBI): domain Bacteria; kingdom Bacillati; phylum Actinomycetota; class Actinomycetes; order Kitasatosporales; family Streptomycetaceae; genus Streptomyces; species Streptomyces sp. NBC_01317. The sequence continues at coordinate 813,709 of NZ_CP108393.1, read as the reverse complement.
GCGCGATCGTGACCGTACGGGTCCTGGCCGGGACCGTACGGCGGCTGCGGGTCGAGGTCGAGGACCGCTCCAGCGCGCTGCCGCGCCGCAGGGACGCCGGGGAGGCGGGCGTCTCGGGGCGCGGACTGCTGCTCGTGGACGAGCTGGCGGACGCCTGGGGGGTGGAGTCACGTGGCAGCGGCAAGTGTGTGTGGAGCGAGTTCCTTGTCCCGGACCGGCCGTCACGTTGAGTGGTACGCATCGTTAGTTATGCGTGAAGTGGCTGACCTTGACCGTAACTGATCGGAACGTGAGGACCCCTTGACCACCGAGCTGCTGGCACCTCTCGATCTGGCTTTCTGGCACCTCGAATCCGCCGACCACCCCATGCACCTGGGCGCGCTCGCCGTCTTCACCGCGGCCCCAGGGACGACCCCCGGCGAAGGAGTGCCCGAGCTGCTCGCCACCCGCGCCGCCGCCGTGCCCCGGCTGCGGATGCGGGTACGGGACGTCCTGCTGCCGGTCGGGGGGGCCGCCTGGGCGGTGGACAAGGACTTCGACGTCCACCGGCACGTACGGGTGCTGCCGCTCCCGGCCGGTGACTTCTCCGCCCAGGCCGAACTCCTCGCCGGGGAGCTGATGGAACGCCCGCTGGAGCGCGGTGTCCCGCCCTGGGAGATGTACGTGCTGACGCCCGGGGACCCCGGGCCGGGGACCGCTCCTGAGGGGGGCCGGCGGTTCGCCGTCCTCGTGAAGATGCACCACGCCCTCGCGGACGGCATGCGGGCCGTCGCCATCGGCGCGGGCATCTTCGACCAGATCGCCGACGTCCGGGCGGCGGGGGCCCGGCGGGCCCGTCCGGTGCCCCCGCGCTCCTGGCTGCCGGGTCCCTGGCAGGCGGCGGGGCTCGCCAGGGACCGGCTCGAAGACCTCCGCAGGGCGCTCGGCATCGGCGCCTCCGTCGTACGGGCCAGCCGTTTCGACCCCCGGGGGGTCGCCGCCCTCACCGCGGGCTCCAGCGGGACCCGGCAGCTCGCCACCGCCGTCCTGGACCTGACGGACGTCCAGCTGGTCCGCAAGGCCGCGGGTGGCTCGGGTGGCTCGGGTGGCTCCGTCAACGACGTCCTGCTCGCCACGGTGGCCGGCGCGCTGCGCCGCTGGATGCTGGAGCGCGGTGAGCCGCTGCCGGTGGTCCCGCCGCGCGCGCTCGTACCGGTCTCCCGGCGGCGGCCCGACAGCCCGCCCGGATCGGCCAACGAGCTCTCCGCCTACCTGCTGGGCCTGCCGGTCGCCGAGGCCGACGCGCGGGCCAGGCTCGACGCGGTGCGCGGCGCCATGGACCGTAACAAGTCCGAAGGTCCCGCCCGGGGAGCGGGCGCGTTCGCCCTGCTCGCCGACGCCCTGCCGCCGCTCGCCCACCGGCTCGGGGCGCCCCTCGCGGGCAACGCGGCCCGGGTCCTCTTCGACATCCTGGTGACGAGCGTGCCCCTGCCCCGCTCCACGCTCTCCCTCGGCGGCTGCCCGCTGCGCGCGCTGTACCCGATGGCGCCCCTGGCCCGCGGCCAGTCGCTGGCGATCGCCCTCTCCTCCTACGGAGGGCAGGTGTACGTGGGGCTCGTGGCCGACGGGAAGGCCGTACCGGACCTGGCCCGGCTGGCGCGCGGGATGAACGAGGAACTGGACGAGCTGCTCAGGATCGCCCCGTAGAGCCCCTTGGGACGCGTACAGCCCCATAGATCGGAGTGATCGCCACAGAACAACACAGAACTGCTGTCCCCGAGGTGTTGACGCCACCCAGTCATCCGATGAATATTCGTCGTGATCGTCGTATGCGACGAGACCGGCGGCGCGGAAGCCGCCGGCGGAACATTTGGGGAGGCGTCAGCGGTATGCGGCACACCACGCTCGGACACAGTGCGGTCCAGGTGACCGGACTGTCCTTCGGGGCGGCCGGGATCGGCAATCTCTACAGCCCGGTCGAACCGGACCAGGCCACCGCCGCGGTCGACGCCGCCTGGGACGCGGGCATCCGCTACTTCGACACCGCGCCCCACTACGGCCTCGGGCTCTCCGAGCGCCGGCTCGGCGAGGCGCTGCGCGGCCGGCCGCGCGACGAGTACACCCTCTCCACCAAGGTGGGCCGCGTCCTCGAACCCGTACCCGCCGCCGAGCTCCCGGCGGACGGCCCCGGCGACGACCTCGCCAACGGCTTCGCCGTACCGGCCACGCACCGCCGGATCTGGGACTTCAGCGCCGACGGAATCCGGCGCGGCATCGAGGACAGTCTCGCCCGCCTCGGCACCGACTGGATCGACATCGTCTACCTGCACGACCCGGACCACCACGAGGACGAGGCCTTCGGCCAGGCCTACCCGGCCCTGGAGAAGCTGCGCGGCGAAGGGGTCATCGGCGCGATCGGCGCCGGGATGAACGCGACCGCGATGCTCACCCGCTTCGTACGGGAGACCGACGTCGACGTGGTGCTCTGCGCCGGGCGCTTCACCCTCCTGGACGGGTCCGCCCTCACCGCGCTGCTCCCCGAGGCCGCCGCGCGCGGCAAGAGCGTCGTCGTGGGCGGGGTCTTCAACTCCGGCCTGCTCGCCGACCCCCGGCCCGGCGCGACCTACGACTACGCGGCGGCGCCGGCCGCCCTCCTGGACCGGGCGCTGCGGATGGACGCCGTCACCCGCCGCCACGGGCTGCCCCTGCGCGCCGCCGCGCTGCACTACCCGCTGCGGCACCCCGCCGTCGCGAGCGTGCTGGTGGGCACCCGCTCGGCCGCCGAGGTACGGGACGCCGCCGAGCAGCTCGCGCGGGACGTCCCCGAGGACCTGTGGGCGGAGCTGCGGGCGGCCGGCCTGCTGGCCGAGGACGGGACCGAGGCATGAGGGTCGCCCTGCGCACGTCCGTGCGCGCCGACCGCGTCGAGGAGTACGAGGCGGCCCACCGCGAGGTGCCCCCGGCGCTGACCGCCGCGATCCGCGCCGCCGGGGCCACCTCGTGGACGATCTGGCGCAGCGGCACCGACCTGTTCCACGTCGTGGAGTGCGAGGACTACGGCCGCCTCCTCGCCGCGCTCGACCAGCTGCCGGTCAACGTCGCCTGGCAGGCCAGGATGGCCGAGCTGCTCGACACCGTGCACGACTACTCCGCGGCCGGCGCCGACGCCGGCCTGCCCGTCGTCTGGGAGCTCTGACGCATGATGACCCCGCCCGCGAACGTCGTCGACGCCCACCACCACTTCTGGGACCTGTCGGTACGCGACCAGGACTGGATCACCGGACCCGCCCTCGCGCCCCTGCGCCGCGACTTCACCCTCGCCGACCTGGAGCCGGAGGCCCGGGCGGCCGGGGTGAGCGCCACCGTCGTCGTCCAGACCGTCACGGTCGCCGAGGAGACCCCGGAATTCCTCGCGATCGCGCACGGCAGCGACCTCGTCGCCGGTGTGGTCGGCTGGACCGACCTCACCGCGCCCGACGTCGCGGACACCCTCGCCGCCCTGCGCGCGCTGCCCGGGGGCGACCGGCTCGTCGGCATCCGCCACCAGGTCCAGGGCGAGCCGGACCCGGAGTGGCTGCTGCGCCCCGACGTCCAGCGCGGACTGGCCGCCGTCGAGGCGGAGGGACTCGTGTACGACCTGGTGGTCCAGGTCTCCCAGCTGCCCGCCGCCACCAAGGCGGCCGGACTGCTGCCCGGCCTCACCTTCGTCCTCGACCACCTCGGCAAGCCGCCGATCGCCTCCGGGGCCATCCAGCCCTGGGCGGACCACGTCGAGGCGCTGGCGGCCCGGCCCAACACGGTCTGCAAGCTGTCCGGCATGGTGACCGAGGCGTCCTGGGACTCCTGGACCCCCAACGGCCTGCGCCCCTACGCCGACACCGTCCTCAGCGCGTTCGGCCCCACCCGCCTGATGTTCGGCTCCGACTGGCCGGTCTCCCGCCTGGCGGCCTCGTACACCGAGGTCCTCGACGCGGCTCGTACGGTGACGGACGGCCTGACCGAGGCGGAACGGACGGAGGTCTTCTCCACCACGGCGAGGCGCGTGTACGGCCTCTGAGCCGGCCTCCGGCCCCCCTCACGCCGTCGTCGGGGCCCCGCCGTCCAGGAGGGCGCGGCCCACCGCGTCGGGGAGGGGGCCCACCCCCAGCAGGCCCGTGACCGACTCGGTCGCCAGGGTGTGCCAGGCCGCCGCCCTGCGGAGCATCGCGTGGTCGCCGCCCGCCAGGAGCACCGCGCAGGCCCGTGCGCCCGCCTCCCGGGCGCGGGACGCCAGGGCCACGCTGCCGCGGGGGTCCGTCACGCGGTCGCGGTCTCCGTGGAGCAGGACCACGCCCCGGCCGCCCAGCTGCGCCACCGGCTCGTCCGGCGGGCACCAGGGCGCCAGCCCCACCACGCCGCTCACCAGGTCGTGCCCGGCCACGGACAGGGCCGCGCGGCCGCCCATCGAATGCCCCACGAGCACCACCGGCACCAGGCCGATCAGCTGTTCCAGCTCGTCCAGGGCCCGGCACGCGTCGCGGGCCGCGTCGGCGCGGGAGCCGTTCCAGCCCCGGTGGCGGTAGCGCACCCGGCCCACCACCACGTCGAGCCCGGCCGTGGCCCGCAGCACCGCGCGGGTGAAGGGCCACATCCTCGCGCCCGGCAGGTTCAGCCGCGACGGCGGCTCCTCGCCCTCCGAGCGTCCTCCGTGCATCAGCAGGACGGCGGCGCGGGGCCGGGTGGCGGTGCTGTCGAGCACCAGGGCCGGCGAGACGCTCGCTCGGCGGTCACGTACGGGCACGGGAATGCCTTCCTTCCGACGGGCGGCACCCAGGACCGGGCCCGCCTCCTCCGGATCTATTCGTCGCCGACGGGCTTCCGGACGGCCCGCCCGGCGCCCCGACGTGCTCGCCGGGCGTTCGCGGCGCGCTTCCGGCACGCTGGAGGCATGCCGGAAGTACCCGAAGTCGAAGCCCTCCGAGAGTTCCTGGACGGCCACCTGGTGGGCAAGGAGATCGTCCGTGTCCTGCCCCTCACGGTGAACGTCCTCAAAACGTATGATCCGCCGCTCTCCGCGTTGGAGGGTTCCACGGTCACCTCCGTGGGCCGGTTCGGCAAGTATCTCGACATCGCCGCCGCCGGCGCGGGACTGCACCTCGCCGTCCACCTCGCCCGCGCCGGCTGGCTCCGCTGGAAGGACACGTTCCCGCCGGCCCCGCCCCGCCCCGGCAAGGGGCCGCTCGCCCTGCGGGTCGTCCTCGCCGAGGGCGACGGCTTCGACCTGACCGAGGCGGGCACCACCAAACGCCTCGCGGTCCACCTCGTCCGCGACCCCCAGGACGTGCCGGGCATCGCACGCCTCGGGCCCGACCCGCTCGACCCCGCCTTCGACCGGGACGCCCTCGCCCGGCTGCTCGCCGGGGAGCGGCGGCAGATCAAGGGCGCCCTGCGCGACCAGCGGCTCATCGCGGGGATCGGCAACGCGTACAGCGACGAGATCCTGCACGCCGCGAAGATGTCCCCGTTCAAACCGGTGAAGAACTTCACCGAGGACGACATCACGCTTCTCTACGACGCGATGCGCTCGACCCTCACCGAGGCGATCGAGCGCTCGCGCGGGGTGGCCGCCGGGCGGCTCAAGGCCGAGAAGAAGAGCGGCCTGCGGGTCCACGGACGCAAGGGCGAACCCTGCCCCGTGTGCGGCGACACGATCCGCGAGGTGTCGTTCAGCGACTCGGCGCTCCAGTACTGCCCGACCTGCCAGACGGGCGGCAAGCTCCTGGCCGACCGCAGGCTGTCCCGGCTCCTCAAGTAGAGCGTCACGAGGGCCGTACAGGGGCCGAACGGGGTCGTCAGCCGCCCTGCGCCGTCCCCCCGACCGACACCAGCCGCACCCCGTCCGCCGTCCTGACCTCGAAGTGGTCGATCCCCTCCGGCGGCAGCGCCGCCCCGCCCCGCGTCACCAGGGGACCCGCCCCGTCCGCCAGTGCCTTCCAGGTCGTCACGGTCTGCCGCGACCCGTCGCGTCCGACCGCGACCAGCGCGCACACGCCCGCCGCGTCGGAACGGAGCATCTCCAGCCCCACCTCCGTCCCCCACGTCGTCGCGAGGGCCGTCACCGCCGCCTTCGTCCCGGTCACCGGGTCCGTCGCCGTCCACCGGGCGGCCGTGACACCCCGCGACGAGCCGGGCGCGGGATCCGCGAGGAGGACCGCGAGCGGACCGCCGACCACCAGCACCGCCACCGCCGCGACCAGCGCGAGCCGCCGCCGGCGACCGCGCCGCCGCGCCTCGGCCGTCCGGTCGAGCAGGCCGGTCAGTAGCTCCGGGCTCGCGGCGGCGAAGGGCGCCACCTCGGCCGGGGTACGCCGGGTGTACTCGTCGAGCTGCGCCTTCACACCACCGAAGTCGGCCAGCAGCAGCGCACACTGCGGGCATTCCATCAGGTGATCCTCGAAGCGGAAGGCGTCCGCGGCGTCGAGCACGCCCAGTGAGTAGGCACCGACATCGCGATGGAGGTCCAAGGTCCGCATGCTGTCTGGTACGCAGAGCGGCGCCGAATCACTCAACGGATCGGCGCTCTCGCTCACGGACACCGCCGACGACCGGCCGTCTCCGTCTAAACTCCCGCCTCATGCTGCGTGTACTGGCTGTGGACGACGAAGAACCGGCCCTCGAAGAGCTGCTGTACCTCCTCCGCGCCGACCCGCGCGTCCGCAGCGCCGAGGGCGCCACCAGCGCCACCGAGGCCCTGCGCCGCATCGGCGCCGCGCTCGACGCGGGGCCCCACGACCCCGAGGCCGTCGACGTCGTCTTCCTCGACATCCACATGGCCGGCCTCACCGGTCTGGACGTCGCCAAGCTCCTCGCCGGTTTCGCCGAACCGCCCCTCATCGTCTTCGTCACCGCCCACGAGGGCTTCGCCGTCCAGGCGTTCGACCTCAAGGCCGTCGACTACGTCCTCAAGCCGGTCCGCAGGGAACGGCTCGCCGAAGCCGTCCGCCGGGTCGCCGAGCTGGCGGGTGACCGGCCCGCGGTCCTCGACACCGCCGCCGACCAGATATCCGTCGAACTCGGCGGGGTCACCCGCTTTCTCGCCGTCGGCGACATCGCCTACGCCGAGGCCCAGGGCGACTACGCCCGCCTGCACACCGACACGGGCAGCCATCTGGTACGCATCCCCCTCACCACCCTGGAGGAGCGCTGGCGCGCCCGCGGCTTCGTCCGGATCCACCGGCGCCACCTCGTCGCCCTCGCCCGGATCGACGAACTGCGGCTCGACGCGGGCGCGATGAGCGTCCGCGTGGGGGAGGCCGAGCTGGCGGTGTCCCGCCGCCACGCCCGGGGACTGCGGGACCTCCTGATGCGCCAGGCAGGCCGCTGACCGGTCACCGACCGGCCGCCGACAGCCCGTCCTGGTACGGTCCGACCCCATCCGCCCGACCGGCCGCGGGCCGTGGGCCGGCTGACACCGAAACGGGGAACCACCATGACAGGGGCAGGGGAAACCACGCCCAAGCGCGACGTCGTCACCGGCGAGCCCCGGCGCGTCCGCCCGCTGCCCCGCTACCGCCCGCAGGCCGAGATCGACGAACAGACCGCGCTCGGCGACGCCTACGTCCGCTCCCTGATGCGCGGTCAGCTCCGGGCCGGCCTCACCGCCTTCGGCGTCCTCGCCCTCGTCGCCGGCACCCTGCCCCTGGCCTTCGCCGCGCTCCACGACGCCACCGCGGTCTGGGTGGTCCTCGGCGTCGCCGCGTACCCGCTGCTCACCCTCCTCGGCTGGTGGTACGTCCGCCGCGCCGAGCGCAACGAACGCGACTTCGCCCGGCTCGTGAAGGGCCGGCCCGTCCCGTGAGCCAGAGCTACACCGTCGCGGCCGTCGCCGTCGTCGTGGTCGCGACCGTCCTCGTCGGCGGCTTCGGGCTGCGGATATCCCGTACCACCTCCGACTTCTACGTCGCCTCCCGCACCGTCCGCCCCGCGCTCAACGCCGCCGCCATCAGCGGCGAGTACCTCTCCGCCGCCTCCTTCCTCGGGGTCGCGGGCCTGGTGCTGCTGCACGGCCCCGACATGCTCTGGTACCCCGTCGGCTACACCGCCGGCTATCTGGTGCTGCTGGTCTTCGTCGCGGCCCCGCTGCGCCGCTCGGGGGCGTACACCCTCCCCGACTTCGCCGAGGGCCGGCTCGAATCCCGGCCGGTGCGCCGGCTCGTGAGCGTCTTCGTGGTCGGGGCGGGCTGGCTCTACCTGATCCCCCAGCTCCAGGGCGCGGGGCTCACGCTGAAGATCCTCACCGGCGCCCCCTACTGGCTCGGCGGGGTCCTCGTCGCCGTGGTCGTGGTGGTGGCCGTCGCCGCGGGCGGCATGCGCAGCATCACCTTCGTCCAGGCCTTCCAGTACTGGCTCAAGCTCACCGCGCTGCTCGTCCCCGCGATCTTCCTGCTGCTCGCCTGGCAGGGCGACGGCCGGCCGCGCGTCGACCTCGCCCTCAGCTCCGTCGCCGTCCGCGCCGACCATCCGCTCTACGCGACGTACGGACTGATCGTGGCGACCTTCCTCGGCACGATGGGCCTGCCGCACGTCGTCGTCCGCTTCTACACCAGCCCCAACGGCCGGGCCGCGCGCCGCACCACGGTGGTCGTCCTGGCGCTCGTCGGCGCGTTCTACCTGCTGCCGCCCGTGTACGGGGCCCTCGGCCGGCTGTACGTCCCCGAGCTGCCGTACGGCACCGACGCGGACGCGGCCGTCCTGCTCCTGCCGGAACGGGCCATCGGCGGCCTCGGCGGCGAGCTGCTGGGCGCGCTGGTGGCGGGCGGGGCCTTCGCCGCGTTCCTCTCCACCGCCTCGGGACTGACCATGGCCGTCGCCGGGGTCCTCACCCAGGACGTCCTGCCCTCCCGGGGCGTACGCCACTTCCGGCTGGCGACCCCGCTCGCCATGGCCGTACCGCTCGGCGGCTCCCTGCTCGTCAGCGGAATGCCGGTCGCCGACTCCGTCGGCATGGCCTTCGCCGTCTCCGCCTCCTCCTTCTGCCCGCTGCTCGTGCTCGGCATCTGGTGGCGCAGGCTCACCCCGCCCGGCGCGGTCGCCGGACTGCTGCTCGGCGGCGGACTCGCCTTCGTCGCCACCCTCGTCACCGTCAGCGGCGCCGTGCGGACCGGCTGGCCGCACGCGCTGCTCGCCTGGCCCGCCGTCTGGTCCGTCCCGGTCGGCTTCCTCGCGATGATCCTGGTCTCCCTGGCCACCCGGAGCCGGATACCGCCCGGCACGAACGCCGCGATGACCCGCTTCCACCTCCCGGAGACCCTGATGCCGCGCGCCCGCGCCGGCACCCCCGGCGGAAAGGGGGTCACCCGATGAGCGGAGCCGCCGCCCTCGCCGTCCTGATCGTGCTCGGCCCCCTGCTGCTCGCCGGCGGGTTCCTGCTCGGCCGCCGCACCGCCCGCCCCGTCCGTACCAGCGACGTCGGCACACCCGTCGAGCACGCGACCTTCGAGACCCTGCACACCGCCTCCCTGGCCTCGCCGCCGCTGCGCGCCGGGCTCACCGAGGAGAGCGCGCGCAAGGCCGCCCGGCGGCTGCGCTCGCTGCTCGGCACGGACGCGCTGTGCCTGACCGACCGGGACCGGGTGCTGGTCTGGAACGGCCTGGGGGAGCACCACGGGACCCATGTCATGGAACAGGTCGAGGGGGTGCTCAGCGGGGGCCGGGGGACGGCCTTCGCCCTGCGGTGCGACGACCTCGAATGCCCGCTGCGCTGGGGCGTCGCCGCCCCGCTGACCGTCGACCACCGGGTGCTGGGCGTCCTGGTCGCCTGCGCGCCGCGCGAGTCGGCGGTGTTGGCCAGGGCGGCGGGGGAGGTGGCCCGCTGGGTCTCCGTCCAACTGGAACTGGCCGAGCTGGACCGCTCCCGTACGCGCCTCATCGAGGCGGAGATCAGGGCGCTGCGCGCGCAGATCTCCCCGCACTTCATCTTCAACTCCCTTGCCGCCATCGCCTCGTTCGTCCGCACCGACCCGGCGCGGGCCAGGGAACTCCTGCTGGAGTTCGCCGACTTCACGCGCTACTCGTTCCGCAGGCACGGCGACTTCACCACCCTCGCCGACGAACTGCACTCCATCGACCAGTACTTGGCCCTCGTCCGGGCCCGGTTCGGCGAGCGGCTCTCGGTCACCCTCCAGGTGGCGCCGGAGGTGCTGCCCGTGGCCATGCCGTTCCTCTGTCTGCAACCGCTGGTCGAGAACGCCGTCAAGCACGGCCTGGAGGGCGCGGTCACCACGAGCCGCATCACCATCAGCGCGCTCGACGCGGGCTCCGAGGCGGAGGTGGTGATCGAGGACGACGGCGTCGGCATGGAGCCGGACCGGCTGCGGCAGATCCTGCGCGGCGAGGGCGGCGCGTCCACCGGCATCGGGCTGCTCAACGTGGACGAGCGGCTGCGCCAGGTGTACGGGGACGCGTACGGCCTCGTCATCGAGACGGGCGTCGGGGCCGGGATGCGGATCACCGTACGCATCCCCAAGTACCGGGCGGGCGTGCACGGCACCTGACCGCCGCACCCCGGGCGGGGTCCGCACGGACGTCGTCAGAACAGCTGGATCGCCAGGTGTCCGAGCGGCAGTCCCAGCTGCCACGCCGGGGTCCACACCTGCGGTCCCTCCTCCTCCGCCGGGAACGGCTCCTCACCGGCCGGGCCCGGAGGCCCCACCGCGTCCAGGTCGGGCGCCAGCAGCTCGGTCTCCTCCAGCCACCGCCAGGCGGCCCCCGCCAGCTCCAGGTCGGGGTCGGCGTTCCCGCCGCCCGCCGCCTCCAGGACGCGCAGCCGCCGGGACACCCACGCGCTCCACGACGTGCCATATGCGGTGAGCGAGCGCCACTCCGCCATCCTGGCCCCGCCCCCCGGGCCGGTCACCGACCCGTCGGAGAGGAAGATGGTCAGGGCCAGCGCGTCCCGGCCGGCCCGGTACTCCAGCGTGGTCGGCGGCATCAGGTCGCCGGTGCGCAGCAGCCCGTCCGCGACATACTCCGCGTACATCCAAGCCATCGGCACCAACAGGCCTCCGCCGCCCGCCCCTTCGGTACATTCCGGACGCATGCTTTCCGCCTTCCTTCCTTTCCCCGAAGCCTGCTTCAGGGAGCATTGAACCGGCGGTGACCGTCCCGCGTGGCCAGAAGAGCAGGATCGGACGGCCGACGGGAGTGGATTGTGACGGGTGTGGCCGAGGGGGTCGCGCCGGCCCGCGAACCACACGTCCGGTCGCTCTTCTGCGACGCGGACGACCGGCTGTAGCCGGGCAGCGACCGGCCCAGCGCCCGCAGCGCGTAGTACGAACGGGACTTGACCGTGCCGGGCGGAATCCCGAGGGTCAGGGCCGCCTCGCCGACGCTCAGCCCCCGGAAGTAGATCTGCACGAGCACCGCCCGGTGCTCGGGGCTCAGCGCCCGTACCGCCTGCCGTACGTCGAGCCCGGCGACCGCGCACTCCGTCGGGTCCCGCGGATCGGGGGTCGCGGCCAGGATCTCGTCACCGACCTCCGAGGGGCGCGCCAGCCGGGACCTGCGCGCGTCGATCGCCAGCCGGCGGCCGACGGTGAACAGCCAGGGCCGCATCGACTCGAAGGGGGCGGCGAACGCCTCCGGGTGCTGCCAGGCCCGTACGAGCGTCTCCTGGAGGAGATCCTCGGCCCGCTGCCGGTCGCCGTAGGTCAGCCCCAGCAGGAAGTGGAGCAGCGCGGCGCCGTGCTCGCGCTGGAGCGCGGCCAGGGCCCGCTCGTCGGTCGTGGCGGTCGCCGACGCGGAGGCAGCCGCGGTCGCTGTCGCTGTGGTCATGGTGCACGCCCTTCCCGGTGACGTCGCTGTCGCCTCGCGTATACGAACGCATGGCGGCGGCCGGGGACAGACAGCGCGCGGAGGCGTGCGACGAGCGGTCGCTCACTGCGGCGAGTGGTGCGGTGAACGGTCCCGCCGCTGGCGATCGGTCCTTTTCGGGCTTTTTGTTGGCTGTGTTACCTGACATCCATTTATATGACTATATGTATGCAAGGTGGCGATCCCCCAGGAACGGAGTCCGGCCGATGACACAGCGCATGACACAGCGCATGACACAGCGCGGACGACAGGGCGGAGCGGTGGCCGCGGCCGTCCTGCTCCTCGGTACGGCGGCGGCCTGCGCGGCCCCCGGCCGGAACCACCCGCCCGGCGCGGGGCCTGACCGTCCGCCGCACGGGGCCGCGCCGCGCTCCGCGGCCGGCAGTGGGGGGCCGGAGCGCGGGTTCACGCTGGTCGGCTCGGGCGACGTCCTGCCGCACGACTCCGTGATCGGCCGGGCGAACGCCGACGCGGGCGGCCGGGGCTACGACTTCCGCCCCATGCTCGCCGGGGTACGCCCCGTGGTGTCACGGGCCGATGTGGCGATCTGTCACATGGAGACGGTGTACGGGGCGAACGGCGGCCCGTACACCGGCTACCCGGCCTTCAAGTCGCCGCCCGAGGTGGCCGCCGCGCTGGGTGACACCGGCTACGACTCCTGCTCCACCGCGTCGAACCACTCCCTGGACGACGGCGCGGCCGGGGTACGCAGAACGCTGGACGCGCTCGACCGGGCCGGGGTCCGGCACGTGGGCTCGGCCCGCTCGGCCGCCGAGGCCGCACGCCCGGCGCTCATGACGGCGGGCGGCGCCCACGTCGCCCAGCTGGCCTACACGTACGACACCAACGGGTTTCCGCTCCCCGACGGGCAGCCCTGGGCGGTCCGGGGCATCGACGAACGGCGGATCGTCGCCGACGCGCGCGCCGCGCGGGCGGCCGGGGCCGACGTGGTGGTGGTCAGCCTCCACTGGGGCACCGAGTGGCAGACGGCCCCCGACACGCGGCAGGTGGAACTCGGGCGCCGGCTCACGGCGGCGCGGACCGGCGGGCGCCCCGACATCGACCTGATCCTCGGCACACACGCGCATGTGCCGCAGGCGTACGAGAAGGTCAACGGCACCTGGATCGTCTACGGCATGGGCGACCAGATCGCGGGCTCGATGGTCAACCACGAGGGCGCGGAGGACCCCCGGGGGAACCAGGGTTCGATCGGCCGCTTCACCTTCGCGCCGCCCGCCGCGCCGGGCGCGCGCTGGCCGGTGACGAAGGCGGAGTTCGTCCCGCAGTGGATGGACGCCGGGGCCGGCCGGGTGGTCGATCTGCCCGAGGCGCTGCGGCGCTCCCCGGGCCGCGCGGACTACCGGGAGGCGCAGGCGGCGATCACGGAGGCGGTCCTGGGCCGGGGAGCGGCGGCGGACGGGCTCAGGATGGGCCGCTGAGGGCTGTCCTGGCCCGGCGGTGTCCGCGGTTACGGGACGACCGTCACCGGCCAGCGGCCCGCCTTGACCAGCCGTACCGCCACGGACCCCACGATCCGGTGCCCCGCCGACTCCGACGCGCCCACCACCACCGCGTCCGCGGTGAGTTCGTCGGCGGCGGTGACCAGGCCGCTGTACGGGTCCCCGTGGAAGGTGTGGAACTCCCAGCGGACGTCCCATATGTCCTTGAACCGCTCGGTCGCGAGCCGGATCTCGGCCACCAGCTCCTCGGCGATCTCCCCCGTCGTGCCGGTGGCCGGGGCGCCGAGGGCGGCCCCCGCCGACACCACGGGCTGGACGTAGACGATGGCGAGCAGAGCCCTCTGCCGCCGCGCGAGCCCGGCGGCGTACGCGGCCGCGCGGTACGAGGACTGCGATCCGTCCACGCCGACGACGATCACCTTCGGTCCGTCGGTGCCACGTTCGAATGAGGTGGGCCGCTGCTCAGTCACGGGCGCAGGCTATCCGCTCGCCCTGAAGTCCCCGACGGAGGGCCCGCCCTGGCCGACCGGGCCCGGGCTGGTCCCATCGGGTGCTTTCGCGCGCGCGGCCGTGTCGGTGTGCGGTCCGGCGCATCCGCCGTGCGAGCCATTAGTCATGAAAAAGGAAGAAATGATTCCGGGGCGCCGCGCCCTCCTCCGGCTCGCCGCCTGTCTCGGCGCCGCCGTCACCACCCGGGTGTTCTTCCCGGGCGAGGCCCGCGCCCCGGGCGCCTCCGCCGCCCCGGTGGCCGCGGCGGGACCGCCCGCCGCGGGCCCGCCGGCCGGGGTCGCCCGCAACCCCGCCGCCTACCGGCTCAGGCCCATGACCGACGACGCCCCTTCCGGCCTCCGCACCCCGCCGCCGGTCCGCGAGAAGCCGTTCCGCGAACTGCCCCAGGTGGGCCACGCGGTGGTGCTCACCTTCGACGACGGCCCCGACCCCCGCTACACCCCCGACATCCTGGGCACGCTCCGCGCCCACGACGTCCGCGCGATGTTCTTCGTCTGCGGCGAGATGGCCTCGTACCACCGCGACCTGCTCCGCCGGATGGCGGCCGACGGGCACGTCGTGGGCAACCACACGTGGTCGCACCCGCAGTTGCCCCAGCTCACGCGGTCCGCGATCCGCAAGGAGATGGAGCGTACGAGCGAGCTGATCGAGGACACCGTCGGCGCCCCGCCCGTCTGGTTCCGCGCCCCCTACGGCGCGTGGAACCGGGACTCCTTCGAGATCGGCGCCGAGCTGGGCATGGAACCCCTCGCCTGGACCGTCGACACCCTGGACTGGACCACCCCCGGCACCGACAAGATCGTCAAGGCGGTCCGGGACGGCGCGGGGCCCGGGGTCGTGGTGCTCTCGCACGACGCGGGCGGCAACCGTGAGCAGAGTGTGGCCGCGCTGCGCCGCTATCTGCCCGAGCTGATCGCGGAGGGGTACGGGGTCGGCGTACCGCATCCGTAGGAAGCGCCTGCCCCACCTGGCCCCCTGCCCCCCGTCGTCTCCGCCCGGCCGGTCAGCGTGTCCTGACCAGCCGGGCGAAGACGACCACGTTGCCGTCGTAGCCGCCCGCCTTCGAGTAGCCGCCGCCGCACGTGATCACCCGCAGCTCCGGCCGGCCGGTGTCGCCGTAGACCCGGGGCCCGGGGAAGTCGTCCTTGGCGAAGACCTCGACCCCGTAGATCTCGAACACCGCCACCCGGCCGTCGTAGCGGCCGACCTCGACGTGCTGGCCCTTCTCCAGAGAGCCGAGCCCGTAGAAGACGGCGGGCCCGGCCTGGTTGTCGACATGGCCGACCACCACCGCCGTACCGCGCTGGCCCGGCGCCACCCCGTTCTGGTACCAGCCCGCCAGGTTGGGGTCCTGCGGCTCGGGGGCCGCGATCCAGCCGTCCCGGTCCAGGCCCACGTCCACCACCGGCGCGTCGACCTTGATCTCCGGGATCCGTACCCGTGACATCGGCGCGTACGGCAGCGGCTTCACGGCCGACGTGGTGACGGCGAGGGCGGCCGGGTCGGTCTGGCCGGCCGGCGCGGCCGCCGCCGCGGGCTGCGGCGGCCCCAGCGGTGTGTCCACCCCGTTCCGCATCAGCGCGATCCCGCTGAGCATGACGAGAGCCAGCACGCCCCAGGGGGAGCGCTTCCTCGACTCCGGGACGGTGGGGTCCTGGCCCATGGTTCTCCCTTCGTGGGCGCCTGTCAGCACGCTAAGCGCGGTGTGCGGCGGCGGCGATCACTGAGGGGCGAACGGGTGGCGGGACGACGGGTGCTGGCCCATCCGAGTATTCGCCGTATAAATCTTCTGACGGTCCGTGACCTGCGTATCCACCGGCCAGGGGAGCGTTCTGTCGGCGTGTCGCCTCACCGGGGTGGACCAGCGCCGAAATGCGGCGAATGGGAGGCCCGGTGAGGGTTCGTCATGGAAGGCGTACTCGTCGATCTTCCCGGAGCACCGCTTTGGGGCGTCTTCCGCTGGAGGTTCAACGATGCGTGCTTCACGCGCTCTCACGGTCGCCGCGACCGCCTGCGCGGCCGTGGCGCTCTCCGCCCCGCTGGCCGGCGCCACCAACGGTCCGAAAAATGTCACTGTCAATCCGTTCGCGGTCCACCAGGGCGGCACGATCCACATCTCCGCCCAGGGCTGCGGCCACGGAGGCACCGTCGACTCCAACGCCTTCCGGCAGGTCCGCTTCCCGGTGAACCCGTCGGGGAACGTGTCGGCCACGGCGCGGATCCGCGACAACGCCACGCCCGGCCGCTACAACCTGGTCGTCAGGTGCAGCGACAACCCGCGCGTCGAGACGCACCAGTTCGAGGTGCTCGCCGGGCGCGGTGCGCAGGGTGGTCTCGGCGGCTCCGTCGGACCCAGCTCGACCGAGGTGGGGATCGGGGCCGGGCTCGTCGCCACGGCCGCGGTCGGCGGTTCCTTCTTCCTGGCGCGCCGCCGCCGCGCGGCCGGCGGGCAGATCTGACCGGCTCTGCCGCCCGGCCCCCGACGCCCGTCGCCCCGAGTCCTCGTACAGGACTCGGGGCGACGGGCGTCGGAGCGGGATACCGGTGGGGGCGTCAGTGCCCGCGGTTCTCCGCACGGCGGCGTACGGCATAGATGGTGCCGGTGGCCGCGGCCACCACCAGCGCCGTACCCGCCAGGATCTCGGCGGTGTTCATCCCGCCGACGCTGCCGCCGAGACCGCCCCTGACGCCGCCGGGTGCCACGGAGGTGGCGGTGGTGACCGGCGCGGGGGTGCGGGTCGGCCGCACGGTGGGGGTACGGGTCGGGGTCGCGCCGCCCGCGACGGTGAACGAGGCCGCCGCCGTCCCGCCGGACCGGCAGGTGAAGGTGGTCCGGTACGTGGCACCGCGCTTGGCGTCCCAGTCGACGGTGGCGGCCGCCGTCCCGCCCGCCGGGACGGTGACCGTGTCGAACACGGCGGAGGACGCGGTTCCGGACGAGCGGCAGCCGGGGGCCGCCAGCGTCAGTCGGCCGCCCGCCGCGACGGTGGAGGGCGTGACGGTGAAGCCGAGGCCGGCGCCCCGCTGCGCCGCCACCGCCGTGGGGGCCGTCAGGGCGAGTGCGGTCGCTCCCAGCAGAGCGGCGGACGCGGCTCGTATCGCGCGCATGGTGAATCCTCCGGGTCCCCGAGGAGCACCTGCGGAACGATTTCCACACCTGGCACGGAATGCACCTCGATGCCCGAAACGCTAGGAGCGCACTATCACAGCCGCGATCGCTGACGGGCGAATGGGGCACGGCCGTCCCCCGGGTGGCGGACAGCCGTGCCTCTGGTGGAGCCCTCGGACCGGTCGGCTCGGACCGGCCGGCTCAGTTCCCGATGGCGGGGAACAGATCGACGAACGGGGCCGCCGTCGCGGCGATGCCACGGCCGTAGGGGGCGTCGAAGTCCCAGATGAGGAAGAGCAGGAAGGCGATCAGGACGCTGAACAGTCCCGCCAGCAGCAGCTCGCGGAAGGTCCGCCGGATCTGGAGGACGAAGATCAGCCCCACGGTGACGACGGCTCCGACGATGAGACCGAACCAGACGACGCCCGGCATGGTGGCCCCGGCGTTCTGGCCGCGCGCCCCCCGGGCGTCGTCCGCGACGGCCACCTGTTCGACGAGGGGCTGGTACGTCTGGCCTTCCAGCTCGGTACGGGGCGCGTACCGCGACACGTCCGAGCGGATCCGCTCGAACAGCTGGGTGCCCTTCGCGCTGAGGGCGTTGTGCTCGGACATGTGGGGCCACTCGGTGTGCACGACGTACGAGGCGTACGCGTCGACGTCGGCGCGGATCCGCTCACGGATGTCCGCCGGATAGACCTGGACCCGCTGCTGGATCTCGTGCAGGGCCTGTGCTTCCTGCCGTACGTTCTCCTGGGCGGCGCTGCGGCCCTCCCAGACGCCGGCTATCGCGAGACCCAGAACGATCGCGTAGATCACTCCGATCATCATCGTCATGTATTCCATGACGTCCGGGGTCTCGGTGGGGTCGTCGTCCACCGGAAGCCGGCGGTTGTTGATGACGACGATGGTGAGGACGACGGCACTGGCCGCCGCCATGGCGATGCTCAGAACGAGCCATTCCGACATGGAGCCTCCGTGGATCAGCGGATCAGCGGGAAGAACGGGGGCGCAGTACGGCCACGGCGAGTGCGGCGGGGGCCGTGATCAGCAGCATCAGGGTGACGGGGGAGGGACCTCCGCGCGGCTGCTTGCGCACTGTCTTGTGGAAGGTGGGCAGGGCGATGGGGGACGGTGTCGGACGGGCCGACGGGGTGGGTGAGGGGCTCGGGGACGGGGTGGGCGACGGGGGGCGCGGGGCCGGGCGCGGTGGCGGCGGGGGCTCGGGCGCGGGTGCGGGCGGCGGGGCCGGTCGTACGGGCCGGGGTGTCGGCTTCGGCTCGGCCTTGGTCGGCGTCGGTGTCGGTTGGGGAGTCGGCGTTGGAGTCGGAGTCGGCGTGGGTGTCGGAGTCGGTGTGGGCGTAGGCGTGGGCGTGGGTGTCGGCGTAGGGGTAGGGGTGGGCGTTGGTGTCGGTTTCGGCGGATGTGTGTGATGCGGCGGATGTGGTGGATGCGTCGGCCAGGGCCGGCAGTGCCCGCCCCCCGTCTTCGCCACCGCCCACACGGAACCGTCGGGGCCTATGGACGCGTAGGCGCAACTGTCGGCTGCGGCCGGTACGGGCACGGCGAACAGCCAGATGAGTGAAGCGGCCGCCACCAGCCGGCCGACTTGGAATCCGTACACGGACAGGATCCTGTTCCGCGCATTCCCCCGACACGCCGAAAGTCGAGAAAATCCCCCCTGATAGGGGGATTTGGCAGGGCGCGGGTTTGGATGTCAGAAGTTTTTTCCGGCCGCGTTGAACGGAGGACCGTGCCCGGCCCGTACTTAGGGCCATGAACCGGCGCAGCCCGGCGCCCAACTGACTTACAGACAAGCGGAGTTGATATGAACACCTGGCGGAACGCCTCGCTCGCGGTGACCGCGGTGGCCGTACTGGCCCTGACGACGGCGTGCGGTCAGGAGCAGGGCACCACCACCAACGGAGCGCCGGTCGGAGCCGCCGCGGCGGCCGGGGACGACTACGGTTCCGACGCCTACGGTTCCGACGCGGCGGCCAAGACCGACGCCACGGCGGCCGGTCAACTCGCCGTGTGGGACAGCAAGGAGCTCGGCGAAGTCGTCACCGACAGCGAGGGCTTCACGCTCTACCGCTTCGACAAGGACACCGCCAGCCCGCCCAAGTCGAACTGTGAGGGCGACTGCGAGAAGGCCTGGCCCGTCGTGTCCGCCGAGGGCGCCAAGGCCCCGGCCGGCGTCGACCCGGCCCTGCTGGGCGAGGTCGCGCGCGCCGACGGCACCAAGCAACTCACCATCGCCGGCTGGCCGATGTACCGCTACGCCCAGGACGAGAGCCCCGGCGACGCCAACGGCCAGGGTGTGGGCGGGACCTGGTTCGCCTCCGCCCCCGACGGCAAGAAGGCCGCGCCGGCCGACGACGTCACCGTTGCCGACCTGCCGGGACTTTCGGTCCGCAAGGATCCCCAGCTCGGCGACATCATCGTGGATTCCAAGGGCATGACCGTCTACCGGTTCAAGAAGGACTCCGCGTGGCCCATGAAGTCGGCCTGCACCGGGGCCTGCCTCGACAAGTGGCCGGTTGTCGCCCCCGTCGACAAGAATGACACCGAAGGGATCATCGAGAAGGGTTTTGTGACCTTCGACCGGCCCGACGGAATCAAGCAGCAGAGCATCGACTGCTGGCCCGTCTACACCTTCGCCGGCGACAAGAAGCCGGGTGACACCAACGGCCAAGGCGTAGGCGGCACTTGGTACGCGGTCTCGCCGCAGGCAAAGCTGGTCGGAGCGCCGAAGTAGTCTCCCCGTCGCCTCCGGCCCGCCCGGTCCGCCGTCCCACGCCCCCCGCGTGACGGCGGATCGGGCACGTCTGAGGGTAAGTCAACAGCACGCGCGGGTAAGGCATGTGGTCAAGAGACGTGTTCAAGACGTGTGACGAAGAACGGACCGTTAATTTCCGTTTGGGCTCGCTCTCTTGGCGGGCGATCAGTAGCCTCGGCTCGAACAACCGGCCATGTACATGGCCGTGACCCCGTGGCGACTGTTGGAGACATCGATGGAGCGTCCCGCCTGGGCCCCGCAGGGCATCGACATATCGGTGCCGAGCGTTTCCCGCATTTACGACTACTATCTGGGCGGTTCGCACAATTTCGAGGTGGACAGGGACGCCGCGCGCAAGGCAATGGAGTTCATGCCGGGGCTGCCCAAGATCATGAAGGCGAACCGCGCGTTCATGCGCCGCGCGGTCAAATTCGCCCTGGACAACGGTGTCGACCAGTTCCTCGACATCGGCTCCGGCATTCCGACCTACGGGAATGTCCATGAAGTCGCCCAGGCCGCCGACCCCGCCGCCCGGGTGCTCTACGTCGACCACGACCCGGTCGCGGTCGCCCACAGCCAGGCCGTCCTCACCGGGGTCGACCACGCCGCCGTCGTGAGCGCGGACCTCCGCAAGCCCGCCCAGATCCTCACCAGCCGCGAAGCCGCCGGACTGCTCGACCTGGACCGGCCGGTGGCCCTGCTCCTCGTCGCCGTCCTGCACTTCCTGGAGGACGCGGACGACCCGTACGGCGCGGTCGCCGAGCTGCGGGACGCCCTCGCGCCGGGCAGCCTGATCGTCCTCACCCACGCCTCGTACGAAGGCATCCCGGTCCCCAAGGAGCAGGCGGGCGGCGCCGTCGGCGTCTACCGCACCATCCGCAACCCGCTGGTGATGCGGTCGCAGGAGGAGACGGCCCGGTTCTTCGACGGGTTCGAGATGGTCGAACCCGGCCTCGTGGCCATGCCCGACTGGCGCCCCGACAGCCCCGCCGACCAGGAGGATCCGTACGCCTACTCGGGCTTCGCCGGAGTGGGACGCAAGGCGTGATGATGCCGGCGCAGGAGACAGCGGGAGCCACGTCGGACCCGGACGGCCTGGAGGACAGACTCAGACGGCTGGCGACGATCTGGAGCCGGGCGATCTTCCCGGCCAGCGCGACGTCGCTGACCCGGACCGAGTTCGAGGCGCTCCTCCTCCCGCTCGCACGGGAGTTGAGCGGCGCGCTGCGCGCGCGCCACTTCGACCCCGCGCCCGCCGGAGGCGTCGGCGCGGCCCTGGTCGCGGCGCACTGCACGGACCCCGAGGCCCTCGGCCGTACGCTCGGCGTCGTCGACGCGTACCTGGTGCTCTACTGCGGTACGGAGACGCTGCCCGCCGACGAGGCCCGGGCCCGGTGCGCCCGGCTCCAGCACGCGCTGGCCGCCGGGTTCGCCCAGGCGCTGCGCGAGCGGACCCTCGCCGAGCAGGAGGCCATCGCGCGCTCGGCCCTCACCGCCCGCAGCCACGCCGAGCAGGCGCTGCACGCCACCGAGGTCCGGTTCCGCGCGGTCTTCGACGACGCCGCCATCGGCATAGGCATCGCCGACCTCGACGGCAACATGCTGGAGGTCAACGACACCCTCATCCAGATGTTCGGCGGGCTCGAACACCACGTCCGCAGCCGCAACGTGAGCGAGTGGGTCCACCCGGAGGACGTCCCCCAGGTCTGGCGCATGTACGGCGAGCTGGTGCGCGGCGAGCGGGAGCACTTCCGCTGCGAGAAGCCCTTCTACCGCAACGACGGCACGGTCCTCTGGACCAACCTGACCGTCTCGCTGCTCCGGGACGCGGAGGGCGCGCCGCAGTACCAGCTCGCGCTGATGGAGGACACCACCGAGCGCCGGCTGCTCAACCTGCGGCTGCGCTACGAGGCCACGCACGACGCCCTGACCGGACTGCCCAACAGGACCCTGTTCTTCGAGCGTCTGGAGAAGACCCTCGCCGCGCCGGACGGGAGCCGCTTCGGGCTCTGCTACCTCGACCTCGACGGCTTCAAGGCCATCAACGACAGCCTCGGCCACTCGGCGGGCGACCGGCTGCTGGTCGAGGTCGCGGACCGGCTCCAGAGCTGTGCCACGGCCCCGGGCGAGATGGTGGCGCGGATCGGCGGCGACGAGTTCGTGGCGCTGACCACCGGACACGCCTCGTGCGGCGAGGTGGCCGACCTCGCCTCCCGTATCCTCGGCGTGCTCGCCACCCCGATCCGGCTCGACGGCCGGGAGTTCACGGTCCGGGGCAGCATCGGCATCGTGGAGGGCCCGGTCGCCGGGCGCGCCCCCGCCGAGGTCCTGAGGAGCGCGGACATCACCATGTACCGCGCCAAGGCGGCGGGCGGCAACCGCTTCGAGCTGGCCGACGCCGAGGCCGACGCGCGCGCGATCACCCGGCACGGGCTGACCACCGCGCTGCCCGCGGCCCTGGAGCGCGGCGAGTTCTTCATCGAGTACCAGCCATTGGTGCACCTGGACGACGGTACGGTCCACGGCGCGGAGGCGCTGGTGCGCTGGCTGCACCCGCAGCACGGCATCCTCGGGCCCGACCGGTTCATCCCGCTCGCCGAGCACACCGGGCTGATCGTGCCGCTCGGCCGCTGGGTGCTCGAACAGTCCGTACGGCAGGCCAAGGAGTGGCAGGACCAGCTGCCCGAGGGGGCCGTCGGCCGGCCGCTGCGCATCAACGTGAACCTCTCGCCCACCCAGCTCCACCATCCGGGGCTGGTCGCCGAGACGGTCGAGGTGCTGGAGCGGATCGGCCTGGCGCCGGGGGCGCTCTGCCTGGAGGTCACCGAGTCGGCGCTGATCGGTGCCGACGAGGACCTGCTCAAGCCGCTGCGCCAACTCGCCGAGATGGGCGTGGACATCGCGCTGGACGACTTCGGGACCGGCTACTCGAACCTGGCGAACCTGCGCAGGCTGCCGGTGAGCGTGCTCAAGCTGGATCGTTCTTTCACGCAGGGCATGCAGCAGCATCCGGCGGACCCGGTCGACCTGAAGATCGTCGAGGGGATCGTCTCGCTCGCGCACAGCCTCGACCTGGCGGTGACGGTGGAGGGCGTGGAGACCGGCGCGCAGGCGGACCATCTGCGCCGGCTGGGCTGCGACACCGCGCAGGGCTGGTTCTACGCGCGCCCGGGACCGCCGGAGCATCTGCACCGCCTGTCGCTGCTGGACGCGGTCTAGAGGCGTTCCGGAGGCGCTCCAGAGGCGTTCTACGCGCGGGGGCCGGAGTCCGGACCCCGCCCCCGGGGCTCCGCCGGACACGCCCTAGCGCGACGCGGCGGTCCCGGCGGACATCCGGGCTCCCGTACGGGTGGAGAGCAGGACCCGTTCCAGCTCCCGGGCCGCCCGGGGCGGCGCCACGTCGCTGCGGTGGGCGAGGGCGACCGTACGGCTCAGTCCCGGCCGCGCGAGCGGCGTGACCCGCAGCTCGCGGGTCCGCCCGGCGACCATGCTCGGGACGACGGCGACCCCGAGACCGGCCCGTACGAAGCCCAGGACCGCGTCCATCTCGCCGCCCTCGACGACGAACGACGGCTCGAACCCCTCGGCCCGGCAGGCGGCCACGGTCAGGTCGCGCAGGTCGTAGCCGTGCCGGAACATCACCAGCGGCTGGTCCGCCAGATCGGCGATCCGCAGCGGCCTGCGCGGCGGGGGCGCGGACGCCGAGGAGACCACGACCAGGTCCTCGTGAAGCAGCTCGACGGTGGTCAGCGCGGGGGAGGGGGCCGGCAGCGGCAGGACCACCAGCGCCAGATCGAGGTCGCCGCGGGCCAGCGCCCGTACCAGATCGTGCGAGCCGTTCTCCTCGATCAGCAGCTCGATGCCCGGATGCAGCTCGTGGAAGGCCAGCAGCACCTCGGGCAGCAGGCCGGTGCAGAGGCTGGGCGGGGCGCCCAGCCTGACCCGGCCCCGCCGCAGCTGGGCCAGCTCCTGGACCTCCAGACGGGCCGTCTCGGAGTCGGCCAGGATCCGCCGGGCGAGCGGCAGCAGCGCCTCGCCGGCGTCGGTCAGCGTGACATTGCCCCGGGCCCGGCTGAACAGCTCGGCGCCCAGCTCCTTCTCCAGCGCCCTGATCTGCTGCGACAGGGACGGCTGGGACACGTGGACCCGCTCGGCGGCGCGGGTGAAGTGCCTGGTCTCGGCGACGGCGACGAAGTAGAGCAACTGCTGGAACTGCATCCACTCATCATAGGCGCACCCTATGGACATGAGCCGGACCATGTCTTGGACCTCTGGTCGCGGCGCCCCTACCGTCAGGTACATGGCTCTGGCAACGCGGACGGACCGGCGCGCGTCCCTGCCGCGCACCCTCTGGGGATCGACGGTGGGCAAGAAAGTGATCATGGCCGTCAGCGGCCTGTTCATGCTCGCCTATCTCGTCGCGCACATGTACGGCAACCTCAAGATCTTCTTCGGCCTGGACTCCTTCAACGGATACGCGCACTGGCTGCGGACCATCGGTGAACCCGTCCTGCACTACGAGTGGGCGCTGTGGGGCCTGCGGATCGGCCTGGTCGCCGCCGTCGTCCTGCACGCCGTCTGCGCCTACCAGCTGAGCCGCCGGGACCGCGCGGCCCGGCCCACCAAGTACGTGCACAAGCGGCGGCGCGCCAGCTATGCCACCCGCACCATGCGCTGGGGCGGGATCATCCTCGCGCTGTTCATCGTCTGGCACATCCTCGACCTGACCACCGGCACGGTGCACTCCGGCGGCTTCCAGCAGGGCCGTCCGTACCAGAACGTCGTCGACACCTTCTCGACTTGGTACGGCAACACGATCTACATCGTCGCGATGCTGGCGCTCGGACTGCACGTCCGGCACGGGTTCTGGAGCGCCGCCCAGACCCTCGGCCTGGGCAGCCCCACCCGCGAACGGATCCTCAAGGCGTCGGCCGACGTCCTGGCCGTGGTGCTGACCGCCGGATTCATCGCCGTACCCATAGGCGTCATGAGCGGGGTCGTGAGCTGACATGAACGGAGCCGACATGCAGGACTACACCGACTACACCACCGGCGAGCCCGTCGCCGACACCACCGCCCCCGGCGGACCCGTCGCCGAGCGCTGGAACCGCCGCCGCTTCGAGGCGAAGCTCGTCAACCCCGCCAACCGCCGCAAGCACACCGTCATCGTCGTCGGTACGGGGCTGGCCGGCGGCGCCGCCGGAGCCACCCTCGCCGAACAGGGCTACCACGTCGTCCAGTTCTGCTACCAGGACTCCCCGCGCCGCGCCCACTCCATCGCCGCGCAGGGCGGCATCAACGCCGCCAAGAACTACCGCAACGACGGCGACTCCGTCCGGCGGCTCTTCTACGACACGGTCAAGGGCGGCGACTTCCGGGCGCGCGAGTCCAACGTCCACCGGCTCGCCGAGGTCTCCGTCGAGATCATCGACCAGTGTGTCGCGCAGGGTGTGCCCTTCGCCCGTGAGTACGGCGGCCTCCTCGACACCCGCTCCTTCGGCGGCGTCCAGGTCTCCCGTACCTTCTACGCCCGGGGCCAGACAGGACAGCAACTGCTCCTCGGCGCCTACCAGGCACTGTCCCGGCAGATCGCGGCCGGGGCCGTCGAGATGCACCCCCGCACCGAGATGCTCGACCTGATCGTCGTGGACGGACGGGCGCGCGGCATCGTCGCCCGCGACCTGATCACCGGCACGGTCTCCACCTACTTCGCCGACGCCGTCGTCCTCGCCACCGGCGGCTACGGCAACGTCTTCTACCTCTCCACCAACGCCAAGAACAGCAACGCCACCGCCGCCTGGCGCGCCCACCGGCGCGGCGCGTACTTCGCCAACCCCTGCTTCACCCAGATCCACCCCACCTGCATCCCGCGCTCCGGCGAGCACCAGTCCAAGCTGACGCTGATGAGCGAGTCCCTGCGCAACGACGGCCGCATCTGGGTCCCCCAGGCCCGCGGCGACACCCGGCCGCCCGGACAGATCCCCGAGGACGAGCGCGACTACTACCTGGAGCGGATCTATCCCGCCTTCGGCAACCTCGTCCCGCGCGACATCGCCTCCCGCGCCGCGAAGAACGTCTGCGACGAGGGCCGCGGGGTCGGCCCCGGCGGCCAGGGGGTCTATCTCGACTTCGCCGACGCCATCGCCCGGCTCGGCCGCAAGGCCGTCGAGGAGAGGTACGGCAACCTCTTCGAGATGTACGAGCGCATCACCGCCGAGGACCCGTACCAGGTGCCGATGCGCATCTACCCGGCCATCCACTACACGATGGGCGGACTGTGGGTCGACTACGACCTCCAGACCACCCTGCCGGGCCTGTTCGCGATCGGCGAGGCCAACTTCTCGGACCACGGGGCCAACCGGCTCGGCGCGTCCGCGCTGATGCAGGGCCTCGCCGACGGCTACTTCGTCCTGCCGGCCACCGTCAACGACTACCTGGGCCGCAACCCGCACCTCGACCCGGTGGACGACTCCCACCCGGTGGCCGTCGAGGCCGTCGCCGACACCGAGGACCGGCTGCGCCTGCTGCTGGCCGTCGACGGCGACCGTACGCCCGACTCCTTCCACAAGGAGATCGGCGAACTGCTCTGGGACCACTGCGGAATGGCCCGTACGGAAGAGGGCCTGCGCAAGGCGCTCGGCCGGATCCCGCAGATCCGCGAGGAGTTCTGGCGCCGCATCAAGGTGCCGGGCTCCGGCGAGGAGTTCAACCAGTCGCTGGAGAAGGCCAACCGCATCGTCGACTACCTCGAACTCGCCGAGCTGATGTGCCTCGACGCCCTGCACCGCGCGGAGTCCTGCGGCGGGCACTTCCGCGAGGAGTCGCAGACGGAGGGCGGCGAGGCGGCGCGCCGCGACGAGGAGTTCTCGTACGCGGCGGCCTGGGAGTTCACCGGGACCGGCGCCGCGCCCGTCCTGCACAAGGAAGACCTCGTCTTCGAGTACGTCCACCCCACCCAGCGGAGCTACGCATGAAGCTCACCCTGCGCGTCTGGCGCCAGCACGACGCCGACGCCCCCGGCGCGATGGTCACCTACGAGATCGACAGGATCTCCGAGGACATGTCGTTCCTGGAGATGCTCGACACCCTCAACGAGGAGCTGATCCTCAAGGGCGACGAGCCGGTCGCCTTCGACCACGACTGCCGTGAGGGCATCTGCGGCGCCTGCGGGGTCGTCATCAACGGCGACGCCCACGGCCCGGAGCGCACCACCACCTGCCAACTGCACATGAGGCACTTCGCCGACGGCGACACCATCGACGTCGAGCCGTGGCGGGCCGGCGCGTTCCCGGTGGTCAAGGACCTGGTGGTGGACCGGTCGGCGTTTGACCGGATCATCGGCGCGGGCGGCTACATCACCGCCCCCACCGGCTCGGCCCCCGACGCCCACGCCACCCCCGTCCCCAAGCCCGACGCCGACTTCGCCTTCGAACACGCGGAGTGCATCGGCTGCGGAGCGTGTGTGGCGGCCTGCCCGAACGGCTCGGCGATGCTCTTCACCTCCGCCAAGATCAACCACCTGAACGTCCTGCCCCAGGGCGCCCCGGAACGGGAGACCCGGGTCCTGGACATGGTGGCGACGATGGACGAGGAGGGCTTCGGCGGCTGCACCCTGGCCGGCGAATGCGCCACGGCCTGCCCGAAGGGCATCCCCCTGCCGTCGATCACGGCGATGAACAAGGAATGGCTGCGGGCGACGAGGAAGGCCACGCGCTGACGCCTCCGGTCAGGTGTTCTCGCCGGTGAGCCCCAGGAGTGCGGACAGCCTTCGGTACGAGTCCAGTTGGGCGTCCAGGTCGTACGTGCTCGTGGTGACGAGGTACTCGTCCGCCTCGCTGCGGGCCAGGAGCTTCTCCAGGGACTCGGCCACGTCGTCCGGGGTGCCGTACAGGTGGCCCCTCCGGGACTCCTCGAACAGGGTCCGTTCGCGTGCGGTCATGGGTGTGGTGAGGACCGTCTCCACCGGGAGCAGCGGGGGGAACTCGCCGTGGGTACGGGACCAGGCGGCCGACCAGGCCTCGGGGAGCAGGAGCCGCCGGGCCTCCTCCGTGGTGGCCGCCACCGCGATGGTGCCGGACAGCATCACGTACGGCCGCTCGTTCCACGCGGAGGGGCGGAAGTCGCGCCGGTAGTCCGCCACCGCGCGCAGCATCGCGTCCTCACCCCGTACGGCCGCGATGACGAGCGGCAGCCCGGCCCGTGCCGCCACCGCCGCGCCCTTGCCGGTGGCCAGGACGAAGGGCGGCGGGCGCAGGCCCTCGGCGGGGTGGGCGTGGACCCGGGGGCGGGTGTCCGGCGTGCCGGAGAAGTAGCCGAGCAGCTCCTCGATCTGCGCGGGGAAGTCCTCCGCGTCCTGCTTGTCCCGGCCCAGCGCCTTCCGCACCCCGTCGGTGAAGCCGACCGACCTGCCGAGGCCCATGTCGATGCGGCCGGGAAAGAGGGATTCCAGGACGCCGAACTGCTCGGCCACGACGAGGGGCCGGTGGTTCGGCAGCATCACTCCGCCGGTCCCCACCCGGACGGTCGAGGTCGCCGCGGCGACGGCCGCGGCGAGGACCGTCGGCGCGGAACCGGCTACACCGGGCACCCCGTGGTGCTCGGAGACCCAGAAGCGGTGATAGCCCAGCGCCTCGATCTCCCGGGCGAAACGCACGGTGTCCCGCAGCGCCCGCGGGGCGTCCCTGCCCTCCCTCGTACGGGAGCGGTCCAGCACGGAGAACGGGATGTCGGGTGAGATGCTCACGTATCCATCAACACCCTCTCCCGCTGAGGATTCCCCGGGCGGATTCCCTAGGCTGACGGTGTGACGACCAAGACGACCAGGACGACCAGGACGACCAACACGCCCCGGCGGCCGGTGGCCGTGTTCGATCTGGACGGGACCCTCGCCGAGACCGGCCACCGCCAGCACTTCCTGGAGCGCACGCCCAAGGACTGGAACGGCTTCTTCGGCGCGGCGGGCCAGGACACACCACTGGACGAGGGGGTACGGCGGGCCGTCGCCGCCGCCGGGGAGTGCGACCTCCTCTACCTGACAGGACGGCCCGAACGCTGTCGCCGCGACACCCTCGCCTGGCTGGCGGCGCACGGCCTGCCCGACGGGCCGGTGCGGATGCGCCGTGACGCTGACCGGCGCCCCGCCCGTACGACCAAGCTGGAAGTCCTGCGCGAGATCGCCCGGCAGCGCGAGGTCCGCATGCTCGTCGACGACGACGAACTGGTCTGCGCCGCCGCCGAACGGGCGGGCTTCCGGGTCGTACGGGCGGACTGGGCCAGTACGTCACCGGCGTTCAAGGACGGGCAGGAGCGCGAAGGACGCACCTGAGCCCTGCGGCCGCCGCCGGTCAGGAACGGCCTTCCGGCGGTCAGGAACCGTCGTCCGCCGCGTCCAGGCGGAACCCCACCTTGAGACCCACCTGGAAGTGCTCGATCACGCCGTCCTCGATATGACCCCTGACCTCCGTCATCTCGAACCAGTCCAGGCCGTGCAGCGTCGTGGACGCACGGCTGATGGCGTTACGAATGGCGTCGTCGATGCCCTCGTGGGAGGTGCCGACGATCTCGGTGACCCGGTAGGTGTGGTTCGACATGGAGCGGTCTCCTCTGCACGCGTTCGCGGATGTCGCGGGGTGTGGTTCCACGGTGCCCCAGCGCAGGGCGCTCCGCGAGACCAGAATCTCCGCGTACCCGCTCAGCGGATCACCACTCAGAAGACGTGCACCGGGATCTCGGCGGGTGCGGCCAGCAGGTCCGCGATCTCGTCGTCCAGCCGGACCAGGGTCAGCGAGGCGCCCGCCATGTCGAGCGACGTGCAGTACTCGCCCACATAGCTGCGCCGGACGTCGACCCCGCGTTCGACCAGCTGCTTGTGGGCCTGCCCGTACACCAGGTACAGCTCACCGAGCGGGGTGCCGCCGAGGCCGTTGACCATCAGCGCCACATCGTCCCCGGACACGTACGGCAGATCCTCCACCACGGCGGTCAGCAGCTCCCCGACCAGCTCGTCCGCCGACTGGAGCTTCTCCCGGCGCCTGCCCGGCTCACCGTGGATGCCGACGCCCATCTCGATCTCGTCGTCGGGCAGGTCGAACAGCGGCGACCCCTTGGCCGGCGGGGTGCAGGCCGTCAGCGCCAGCCCCATCGTGCGGGTCACGGCGTTGACCTTCTCGCCGATCCGGTACACCTCGTCCAGGTCGGCGCCCCGCTCGGCCGCCGCCCCGCACGCCTTCATGACGAAGAAGTTGCCGGCCACCCCACGGCGTCCGACGGTGTACGTCGAGTCCTGTACGGACACGTCGTCGTCGATGAACAGCGTGCGTACGGTCACCCCGTCGGCGTCCGACAGCTCCTCCGCCATCTCGAAGGCCATACGGTCACCCGTGTAGTTGTTGACCAGCAACAGCACGCCCTTGGGGGAGGCGACCCGCTTCACCGTCTCGTACACGTAGTCGGTGGGCGGGGCGGAGAAGACGTCACCCGGACAGGCCGCGTCGAGCATGCCGGGTCCCACGCTCATCACGTGGGCCGGTTCGTGCCCGGAGCCCGAGCCCTGGACGAGCGACACCTTGTCCGCCCGGGGCGCGTCCGCGCGCATGATCAGGTTGTACTCGGGGACGTACCGGAGGGTGTCGGGATTGGCGAGGGCCAGGCCCTCCAGCATCTCCGGTACGTAGTTCTTCGGGTCGTTCACGAACTTCTTCATCAGCTGGCTCTCCTCGATCGAGTCGGGTTCTGACGTCGCGTCCCAGGACGCGACGGACGCGTCACACGCGGGGCGGACGGGCGCGTCACACGCGGGCCGCCCACTCGTCGGCGACCCGTTCCGCCATGACCGCCACGGCCATGGCCCCCGCGTCCGGGGAGCCGATGCTGCGCTCCCCGGTGTAGCTCGGCCGTCCCCGCATGGCTTGCATGGGGGTGGTCGCCTCGGCTGCCGTACGGGCGGTTTCCGCGACGACCCCGGCCAGGTCGGCTCCGTTCCCGCCGCCGCCCAGCGCCTTCTCCAGCGCGTCCGTCATCGGGATCAGGGCGTCCAGCAGGGTCTTGTCACCGAGGTCGGACCTGCCCCGCTTCTTGATGCCCTCGGCGGCGGCCCGCAGCATCGCCACGGCGTCCTCGCCGGACAGTCCGGTCAGCTCCGGCCGGTCCGAGATCGCGGCGGCCGCCCTGAGGAAGGCGGTGCCCCACAACGGGCCCGACGTCCCGCCCACCCGTTTGGAGATCACCAGGGCGATCTTCTTGAGGAAGTCCGAGGGGGAGTCGCGGTCGAAGGAGTCCCAATCGGCGAGGACGATCTCGAAGCCCCGGGCGAGTGAGTAGCCCAGGTCCCCGTCGCCTACGACGGCATCGAGATCGGAGAACGCGCGTTCGTTCTCGACGGCCGTCCTCGCGATCGTCCTGACGACAAATTCGAGGTCACTGGTGGTTGCGGTGGACATGTCTCTCCTCACCTGGCCTGACATCAGTGCGCGCCGGGCACGGCGGCGAGCAGGAATTCGAGAGCGGCGAGCCGTACGTACGGGGCGGGCCCGGCGCCGAACGGGTCGCTCAGCACCTCGGAGGCGGTCCCCGCCGGATCGGGTCCCTGGCCCGCCGGGTCCCCGAGCGACGACACGACCAGCAGGGCTCCCGTGAAGTCCTCCTCCGCCGTGTACGCGCTGGTCGTGACCGCGCAGCCCAGCCCGGCGTCCCGCGCCGCGCGCAGCCCGTTGGCACTGTCCTCGATGACGAGGGCCCGGGTGGTGTCGAGTCCGAGCCGCGCCACCGTGAGGTCGTAGATGTCGGGAGCCGGTTTCTTGCGGGGGACGATGTCGCCGGCGAACACACTGAACCGGGTGGCCAGTTCGGGGCCGACGGCCAGGTTGAGCACCCCGCGCACGGACCGCTCCGCCGAGGTCGAGGCGATGGCCAGCGTCCACCCCGCCGCGTCGGCCTCCGCCGCGATCCGCCGTACTCCAGGACGGGGCGGGATCTTCCCGCCCGCGATGATCTCCAGATAGATCTCGGTCTTGCGCCGGTGCCACCGGGCGACCTCCTCGTCGAGCAGGCGCGGATCGGCGGGCAGACCGGCCTCGGCGACGAAGGAGGGGGTCAGCAGCGTCTTCATCCGCTCCTTGCCCCCGCCGACCTTCACCTTCTCCGCGTAGTCGCTGTCGCTCCACCGCACGGGGAGGCCGAACTCCTCGAAGGTCCGGTTGAACGCGGGCAGGTGTCCGTACCGCTCGGTGTCCGCGAGGACGCCGTCACAGTCGAAGACAAGCGCGGGCACGGCACTCACCTCGCCCGGTCGGCGCTGCCGAACACCGTCATCAGCGAGCCGGCCAGGTCGATGACGTCCTGCCGTACGGACCGGAACAACGACGGCGGATCCCACTTCTGTTTTTCCTCGGCCGATTCGAGGAAGGCGAGAGAGGATTTCATGAAGGTCTCCTTGAGCGCGGTCGAGATGTTCACCTTCGCGCATCCCCGGCCGATCAGGTCACGGAACTGCTCGTCCGACATACCGCTGCCGCCGTGGAGCGCGATGGGGATCGAGCGGGCGGCGACCAGGTCGGAAACCCGCCGGAAATCCAGGACCGGCGTTTTCCGGTACGAACCGTGGGCATTCCCGATGGCGGGGGCGAAGACATCGACGTGGGTGGTGTCGAGGAATTCCAGCGCGACGGCCAGACCCTGTTGCGCGGCGGCGCTGTCGCTGCCGATTCCGTCCTCGACGCCCGTGATGGACTCGATCTCCCCCTCCACGTGCGCGCCGTGCTGCCGGGCCTCGGCGACGACCTCGACCGTCTGCCGCATGTTCTCCTCGACCGGGAGGTGCGAGGCGTCGAACAGGACGGAATTCCAGCCCCGGTCCAGGCATTCGGTGATGACCGCGCGCTCCGGGCAGTGATCCAGATGCAGGGTGACGGGCACTTCGATACCGGCTGTCATGGACGTCCACATCGTGTACAGGACGTCACTGCCGATCGATTTCACCGTCTTCACGGACGTCTGCACGATCAGGGGAGAGGATTTCTCCACCGCCGCGGCGAGCACCGCTTCCAGGGTGAGGTCGTTGAACACATTGATGGCCGGCACGCCGTAACGTTCTTTGAAGGCGCCGGACAGGATGTCGGTCAGCGGGACGACGGACACGTGAACTCCCGGGATCGGATTTTCCCCCGCGTTTCCTGTGTTTCGTTTTCTGTGTCTCCCTGTGTTTATTCAGGCTAGCTGCGGAAAGACGCCGGGTCGGCCGGGAATCCCCCCATCTCCGGGTAGGGAATCCCCCCACTCCCCGCGTCCGCGCCGACCGCTCTCAGCCGCCGTCGGAGGCCGCGCGGTGCGCCAGCGCCGTACGGTTCGGCGCCCCGGTCTTCCGCAGCACGGCCCCGACGTGCTTCTCGACCGTCTTCACCGAGATGCCGAGCGCGGTGGCGATCCGCTTGTCCGGCAGCCCGCGCTCCACCAGCGCCCGCACCTCCCGCTCCCGGCCCGTGAGGGGATCCGGAGCCGGGCGGTCACGGTCGGTGATGCTCCGCAGGACACGCTGGCTGAGCAGGACGTCACCATGGGCGGCGGCCAGCACCGCCCTGACGAGGCCCGCACCGTCCAGGTCCGAGCCCACACACCCGCGCGCACCGGCCCGCACGGCCTCCGGGAGCAGGGGGTCGCCCAGGTCGTCGGTCATCAGCAGCACCGCCGTACCGGGGCTGGCGGAGCGTACGTACGACGTCAGCCGGGCACCGTCGAGCCCCGGCATCCGCAGGTCCAGCAGGACGACGTCCGGTTCGAGGACCCGTACCGCGTCCACCACCTCACGGGCGTCCGCGATCTCCCCCACCACCTGGATCTCGGGCCCCGCCCGGTCCAGCAGCCGCACCAGACCGGCCCGTACGACAGGCCGCCGGTCGACCACCAGCACCCGCCACGGCGTCATCGCCCCCGCCGGACCGTCCTCGTCCGCCGGGGTACGGGGGATCCTGGCCCGGATCCGGGTCCCCCAGCCGGGGGTGGACTCGATGCGCAGGTCCGCGCCGAGCTGGTCCGCCCGCGCCACGATGCCGCTCAGCCCGAGCCCGCTGCGCCGTACCTCCGTGTCGCCCGGGTCAAAACCCCGTCCGTCGTCCTCCACCACCACGGCCACGTCGTCCGGGCCGTACATCACCCCCACCCGGATCAGGGCGGCTCCGGCGTGGGTGACGGCGTTGGTCAGCGCCTCCTGCACCAGGCGCAGGGCGTGCGCGGCGACCTCGGGGGACAGCTGCGGGCGCTCGCCGGTGACCACCAGATCCGTACGGACACCGGCGGTGGAGCGGACCCAGCCCAGCTCGGCACCGACGGCCTCGTCCAGCGGACGGTCCTCCAGCAGGGAGGGGCCGAGGCCGAGCACGGTCCTGCGGGTCTCGGCCAGCGCGGCCCCGGCGGCGGCCCGCGCGGCGGCCAGCCGCGCCGACTGGTCGGGCGAGCCGGGCCCGTCCATGTGCAGCAGGATCGACCCGAGCGCGCGGGCCACGGTGTCGTGGACGTCCCGGGCCACCCGGTCCCGCTCGGCGCCGACGGCGAGGCGGCGGGCCCGGTCCTCGGACTTCTGGTGCAGGCGCGCGTTGGCCAGCGCGATCGCCGCGTGTTTGGCGAAGACGTCGAGCAGGTCCACGTCCTCCTTGCCGAAGCGGGTCAGGGGATCGGTGGAGAAGACGACGCAGACCCCGATGATGTCGCCCTGCCACACGATGGGCACCCCGACCGTGGCGTGCAGGCGCTCGCGGTCCCCTGCGCCCACATGGCCGCCGGGCACGTCCCTGTACCGCTCGAAGAGCCGGGGCCCCCGGCGCGCGACCACCGCGCCCGTGACGCCCTCCCCGAGCGGGAAGACGGCGCCCTCCTGGCAGGCCACGCCCAGGTCGGCTTCCTTGCGGTAGGTGCCCGCCTTCTCATCGACCGTGCTGATCGACCCGGCGTCGGCGCCCAGCAGGCTCACGGCCCGGCTCAGGATGCGGTGCAGGAGCGGCTGGAGGGCGAACTGTCCCGCCAGGTCCTCGACTGCCCCGCTCAGGGCGTCGACCTGGGCGTTCGGCCCGGCCCGGCCGCCCGTCGGGGGGCCGGTGTCACCCATGGGCCCGGTGAGAGGTCGCCATATGTATCAGCGTATCTCCGGGCGGCCCGGGGCGCGGCTCCACACGGATGTCCGCCCAGGTCAGGGCGGGGAACGGGCGGGGTACGGGGTCGGAACGGGCGGGCACGGACGGGGTGTTCGCCCCTGTTTCGCCCCAAGGACGGGACTTGACCGCACCTTT
Organism: Streptomyces sp. NBC_01317; assembly: GCF_035961655.1. NCBI lineage: Bacteria > Bacillati > Actinomycetota > Actinomycetes > Kitasatosporales > Streptomycetaceae > Streptomyces > Streptomyces sp. NBC_01317. The sequence continues at coordinate 778,750 of NZ_CP108393.1, read as the reverse complement.
GGTACATACCAAAATCCCAAACACCCGTGCGAGTGATGGTCGCTCGTTCCCCCCACGTCGGGCTCCTCTCCGTGTGCTCACGCCAGAAGGTGACCTACGTGAAAAACCGATGTCTCGTCAGCTCCGTCGCGCTTGTGTCCTGCGCGGCGCTCGGAGGCTGCGGATTGATGCCCGGTGGCAGTGGCTCGACCACGGTCACCGTGTGGCTGATGAAGGACAGCGTCACCGACGAGTTCCTCGACCGCTTCGTCAGCGCGTACGAGAAGGAGCATTCGTCCGTCGAACTGGACGTCAGGATCCAGGAGTGGACGGGGATCGGGGACAAGGTGCTGGCCGCGCTGGACAGCGACGACGCCCCCGACGTCATCGAGGTCGGCAACACGCAGGTCGCCCAGTACGCGGAGAGCGGCAACCTGCGCGACCTCACCCTGGAGGCGGTACGGGACCTCGGCAGCGAGGAGTGGCTGCCGGGTCTCGCCCAGCCGGGCAGCATCAACGGCGCCCAGTTCGGGATCCCCTGGTACGCGGCCAACCGCATCGTGATCTACAACAAGGAACTGTTCGCGCTCGCGGGCATCGACAAGCCCCCCAAGACCCGCGACCAGTGGATCGAGGACACCGAGGAGCTGAACGCCGGCGGCACCCAGGGCATCTACCTCGCGGGCCAGGACTGGTACACCCTCGCCGGCTTCATCTGGGACGAGGGCGGCGAACTCGCCGTCGCGAACGGCGGCGACTGGACGGGCACCGTCGACACCCCGGCCGCGCTCCGGGGCATGGCCTTCTACAAGGAACTCCAGTCGCTGGGCAACGGGCCGAAGAACTCCGACGAGGCCAAGCCGCCGCAGGCGGACGTCTTCGCCAAGGGCGATGTCGCACAGATCATCTCGACTCCCAGCTCGGCGCGGCTCATCGAGGAGCAGAACCCCGAACTCAAGGGCAAGATCGGCTTCTTCCCCATCCCGGGCAAGACCGCCGACGCGCCGGGAGCGGTCTTCACCGGCGGCTCCGACCTGATCGTCTCCAAGAACTCCCACCACCACTCGGCCGCCGCCGACGTGGTGAAGGCGCTGGCCAGTACGAAGTGGCAGACGGACCTGGCGCGGACCATGAGCTACGTGCCCAACAAGACGACCCTCGCCGGGGTCATCCGGGGCGACGCCAGTACGGCGGCGATGGCGGCGGGCGCCGCGCAGGGCCGGGCCACGCCGAACTCCCCGCAGTGGGCGAACGTCGAGGCCAAGAACCCGATCAAGCCCTACATGACGGCCGTCCTCGAAGGACAGGACCCCAAGGCGGCCGCGAAGGCGGCTTCGGAGAGCATCACGCGGGCGCTCAACTCCGGCTGAGGCCGCTCCGGCACGGCTGGGACAGGCGGGGGACAGGCGAAAGATCCGGGGCGGGGACTCCCGGCATTCAGCCGTCCCACATCCGCACTCCGCCGTGTGGTCATGTCAAATCCAGCCGGTCACGGAAGAAACAAGGTGCCGGGCCGTCGCGCGAGCGGCGGACCCCGGCACCTGCCTTCCCTACCGGCACAGGAGACTTCCATGTCCGCCGTCGTCCCCGCCCCGCTCACGCTCACCCTCCCCTCCCCGCGCGCCCCTCACCTCCCCGCCGAGGGCCCCGCGCAGACCTCCGCCCAGGCCGTCACCCGGACTCCCGTCCGGACCCTCGCCCCGGCCCCGGCGCGGGTCCCCGCCCCCGACTCCGCCCCCGCCCCCCGCTACGTCGTCACCCTCGCCCGCGACCAGCACGACGTACGGGCCGCGCAGCGCCTGCGCCACCTCGTCTTCGCCGAAGAGCTGGGCGCCCGCCTCGACGGACCCGAGCCCGGCCTGGACGGCGACGCCTTCGACGCGTACTGCGACCACCTCCTCGTACGCGAGGAGACCACCGGCGAGGTCGTCGGCACCTACCGCCTGCTGCCGCCCGACCGCGCCAGGGCCGCCGGACGCCTCTACTCCGACAGCGAGTTCGACCTCGGGCGCCTCGGCCCGATCCGCGACGACCTGGTCGAGGTCGGCCGCTCCTGCGTCCACCCCCAGCACCGCACCGGCGCCGTCATCGGCCTGATCTGGGCCGGACTCGCCCGCTACATGACCGACAGCGGTCACAACTGGCTCGCCGGCTGCTGCTCCGTACCCCTCGCCGACGGCGGCGCGCTGGCCGCCTCGACCTGGTCCACGGTCAGGGAGCGGCACCTCTCGCCCGAGGAGTACCGGGTCACCCCCCACCGCCTCTGGACCCCGGACAGCACCGCCGCCGCCACGTCCCGCGCCGAACTGCCCCCGCTGCTCCGCGGCTATCTGCGGCTCGGCGCCTGGGTGTGCGGCGCGCCCGCGCACGACCCGGAGTTCGGCGTCGCCGACCTCTACGTCCTGCTGTCGATGCGCCGCACCAACCCCCGGTACCTGAAGCACTTCCTCTCGCTCGCCCCCGCGGCATGAGCGTCTGGCTGCCCACCGCACCCTGCACCCCGCGCGCGTGCGGCACCCACCACGGCCCGGTGACCGCCGCCGCGGTGGCGGCCGTCCGGGTGGTGGCGGGCCTCTTCCTCGTCCTCGCCGGCGCCCTGCTCTCGACCCCGGTGGCGCTGCTGGGCGCCGGGGCACGGGACCGGCTCACCCGGCTCTGGGCCCGCAACGTCCTGCGCGTCTTCGGCCTGCGGATCCGGGTCGTGGGCGCGCCGCTCCCGCCGCGCGGGGCCGGGGTCCTGGTCGTGTCCAACCACATCTCCTGGCTGGACATCCCCCTCCTGGCCGCGCTCTTCCCCGGCCGGGTGCTGGCCAAGAGCGAGATACGGCAGTGGCCGGTGCTCGGGGGGATGGCCGCCCGCGGCGGCACCCTCTTCGTCGAGCGCGAGCGGCTGAGGGCCCTGCCCGAGACCGTACGGACCCTCGCCACCGCCCTCACCGAGGGCTCCCGCGTGGTCGTCTTCCCCGAGGGCTGTACGTGGTGCGGGCGCGACCAGGGGCGGTTCACCCGGGCCGTCTTCCAGTCCGCGCTGGACGCGGGCGCGCCCGTGAGGCCCGTACGGATCACTTATCGCACCCCGTCCGGGACCCCGTCGGGCGCCCCGGCCTTCGTCGGCGACGACACCCTGCCCGCGTCGCTGTGGCGGGTCGCGCGGGCCGGCGGGCTCACGGCGGAGATCACGGTCCTGCCGCTGATCCCCGCCGGGCGCCACGCCGGCCGGCGCTCACTCGCGCTGGCGGCTCAGCGGGCCGTCACCGGTGACACGGCCACCGGTGACACGCCTGCCGATCGCACGACCGCCGACACGACTGCCGGCGGCACGCCTCAGAGTGCCGTCGCCAGCGACAGCGCGAACCGTCCCTCGCTGTCGGTCCACCACTGCGTCAGCTCCATCCCCGCCGCGCTCAGCTCCGCCCGGACACCCTCCTGACGGAACTTCGCCGACACCTCCGTACGTACCTCCTCACCGGCGTCGACGTGCACCACCAGATCCAGCTCGGGGATCTTCACCGTGAGATCACGGCGGGCCCGCAGCCGCATCTCGATCCACTCGTGTTCCCTGTCCCACAGCGCCACATGCTCGAAATCGGCGGGATCGAAGTCCGCGCCCAGCTCGCGGTTCATCACCGACAGGACGTTCTTGTTGAACGCGGCCGTCACCCCCGACGCGTCGTCGTAGGCCCTGACCAGCACGGACTCGTCCTTCACCAGGTCCGTGCCGAGCAGCAGCGCGTCGCCGGGCTCCAGCAGCGAACGGACCGACGACAGGAAGGCGGCACGCTCGGCGGGCAGCAGGTTGCCGACCGTGCCGCCGAGGAACACGACCAGCCGAGGACCCGGCGTGCCGGGCAGGGTGAGACCGGCGGTGAAGTCGGCGATCAGCGCGTGCACCCGCAGCTCCGGCCGCGCGGCCAGCAGGCTCTCGGCCGCGCCGGTCAGCGCGCTCTCACTCACGTCGACCGGCACGTAGTGCAGCGGGTCCGGCAGCTCGTCGAGCAGGTGCCGGGTCTTCACGGAGGACCCGGACCCCAGCTCGATCACGGTACGGGCGCCGGTCACCTCCGCGATCTCCGCCGAGCGGTCGACCAGGATCTCCCGCTCGGCCCGGGTCGGGTAGTACTCGGGGAGCCGGGTGATCTCCTCGAACAGGTCACTGCCCCTGGCGTCGTAGAACCACTTCGGTGGCAACACCTTGGGCGTACGGGTCAGCCCTTGCAGCACATCGGCGCGCAGCGCGGCGTCGGTGGCGTCCTCGGGCAGGGTGCGGGTCAGCAGGAACGGGCTCACGGGAGGGGCTCCTTGAGGGGGGTGAGCGACACGTCGGCGCGCGTGGCCACGACCAGGGTGCGGTCGGGCACCTCGCGCCAGCGCGGATCGTCGTCGTACGGCTCCGAGGCCACCACCACGCGGTGGCCCGGTTCGGCCAGGAACCAGAGCGAGTCCCCCCAGGCCGTCGCGGCTATCCGGTCGCCGTCCGTCGCCAGCAGGTTCAGCCGGGACGCCGGAGCGGCCTTCGCCACGTCGAGGACGGTGTCGGCCAGGGCCTGGCCGATCTCGTCCCCGGTCCGCAGGCGGTGCAGGAGCAGGGCCCACACCAGTGCGGAGTCGGTGTGTGCCGGGAGCGAGAGCAGCTCCTCGGCGGGCAGTGTGCCGGCCACGCCCGCCAGGGTGGCGGGCCACCCCCCGACCGCGCCGTTGTGACTGAACAGCCAGCGGTCCGCGGCGAAGGGCGCCGCGGCGGCCTCGCCGTCCGCGCCGGGCACGGTGGCGTCCCGGACGGCCGCGAGCAGCGCGCCGGTCCTCACCACCCGCGCCAGATCGGTCAGGCCGAGGTCCGACCAGATGGGCCCGGCACGCCGGTAGCGTGCCGGGACCGGGTCACCCTCGGCGTACCAACCCACCCCGAAACCATCGGCGTTGACCGTCCCGTTGCGCTGCCGGCGCGGCTCCCACGACTGCCGGTACAGCGCGTGGGAAGGCGCGATCAGCAGTTCGCCGAGCGCCACCGGCGGTCCCAGATAGGCGACATGACGGCACATCAGACGTCCCTGGCCGTACGGAATCCCGAGAAGATCTGCCGGCGCACCGGCAGGTCCCAGTTGCGGAACGTACCCCGGCAGGCCACCGCGTCCACGGCGAACGAACCGCCGCGCAGCACCTTGTGCTCACTGCCGAAGAACACTTCGGAGTACTCGCGGTACGGGAAGGGGACAAAACCCGGGTACGGCAGGAAGTCGCTCGACGTCCACTCCCACACGTCCCCGATCAGCTGCTGGACACCCAGCGGGGACGCGCCCTTCGGGTAGCCGCCCACCGGGGCGGGCTGGAGATGGCGCTGGCCGAGGTTGGCGTGCTCCGGGGTGGGTTCGCCGTCGCCCCACGGGTAACGCAGGGTCCGCCCGGTCGCCGGGTCGTGCCGGGCCGCCTTCTCCCACTCCTCCTCGCTGGGCAGCCGCCGCCCCGCCCAGCGGGCGTACGCGTCGGCCTCGTACCAGCTCACGTGCAGCACCGGCTCGTCGGTGGGAACGGCCTCCACCACACCGAAGCGGCGGCGCAGCCACTGGCCGCCCTCCTGCCGCCAGAACAGCGGCGCCCCGATCCCGTGCTGCTGGATCTGCGCCCAGCCCTCCGGGGCCCACCAGCGTTCCTGGGCGTAGCCGCCGTCCTCGATGAAGTGGAGGTACGCGCCGTTCGTCACCGGCACCGTGTCGATGAAGAACGCGGGCACCAGACGCTGGTGCGCGGGCCGTTCGTTGTCGAGGGCCCACGGCTCCGCGGTGGTGCCCATGGTGAACCGGCCGGCCGGCACCAGGACCTCGGAGGGCAGGCCCGTGGTGTCCCCGGCGGGCGGCCGGGGAGCGGTCAGCGCGGCCGGGCCCCGGCGCAGCTGGTGCGTGATGAGCATGGTCTCGTCGTGCTGCTGCTCGTGCTGCGCGATCATCCCGAAGGCGAAGCCCGCGTCGAGCAGCGGGGCGCCGTGCAGCGGGGTGCGCTCGATGACGTCGATCACCCGGTCGCGCACATCGGCCGCGTACGCGCGCGCCTCCGCGGGCGCGAGCAGGGGCAGGGTGGGCCGTTCGGAGCGCGGGTGCTCGAAGGCGTCGTAGATGGAGTCGATGTCGGGGCGTATCGCGTCCCGGCCGCCGACGGTACGCAGCAGCCACTGCTCCTCCTGGTTGCCTATGTGGGCCAGATCCCACACCAGGGGCGACATCAGGGGCGAGTGCTGCGCGGTGAGGTCGTTGTCCTCCACGGAAGAGGTCAGCAGGGTCGTACGGTCCCGGGCCCTCGTCAGTGTGTCGACGGCGCGGCGCCGCAGCTCTTCGGAGGAGGTGTCGACGGTCATGTGAGGAGTTCCTTCCCGGTGACGGGTGCGCGCACATCGTCGGCGGGACAGCGGCCCGGCAGGACGTAGCGGTCGTGGAAAGCGGCGACGGCTGCCTGCACGGCCGGTGTGGCACCGACGCGCGGAAGTGCTTCGAGAGCGGTCGCGAAACAGGAGATCGCGGCCATGTGGAGTTCGGGGTCGCCCAGGCCGTACCGCGCGGCGTTGACCCACAGGAGATTGCCGGGCGCCGGCAGCGCGCCCGCGGTCTCCGCGAGTGACTTGACCGTGCGGTAGACGGTCTCCGCGGCCTCCGGGTCGTCGAACAGCGCGGTGGTCACCGCGAGCGGCACGATCCAGCCGTCGTCGCCGGGCTGCGCGTCGATCATCCGCAGCTCCAGGTGCCCGCGCGGCCGCGCGGGCGGGAACAGGGTGCTCAGGTGGTAGTCGAGGTCCGCACGGACCGGCGGACGCGGCAGCCCCGACCGGATCCACTCGCGGAAGGTGAGCCCGTCGGGCACGTGCCAGGGGCCCTCTTCCGCGCGGACGCACATCACGGGCGCGTCCAGGGCGTGCGCCGCCCAGGCCGCGCGCGGTTCGCGGCCGGTGACCGGCGCGGTGGTACGGGCCGGGTCCAGTTGCGTCCACATCGCCTGCCGGGTGGAGCGCCAGCCCGTCTCGCGGCCCTCGCGCAGGGGCGAGTGGGCGAAGGCGGCCACCAGGACCGCCCCCAGCAGATGGGCCAGCTGCCAGCGGCGCCCGTACCCGAGCGGTCCAGGTTCCTCGTACCCCGCGTCCAGGCACACCTGGACGGAGGCCGTGGTCCGCATCATCGCCCGCCCGGCCGTGCCGATCCGGTCGAGATACGTCTCCATGGCGTCGTACCGCGGCTCGCGCAGGAACCTGTCCGGTGAGCGCCAGGGGTCCTGTCCGTATCCGGCGAGGGCCAGTCCCGCCCCGCGGAGCACGGGGCGTACGGCGTCGAGGTCCGCGGACGCGGAGGCGATGCACTCCATCAAAGAGGAGGCGGGCTGCGAGCTGAGTTCCAGCTGGCCGCCGGGTTCGAAGGTCAGTGCCGACTCCAGAGGCAGCTCCCGCAGGCTCCGGAAGGCCGCTTCGAGGCGGCCGGTGGGCACAGGTCGTTCAGGGTCACGCAGGTCGTGGACAAGCCATTCGAGCTCCACCCCCACCTTCCGGGGCGGGCCCGTCTTGAAGCAGATACCGCGCAACAGGTCTTCGGCCTCTGTCTCGCCGAGGGTTTGCCCGTCGTCGGTCGAACAGTCGGACGGCATGGTCGGATCCTCCTGTCGAAGATCTTGACCGGACTCCGCCCCGGGTTCGGGGCGAAGCACTCCGGTCCAACCTAAAGCCACTCCCGCCGCTTCGCACAAGAGTGCCCCTGGGGTCATCATTTCGTCAGAAATTCGGTTGCCCCGTGCGTGATCCTTCACGCACGATGCCTCGCATGAGCGCACGGCTGCGGGGGATCGCCAAGGAGACGGAGGACGTCGTCAGAGCCGGCGGCTACCGGGCGGAGGACGGCCGTGACGTGCGGATACGCTCCGCGCTCGACACGGCACTGGCCGGTACGGAGATGTACGGCCCCGAGCCGGTCGGCGTCACTCCCGACACGGACAGGACGCCGTCCTTGGAGGTCACCCGCGAGAGCAGCCTGGACGCGGCGCGCCGGCTCACCCGGTCGGGTTCCGGCGCGGTCGCGGTGCTGAACTTCTCCTCCGCCAGGAACCCGGGAGGCGGCTATCTGAACGGCGCGCAGGCCCAGGAAGAGGCGCTGTGCCGCGCCTCCGCGCTCTACACGACGCTGCTGCGCGCACCGGAGTTCTACGCGCACCACCGCGCGAACCGCGGCCCGTTCTACACCGACCGGGTGATTCACTCACCCGGGGTGCCGGTCTTCCGCGACGACCGGGGCCGCTTCCTGGCCGCCCCGTACCAGGTCGGTTTCCTCACCTCGGCGGCGCCGAACGCCGGGGTGATCGCCCGCTCCGCCCCGGACGAGGTCTCCCGGATCCCGGCGGCACTCGCCGCCCGCGCCGAACGGGTGCTGGAGACGGCGGTCGCGGGCGGCTACCGCCGCCTGGTGCTCGGGGCGTGGGGCTGCGGTGTGTTCCGTAACGACCCGTCGCAGGTCGCCGAGGCGTTCCGGGCGCCGCTCACCGGCGGGGGCCGGTTCGCGGGTCACTTCGACGAGATCGTCTTCGGTGTGCTCGACCGGACACCGGGCGCGACGACCCTGGGGGCGTTCCGGCGGGTCTTCGCCGGGCACCTCACGCCGTAGCGCCCCCCCCCGGGCGGCAGCCCCGGCTCAGTTCCAGCCGTAGCGCAGCCGCAGCGCGTGGACGACCAGGCCGAAGCGCTGGCGGTCCAGGGCGCACGCCTCCCGCCGCATCCCCTTCTCGTGGACGCGGATCACCCGGTCGACGGCCACCCACGACTCACGGCCCGCGCGGTCCCACGGGCCCACCCCGATCGGCACCCAGTCCCGGTCGCCGTCGTGCCCCTTGCTGGACAGCTGGACGGCGAGCAGGGTGCCGGCCGTCTCACGGGCGACCACCAGCACCGGGCGGTCCTTGCCCCGGCCGTCGTTCTCCTCGAACGGCACCCAGGTCCAGACGATCTCGCCCGGGTCGGGGTCGCCGTCGTGTTCCGGGGCGTACGAGGTGCGGACCTCGCCCACCTCACGGGGGTCGGCCTCGGTGGTGGCGGAGGGGCCGGTGCGGCCGGGGAAGTCACGGTCGGGCTCGGGTGCGCGGGAGTGGGAAGAGGTCGTCATCCGGATGACGTTAGAACGTGCCGCCGGGAGCCGGGCGCGCGGGGCGCGTTGTCAGTGGCGTCTCGTAGCGTTCTCCCTGTCGGACACGGTGCGTACGGAGCGCCGGGGTCCATCTTGGGGAGGGAACCGCCATGTCTCGTACCACCACGTATCTGGAGCTGTCGCAGGACGGCGAAGGAGCGCACAAGTTTTACGAGGTGACCGTGGACGGGACGGTCGTGTCGGTGCGGTACGGACGCATCGGCGCGAGCGGGCAGTTGCAGACCTCCTCCTTCCCCACCGAGGCGAAGGCACAGGCCGCGGCGGCCAAGAAGATAGGCGAGAAGGTCCGCAAGGGATACGCGCCGGCGGTCCAGGGGCAGCGCGCCGCGCGGTCGGTGACACGCCGCCAGGTCACCTCGGCGCCCTCCACGGCCCGGTCCGTGGCCCCCGTGCTGTGGCGGTTCAGGACCGGCGCGGCGGCCTTCGGGATCCATGTGGACGAGGACCGCTGCTGGGTGGGGAACCAGTCCGGTGACGTCTACACCGTCAGCCACGGCGGTGAGGTCCTGGCGCGCTACAAGCTGCCCGACGGCGTCAAGTGCCTGGTGGCGGACGACTTCTGGATCTACGCGGGGTGCGACGACGGCAAGGTCTACGACCTCTCCTCGAAGCTCCCGTTCGCGGCGTACGACATCGCGGCGGACGTGGACATCTTCTGGCTGGACATCCACGAGGGGGTGCTGAACGTCTCCGACGGCGCCGGCGGCCTGACGGTCATCGACCACGAGGACGAGTACCAGTGGGCGCGCAAGTCCACCGGCGGGCACGGCTGGATGGTCCGCGCCGACGAACGGGCCGTCTACCACGGACACCACAAGGGCGTGACGGCCTACGCGCCGGACGGTTCCGGCGAGTTGTGGCACACCCCGACGCCGGGTCAGGTGCTGTTCGGCTGGCAGGAGGACGCGTCGGTGTACGCGGGCACGGCGAGGAACGTCGTGCAGCGGCTGTCCAAGGCCACGGGTGTGGTGGAGGCGACCTTCCGCTGCGACACCGCCGTGTACGCGTGCGCGACGGCGCCCGGCGGCCGGTTCGTCTTCGCGGGCGACAGCTCGTCGTCGGTGTACTGCTTCGACGCGGACGGCACCCGGCTGTGGAAGCTCGGGACGGGCGGCGGCTCCGCGCTGTCCATGCAGTTCTTCGACGACAAGCTGTACATGGTCACCACGGACGGCTCCCTGGTGTGCGTCGACGCGAGCCCCGCCGCCGTCGAGGCCGCCCAGCAGGGTACGGTCCCGGTCGCGGCGGACATCAAGTCGGCCGCGGCGCTGCCCACCTACACCCCGGCGGCCCCGATCGCGACCGTCACCTCGCCGCCGGCCGGCGGGGTGGTCGTGGAGTGCGTCCAGGACGGGGCCCGGCTGCGGGTCCACGTCGTCTCGGACGGCTTCGAGCCGTCGTGGAACGTGCAGTTCCCGCGCGGGATGCGCCAGGCGGGCACGCGGTACGTGGTCGACGCGCTGCACCCGGCGGCGTCCGGCTTCTACCGGGTGCGCGGTGAGATCAGGAGGCTGGTCTGACGTGTACGTCCCGTACGTCTCCCGGGGGCGGACCGGAGACGGGCCGTTCGGCTCCTCGGCCCTCCTCACCTCGCTCCGCGCGGCCCTCCTCTGTCTCGTGCTGCTCGTCACGGGGTGCGGCGGCGGTTCCGGCCGGGGCTCCGGTGAGAGTTCGGGCCAGGCGTCCCGTGCCGGTTCCGTGGTGCGCCCGCCCGGTGCGGGGGATCCGTTCGACTACCAGCTCGGTGGTGCCTACGACCTGCCCGCCGGGGTCTCCACGGTGGTGCGGGACCGTACGGCCGCGCCCGCCCCCGGCGCGTACTCCATCTGCTACGTCAACGCCTTCCAGGCCCAGCCCGACGCCGTGGCGTGGTGGCGGAAGCACCATCCGGACCTGCTGCTGCGCGGCGCGGACCACGCGCTGGTGGTCGACGAGGAGTGGGACGAACCGCTGCTGGACGTCAGGACCGCCGACCGGCGCAGGCGGCTGGCCGGGATCGTCGGCGGCTGGATCGACGGCTGCGCCGACCGGGGGTTCGACGCCGTGGAGGCGGACAACCTGGACGCGTACCTGCGCTCCGACGGGCTGACAGGACGCGGCCAGGCGGTCGCCTTCGCCCGGCAACTCGCCGCGCGGGCCCACCGGGCGGGCCTGGCCCTCGGGCAGAAGAACGCGGCCGGGATGACCGGGCTGCGCGACAGCATCGGCTTCGACTTCGCCGTCGCCGAGGAGTGCGCGCGCTACGACGAATGCGACGCGTACGCACGGGCCTACGACGACGTGGTGCTGGTGGTCGAGTACCGGAAGGAGGACTTCGTACGCGGCTGCCGGCAGTGGGGGAAGCGGCTGTCGGTCCTGCTCCGGGACCGCGACCTGGAACCGGCGGGGAGGCCCGGGCACGTGGTCGCGCGCTGTCAGGAGTGAGTTCCGGCCGAGATGCGGTCCGCACCCGCGTCCGGAGAATGAGAGGTCACAGCCGGACAGAAACGGGAGTGTGCCATGGCCGAGGGCAGCGGGACTCCGAACGGCATCGCCCACCTGTCGCCGCGCGAGCGCGCGGACCTGGGCCGGGCGGCCCGCAAGCGGACCCCCCGGTCGAGCCACGCCGTCTACGAGGCGCCCCCGGCGCGGCGGGACCCCGTGCACGTGATCGAGGAGCAGTCGGCCTCCCGGGTGCCCGAGCTCGTACCGATCCGGTACGGCCGGATGACGGAGTCGCCGTTCCGGTTCTACCGGGGCGCGGCCGCGATCATGGCCGGGGACCTGGCCGGCACCCCCCGCTCCGGGTTCACCGCCCAGCTGTGCGGGGACGCGCACCTGCTGAACTTCCGGCTGCTCGCCTCACCCGAGCGGCAACTGGTCTTCGACATCAACGACTTCGACGAGACCCTGCCCGGCCCCTGGGAGTGGGACGTCAAACGGCTCGTCACCAGCCTGGTGATCGCCGGCCGGGAGAACGGCTACGCACCGGAGGTGCGGGAGGACATCGTGCGCGCCACGGTCCGCTCGTACCGCGAACGGACCCGGCTCTTCGCCGGCCAGGGCAACCTCGACGTGTGGTACGCCCGGGCGGACGCGGACCAGATCAAGGCGGTCGCAGACCGCAGACTCGACAAGCGGGGACGCGGGCGGCTCACCAAGGCCCTGTCCAAGGCGCGGACCAAGGACAACCTCCAGGCGTTCGAGAAGCTCACCCAGGTGGTCCAGGGGGAGCGGCGGTTCGTGCACGACCCGCCCCTGGTCGTCCCGATCGAGAACATGCTGCCCGGCGCCGAACGCGACGAGGTGGAAAGGCAGTTGCGCGAGCTGGTCGGCCGGTACGCCGAGTCGCTGTCCACGGACCGGGCGCACCTGCTGCGGCAGTACCGGGTGGTGGACATGGCCAGGAAGGTCGTCGGGGTGGGCAGCGTGGGGACACGCTGCTGGATCATCCTGCTCCTCGGCAGGGACGGCGAGGACCCGCTGATCCTCCAGGCCAAGCAGGCCGACGAGTCGGTGCTCGCCGAGCACGTCGGCGCGAGCGAGTACGACAACCAGGGACAACGGGTCGTCGCGGGCCAGCGGCTCATGCAGGCCGTCGGCGACATCTTCCTCGGCTGGGACCGGGTCGTGGGCCTGGACGGCGAGCGACGCGACTTCTACGTACGGCAGTTGCACGACTGGAAGGGCATCGTGGTGCCGCAGATCATGGTGCCGGACGGCATGCGCGCCTTCGGTGAACTCTGCGGCGCGACCCTGGCCCGCGCGCACGCCCGGTCCGGGGACCGGATCGCCGTCGCGGCGTACCTCGGCGGGGGCGACACGTTCGACCGCGCCCTGACCGGGTTCGCCGAGAGCTACGCGGACCAGAACGAGAGCGACCACCGCGCCCTGGTGGAGGCGGTACGGACCGGTCGTGTGCGGGCGGAGGACCCGGCCTGACCGGTGCGCCGCGAACCGACCCGCCGCGAACCGACCCGCCGCGAACCGACCCGCCGCGAACCGACCCGCCGCGAACCGACCCGCCGTGAAGTGACCCGAGCGGGCGTTGAGTCATCTTCTCTTGAATTACGTACTACCCAGGAGCCCTTCGCCGGATCACACCGCGAACCCGCCTGGAAAGGTGCCGAGAGCGATGAGTCAGCCCCCCGAGCGCGCCGTTCCGACCAGTACCGACGTCGCGCGACGGGCCGGAGTGTCCCGGGCCACCGTCTCGTACGTCCTGAACAACGCCGCGGCCGTCCGGATCAGTGAACCCACCCGCCGCAAGGTCCGCGAGGCCGCGGACGAACTGGGCTACGTGCCGCACGCGGGCGCCCGCAGCCTGCGCTCCGGGCACACCCGGATGGTGCTCCTGCCCTCGGCCCACACCCCCGTGGGCCCGCTCTACAACACGTTCTTCAACGAACTCCAGTGGGCGCTGCGCCGCCTCGACTACACCGTGGTGCAGTACGGCAGCCTCGGCCTCGACGGCGACAAGGCCGCCCGCGCCTGGGCGGAGCTGCGGCCCGTCGCGGTCATCTCGCTCGGCGAGATCTCCCTGACGCCGCACGGCGTGAACGTCCTCAAGCGTTCCGGCGCGAAGGCGGTCATCACCCTCGGACCACAGCGGGTCGCCGGCGCGCACGCGCTGGTCATGGACCAGCGCGAGATCGGCTGCGGGGCCGTGTCCCACCTGATCGAGCGCGGGCGGCGCCGCATCGGCGTCGTCATGCCCGAGGAGCCGGGCCTCGCGCTCTTCTCCCAGCCACGGCTGGCGGGCGCCCGGGCCTCGGCGGCGGCGTCCGGCGCGCACGTCGAGTCCGTACCGCTCGCGTACACGGAACAGTCGGCGGCTGCCCTGGCCGCCCGGTGGCGTTCGCTCGGCCTGGACGCGGTGTACGCGTACAACGACGAGTACGCGATGCTGCTGATGCGGGCGCTCCAGGACGAGGGGATCGACGTCCCGGGGGACACCTCGGTGATCGGGGCGGACGATCTGCTGCTCGGCCGGCTGCTGCGGCCCCGCCTTTCGACCGTTCGGGTGGATCTGGTGACCGGGCAGCGGCTGGCGGAGCTGGTCGACCGCGTGGTCCGCGACCCCGGCGGCGAACCGGAACGTCACGATCTGATGGGGGCGCGGGCCGTACCGCGTGAATCCAGCTAGCGTCACCATCATGACGATCGTGCCGCAGCGCTTCGAGATCCTGCTGGTCCCCGAGTACGCCGAGGGCCACGAGGGCCCACAGGAGCCGGCGAGCGCCCTGCGGTCGGCGGTGGTGGAGGCGACGGGCGACCTGGGCGCCTCGGGGTATCCGCGGTACGCGGGCGAGGGCATGGAGGCCGACATCGACGCGGAGACGCGGACGGTGGAGGCCCTGCTCGTGGACGGCGAGGAACTGGACTACGGCCTGTCGGCCCTGGTCGTGGACGCGGTCTAGGGCGTACAGGGCATACGGAAGGGGACGGGCTCCGCCCGTCCCCTTCCACCCGGATCACCACCCGAGCCCGATACCGGCCGTCACAGGTGCGAACCGTCGGCGCCCGGCTCTCAGGCGCCTTCGGCGCCCTTTGTCTCCGCCTCGGCCACCGACTTGCGTACCTCGTCCATGTCCAGCGCGCGGGCCTGGCCGATGACGTCCTCCAGGGCCGTCTCGGGCAACGCGCCCGGCTGCGCGAACACCGCGACGTTCTCGCGGACGATCATCAGCGTCGGGATCGAGCGGATGTCGAACGCGGCGGCCAGCTCCTGCTGCGCCTCCGTGTCGACCTTGGCGAAGACCAGATCTCCGTGACGCTCCGAGGCCTTCTCGTACACCGGGCCGAACTGGCGGCACGGGGCGCACCACGAGGCCCAGAAGTCGATGAGGATGAAGTCGTTCTCCGACACGGTCTGGTCGAAGTTCTCCTTGGTGAGTTCCACAGTGGCCATGACCTGATACCTCTTCCTGCTCTCCGGGGGAAGCCGCCAGATGGAACGGTGTGTGGCACCGCCGTATTCCTCGACCGTTCCCCACGATCGTGTGGCCATGTCAGGGGTCCGGGACCAGACTGACCCCATGAGTGAAGCTATGCAGTACGACGTCGTGGTGCTCGGTGCGGGACCGGTCGGGGAGAACGTGGCCGACCGTGCCAGGGCCGCGGGGCTGCGCACGGCGGTGGTGGAGAGCGAACTGGTCGGCGGCGAGTGTTCGTACTGGGCCTGTATGCCCAGCAAGGCGCTGCTGCGTCCGGCGATCGCCCAGGCGGAGGCGCGGAAGCTGCCCGGGTTGAGTGCGTCGGTACGAGGCCCCCTGGACGCCGCCGCGGTGCTGGCGCGCCGGGACGATTTCACCTCGCACTGGAAGGACGACGGCCAGGTCGGCTGGATCGACGGCATCGGCGCCGACATCTACCGTGGCCACGGCCGGCTGGACGGCCCCAGGAGGGTGGTCGTCAAGGGCCCGGACGGTACGGAGCAGGTGCTCACCGCGCGCCACGCCGTCGCCGTGTGCACCGGCACCCGCGCCGTGGTCCCCGACCTGCCGGGCGTGGCCGGCGCCAAGCCCTGGACCAGCCGCGAGGCGACCAGCTCGCAGCACGTCCCCGGGCGGCTCGTGGTGGTCGGCGGCGGCGTGGTGGGGGTCGAGATGGCCACCGCGTGGCAGGCGCTGGGTTCCCAGGTCACGCTGCTGATCAGGGGCGGCGGGCTGCTGCCGAAGATGGAGTCCTTCGCCGGGGAACTGGTCGCCGGCGCGCTGACCGAGGCGGGCGCCACGATCCGTTACGGCGTCTCCGTCGCCTCGGTCGAGCGCGACGGCGGCACGGGCCCGGTGACGGTCGTGCTGGACGGCGGCGAGCGCGTCGAGGCGGACGAGATCCTCTTTGCCACGGGGCGCGCCCCGCGCAGCGAGGACATCGGGCTGGAGTCGATCGGCCTGCGGCCCGGCTCCTGGCTCACGGTGGACGACAGCTGCCTGGTCGAGGGCAGCGACTGGCTGTACGCGGTCGGTGACGTCAATCACCGGGCGCTCCTCACCCACCAGGGCAAGTACCAGGCGCGGATCGCGGGCGCCGCGATCGCCGCCAGGGCCGCCGGGGTCCCCCTGCTGGAGACGGACCGCTGGGGCGCCCACGCCGCCACCGCCGATCACGCGGCGGTGCCCCAGGTCGTCTTCACCGACCCGGAGGTCGCGTCGGTCGGCCTGACCCTCGCGGAGGCGGAGGCGGCGGGGCACCGGGTCCGCGCGGTCGACTACGAGATCGGCTCCGTGGCGGGGGCGAGCCTGTACGGCGACGGCTACACGGGCCGCGCCCGCATGATCGTCGACCTGGACCGGGAGATCCTGCGCGGCGTCACCTTCGCGGGACCGGGCGTCGGCGAGATGCTGCACTCCGCCACGATCGCGGTGGTGGCCGAGGTCCCGGTCGACCGCCTGTGGCACGCGGTCCCGGCCTACCCCACGATCAGCGAGATCTGGCTGCGCCTGCTGGAGACGTACCGGGGCTGAGGACGTACGGGGAGGTGGCGGGTGCCATCTCCCCCTGCCGCGCCCGAGCGCTTAGACACCCGATGAATCTGTGTCTGTGGGTGGTGGGCAGGCGGCGCGGGAAGTGCATGGTGGCGGTCCGTACGTTCAATGCCCTTCCAAAATCGGTTACTTGGGTCCCGGCCGTTGTGCGCAGACCCTTGACAGGAGTAGCGGGCGGGTCGACCATTCCCCAAACATCGGATGTAAGTACGCCGTCAGGTAGGCATCCGTACATGGGAAGGACCCGCCCGTGTCACCTCAAGGTTCCGTGTCACCACAACGTTCGGTCGTGCGGAAGCTGCTGCGCCGTCTCGGTCCGGTCGTGGCCGCCCTCGGGCTGATGCTGACGGCGCCCCAAGTCCAGTCCGCCACCGCCGCGGCCTCCGTGACGCTCTACGCGTCGCCGTCCGGGGGTGGTTCGGTCTGTTCCTCGTCGGCGCCGTGTTCGCTGTCCGGTGCCCAGCAGGCGGTACGCGCCCAACTCGCCGCGAACAGTTCCGCCGACGTCACCGTGCTGCTCGCCGACGGGGTGTACCGCCTGTCCAGCACCTGGTCCTTCGGACCGGCGGACTCGGGGACGCCGGGGCACCCCGTGGTGTGGAAGGCCGCGCCGGGGGCGCGGCCGGTGATCTCGGGGGCCTCGCGGGTCACCGGATGGACGCAGAGCGGGACGAGCGGGGTGTGGTCCGCGCCCGTACCCACCAGCAGCGACAGCCGTCAGTTGTACGTCGACGGGCGTGCGGTCCCGACCGCGCGGGCGACCCCGGCGAGCCTGGGATTCCGGGGCGCGTGGACCGGATCGTCCACGGGCTACACGATCTCCGGCGACCCGGCCGCGATGGCGTGGTTCGGCGCGCTGACCGCGAGCCAGGTGGCGGGCGTCGAGTTCGACTACCCCGGGGGCAACGGGCCCTGGACCGAGTCGAGATGCCGGGTCGCGAGCTTCTCCGCGGCGGCCGGGACGCTGAGGATGAGCCAGCCGTGCTGGACCAACGTGACCGCCCGGGCGTCCTACGCGCAGGGCAGCGGCGGCCTGCCGTCCATGTCGGTCAACACCATGCCCGCGCGCATCGAGAACGCGCGGACCCTGCTCGGTTCCGGTCAGTGGTTCCTGGACGGCCCCGGCGGCACGCTCTCCTACAAGCCGTCCGCCGGCCAGCAGATGTCCGCCCTCGACGTGGAACTGCCGCGCCTCGAAACCCTCGTCCAGGTCGCCGGTACGCTCGCCACGCCCGTGCACGATCTCACCTTCGCCGGACTTCAGTTCTCGTACGCGACCTGGAACGCACCCTCCACCAGCGCCGGGTTCTCCGACGTGCAGAGCAACCTGCGGATGACCGGTGCGAACAACCAGGGCATGTGCAACTTCTCCACCCCCGCGGGAAGTTGCCCCTGGGGAGCGCTGACCCAGCCCCTGGCGAACGTCTCGGTCACCGCCGCCAAGAACGTCACGCTCACCGGCAACCGGTTCACCCAACTCGGCGGCGCCGGACTGGGCGTGAGGTACGGAGCGGCCAACACCCTCATCCAGGGCAACGAGTTCACCGACATCGCCTCCACCGCGCTCCTTCTCGGCTGCACCTACGACCCGCTGCCGACCGACCCGTCAGAAGCCACGGGGATCAAGCAGAACTGCACGCCCAACGGAGCGACCGAAACCGCCACGATCGGCACCAACGAGATCCTGACCGGTACCACCGTGGCGGACAACGTCATCCATCACATCGGCACGGACTACTCCTCGGCCAGCGGCATCACCCTGCTGTTCTCGCAGCGCACGACCATCACCCGGAACAACCTGTACGACCTGCCGTACACCGCCATCACCGCCGGAGTCATCCAGGGTCACGTCAACCAGGCGACCACTCCGCAGAACACCACGAACATCAACAGCTCCAACACCATCAGCAACAACATCCTGCACGACTACCTGTCCGTCCGCAGCGACGGCGGCGCCGTCTACGTCGAGGGACACCAGGCGCAGTACGTGTACCAGGCGGACGGGACGACGATCGACCCGGTGCAGACCCTGGCCAAGGGCCTCCAGGTCACCGGCAACATCGCCTACAACGGCCCGACGACCAACTTCACCTACTACGACGACGCCGGCGCGGAGTGGGTCAACTGGCAGGGGAACGTGGCCTTCGGCGCGGGCGACAGCTCACAGGGCGGCTGCAGCCCGACCGGTCACCTCTGGATCACCGGCAACTACTTCTCCGCCCGCATCCAGTCGTACCCCTGCGCCCAGCCCGTCGACACCCACGCGAGCGGGAACACGACCATCCCGGCGACCCCCGGGCCGACCCACATCCCCAACGGCCTGTTGCGGGCGGCGGGCGCGGGCTCCGGCTCCTTCGCGCAGGTCCTCTCCGTCCCCGCGAGGATCTTCTACGTGTCGCCCACGGCCAACGCGACTGAGGTCCTCGTCGCCGGTGAGGGCTTCGGCCCGGCGACGCCGGTGTACATCGGCACCACCCAGGTCAGCAATGTGACCCGCCTGTCCAGCGGATTCATGATCGTGCCGGTTCCGGCCGGCACCTCGGCCGGGCAGATCTCCGTCACTCCGCAGGTCCCCGGAACCATCCGGCTCAACGACGACGACGGCGGAATCACCTACAACGGGTTCGCGTACGCGGGCGGCCGCTCCTACGGCGACTACCGCAACGACGTCCACTACGCGACGGCCAACGGGTCGACCGCCTCGCTCACCTTCACCGGCACCAAAGTCACGGTGTACGGCGAGCAGAACACCGACCAGGGGAACATCGGGATCAGTATCGACGGCGGACCGCAGCAGGTCGTCAGCACCCTGCCGAGCGACGGCGTACGCCATGCGAACGTCGCCCTGTACACCTCCGGTCAGCTCTCCTCCGGCACCCACACCGTCGTCGTGACCAAGCTGTCCGGTCAGTACAGCACCCTGGACGGTTTCCTCGTGTGAACGAACGGCTGCCCCCTGCCGCGCGCGGCAGGGGGCTCGCCGGTGTCGTGAGAGCCCTACGCTTCGGCGTCGACCCAGCTCATGAGCTTGCGCAGCTCCTTGCCCGTGGTCTCCAGCAGGTGCTCGGAGTCCTGGGTCTTGTACGCGTCGTACTTCTTCAGGCCGCCGTGGTACTCGTCCATCCAGGTCTGGGCGAACGTGCCGTCCTGGATCTCGGCGAGGATCTTCTTCATCTCGGCCTTGGTCTGGTCCGTGATGATGCGGGGGCCGGTGATGTAGTCGCCCCACTCGGCGGTCTCGGAGACCGACCAGCGCATCTTCTCCAGGCCGCCCTCGTACATGAGGTCCACGATCAGCTTCAGCTCGTGGAGGCACTCGAAGTACGCGATCTCCGGCTGGTAGCCGGCCTCGGTCAGCGTCTCGAAGCCCGCCTTGACCAGCGCCGCCGTACCGCCGCAGAGCACCGCCTGCTCACCGAAAAGGTCGGTCTCCGTCTCCTCCTTGAACGTCGTCTTGATGACGCCCGCGCGGGTCCCGCCGATGGCCTTGGCGTAGGAGAGCGCGAGGGCGAACGCCTTGCCCGAGAAGTCCTGCTCGACGGCGGCGATGCAGGGCACGCCGCGGCCTTCCTCGTACTGGCGGCGGACCAGGTGGCCGGGGCCCTTCGGCGCGACCATGGCCACGTCGACGTTGGCCGGCGGCTTGATGAAGCCGAACCGGATGTTGAGACCGTGGCCGAAGAACAGCGCGTCACCGTCTCGCAGTTGGTCCTTGACGGACTCCTCGTACACCTGGGCCTGGAGTGGGTCAGGGACCAGGATCATGATGACGTCGGCCTCGGCGGCGGCCTCCGCCACCGACACCACACGCAGGCCCGCTTCCTCGGCCTTCGCCCTGGACGACGAGCCGTCGTGCAGGCCGACGCGCACGTCGACACCGGAGTCACGCAAGGACAGCGCGTGGGCGTGGCCCTGGCTGCCGTAGCCGATGACCGCGACCTTGCGGCCCTGGATGGTGGACAGGTCGGCGTCGTCGTCGTAGAACAACTCGGCGGGCATGAGGGACTCTCCTCGGTCGGGGAACGTATCGGCGGATGGCGGATGCAGAGCGGAGGTACGGGAAACAGCGAGGCGTACGGGAAGTGCGAGGTGTACGGGAGGTGCGAGGCGTACGGAGGCGCTAGGCGCTCCGCGCACCGGCGGTCACCGGAGTCTCGGCCGTCGTCAGGCGCATCGGCCGCGCCTCGCGCACCGCGCGGTCGGCCAGCGCGCGGGACCCGCGGCCGATCGCGATGGCACCGGACTGCACCAGTTCCTTGATGCCGAAGGGCGCGAGCATCCGGAGCATCCCGTCGAGCTTGGCGCCGGAGCCGGTCGCCTCCAGGGTGACGGCCTCCGGCGAGACGTCGACGACCCCGGCGCGGAACAGCTCGGCGATCTGCACGATCTGCCCTCGGGTGGTGTTGTCGGCGCCGACCTTCACCAGGACCAGTTCGCGCTGGACGGCGGAGTCCGCCTCCAGCTCGACGATCTTCAACACGTTGACCAGTTTGTTGAGTTGTTTGGTCACCTGCTCCAGGGGCAGCTCCTCGTCGACCCTGACCACGATGGTGATGCGGGACAGCTCGGGGTGTTCCGTGGTGCCGACCGCGAGCGAGTCGATGTTGAAGCCGCGCCGTGAGAAGAGACCGGCGACCCGGGCCAGGATGCCGGGTGTGTTCTCGACCAGGACGGAGAGTGTGTGCTGGGACATGTCGGAGGGTCCTCTCAGTCGTCCGCGGAGTCGCCGAAGTCGGGGCGGACGCCACGGGCGGCCATGATGTCGTCGTTGGAGGTGCCGGCGGCGACCATCGGCCACACCATCGCGTCCTCGTGGACGATGAAGTCCACGACGACCGGGCGGTCGTTGATCGAGTTGGCCTTGTCGATGACCGCGTCCAGTTCGTCGGGGTTCTCGCAGCGCAGGCCCACACAGCCCATTGCCTCGGAGAGCTGGACGAAGTCGGGGACGCGGGTGCCCCGGTTGGTGGTGGAGCCCACGCCCAGCGTCGAGCCGGTCGTGGCGTTGGTGGCGCCGTCGTGCAGGACGGTGTTGGAGAAGCGGGCGCCGTAGAACAGGTTCTGCCACTGACGGACCATCCCGAGCGCGCCGTTGTTGATGATCGCGACCTTGATGGGGATGTTGTTCAGGGCGCAGGTGGTGAGTTCCTGATTGGTCATCTGGAAGCAGCCGTCGCCGTCGATCGCCCAGACGGTACGGTCCGGCCGGCCGGCCTTCGCGCCCATCGCGGCGGGCACCGCGTACCCCATGGTCCCCGCGCCCCCCGAGTTGAACCAGGTGCCCGGCTCCTCGTGCGGGAGGAACTGCGCGGCCCACATCTGGTGCTGGCCGACGCCGGAGGCGAACAGCGTTCCCTCCGGGGCGAGTTGGCCGACCCGCTCGATGACCTGCTGCGGCAGGAGCAGCCCCGGGTCGGCGGGCCGCTCGTAGCCGCGGCGGTAGGTGGCGCGCCAGCGGTCCAGGTCCCGCCACCAGTCCGTGTATTCGCCGTACCGCCCGTCCTCGTGCTCCGCGCGTACGGCGGTGGCCAGGCCGGCGAGCACCTCGCGGGCGTCGCCGACGATCGGCACGTCCGCGAGCCGGTTCTTGGAGATCTCCGCCGGGTCGATGTCAGCGTGCACGACCTTGGCGTACGGCGCGAAGCTGTCGAGCCTGCCGGTGACCCGGTCGTCGAAGCGGGTGCCCAGCGCGACGATCAGGTCGGCCTTCTGGAGGGCCGCGACCGCCGCGACGTCCCCGTGCATGCCGGGCATGCCCACGTGCTGCGGATGGCTGCCGGGGAACGCGCCGAGCGCCATCAGGGTGGTGACCACGGGCGCCCCGGTCAGCTCGGCGAGGACGCGCAGCTCCGCCGTGGCCCGGGCCTTGAGGACACCCCCGCCGACGTACAGGACCGGCCGCCGTGACGTGCTCAGGAGGCGGGCGGCCTCCCTGAGCTGCCCCGGGTGCGGGCGGGTGACGGGACGGTAGCCGGGCAGCTCCTTGACGGGCGGCCAGCTGAAGGTCGTACGGGCCTGGAGGGCGTCCTTGGCGATGTCGACCAGGACGGGCCCCGGGCGGCCCGTCGACGCGATGTGGAACGCCTCCGCGATGGTCCTGGGGATGTCCTCGGCGTTCCTGACCAGGAAGTTGTGCTTGGTGATCGGCATGGTGATGCCGACGATGTCCGCCTCCTGGAAGGCGTCGGTGCCGATCGCCTTGGACGAGACCTGGCCGGTGATCGCGACGAGCGGCACGGAGTCCATGTGCGCGTCGGCGATCGGGGTGACCAGGTTGGTGGCGCCGGGGCCCGAGGTCGCCATGCAGACCCCGACCTTGCCGGTGGCCTGGGCGTACCCGGTGGCCGCGTGGCCCGCGCCCTGCTCGTGCCGGACCAGCACGTGGCGCAGCCGGGTCGAGTCCATCATCGGGTCGTAGGCGGGCAGGATGGAACCGCCGGGGATGCCGAACACGGTGTCCGCGCCGACCTCTTCGAGCGAGCGGATGAGGGCCTGCGCCCCGGTCACCCGCTCGACGGCGGTGGCGGGCTGCGCGGTGGTACGGACCCGCAGGGGCGGGAGGAGGGCCGCGGGGGCCTGCTGCACGGTGTCTGGCATCGTCGGTTCCCAAAGTCCGTAGGGGTGGTGGCGAGGACGTTCCGGTGTTCGGGGGCCGCGCGGGCGCGGCCGGGTGGTGCGTGCCCACCGCCGGGTGGGCACCGGAGCGGTGCGCCCGACGGACCGTGCGCGGGGGTCAGGGCGGCTTTCCCACCGCCAGCGGTGCGTCCCAGGTGTGCCGTACGACATCCAGGACGGAGAGCCGGTTGACGGTGGGACCGCCGACGTCGAGCGTGCCCCGTACCGCTATCGCCGCCGCGTAGCCCCGGTCCACCGGGACGTCCAGCAGGGTCCAGCCGGACGGCGGGTACGGGCCCCGCGGGCTACCCGAGCCGACGTAGTCGAGGGCGGGGTCGCGGCCCAGGCCCGTACCGAGGCCCTTCAGGTAGGCCTCCTTGCGGGTCCACAGCCGGGCCAGCGCCCGGGGCCGTAACTCCGGTGCCAGCGCCGCAAGTTCGGCCTGCTCGTCCACGTGCAGCATTGCGGCCAGCTCGGCGGTGGTCTCCTGGTCCGACACCAGTTCGACGTCGACTCCTATGGGAGCCGCCGCCGTACCGACGAGGGCCAGGTCGCCCCGGTGGGACAGGGAGAAGAACAGCTCGTGGTCCGTGTCGAGAACGGTCGGGCGGCCGTGCGGCCCACCGCAGCAGGGGCAGGTGTCCCGGCCGAAGTGGATGTCCTCGGGGCGCAGGCTCAGGTAGGAGCCGAGCAGCCGGCGGAGGGCGACGTGCGCGGCCGTGAACCGGGTGCGGTCCTCGGCGCGCATGAGGGTGGCGGCGCGCCGGCGCTCGGTCGCGTCGAGCACCTGTTCGTCCAGGATGCCGGTGGGGACATCCGAGACCCTCAGCAGCCAGAGGGCCGGCGAGCCAGGGGGTGGCAGCTCACGGACGACCCACGGCAGGGTGTGTTCCACGGGGTCTCTCCTGTTCGTACGGAGGGGACGTGCGGGTCGGGTCTCATGCCGGCTCCGGCGCGGCCGGCAGGTCCCGCCGTCCGCGCATCGGGCCGATCAGGAGCAGCAGCGGGGTCAGGGCGAGCCCCGCGCCCAGCAGCCACAGGGTGGGCCGCAGGCCGAGGGCGGTGCCGAGGATCCCGCCGAGCAGGGAACCGAAGGGAATGGCGCCGAAGTTGGCCACCGAGATGCTGGCCGAGATACGGCCGAGCAGCTGCGGCGGACAGTACCGCTGGCGGAACGCCCCCTGGATCACGTTGGCGAGCACCACACCCAGCGCCAGGATCGCGCTCCCCGCGACCAGCGCGGACAGCGTCCAGTCCCGCCCGGCCAGCGGGATGAGCAGGGCGAACGGGGCGCTGGCGGCGGTGGCCACCAGCAGGCCGCGGGCCGTGCCGAACCGGGCGGTC
The DNA here is from genome assembly GCF_035961655.1 of Streptomyces sp. NBC_01317. NCBI lineage: Bacteria > Bacillati > Actinomycetota > Actinomycetes > Kitasatosporales > Streptomycetaceae > Streptomyces > Streptomyces sp. NBC_01317. Next base: position 754,182 of record NZ_CP108393.1, on the reverse strand, counting down.
AGGTGTTTGGCGGTGGTGGCCCCGAGGATGCCTCCGACGCTGCTCGACGCGAGGAGCCAGCCGGTCGCGCCCTCGGGCACCCCGAGTTCACGGATGATGAAGATCGGCAGGATCGCCGACTGGGCCGTCAGGAGCAGGTTGGTGGCGGTGCCGTACGCGGTGAGGACACGCAGGTACGGGTCTCCGAGCGCGTACTGGAGCCCTTCCTTGATGTCCTGCCGCAGGGCCGGGCGTTCCTTCGGTTTCTCCGGGACCGGTTCCCTGCTGCGGATGGCGAGCAGGCACAGCGCCGAGACCAGGAACGTCCCCGCGTTGACGAGCAGCCCGGAGGCCGCGCCGAACGCCTGTGCCAGCAGGCCGCCGCCGCCGAGCCCGGCGACCTGGGCGACCGACTCGCTGCCCTGGAGCTTGGCGTTGGCCTCCTGGAGATCCTCGCGGTCGACGATGGACGGCACGTACACCTTGTACGAGATCCCGAAGAACACCGCCGCGAAACCGTTGAGCAGCGCCACCACCAGCAGGTGGGCCATCGTCAGGACACCGAGCCACGCGGCCACCGGGACGCTCGCCAGGAGCAGCAGCGGGGTCAGGTTGCACAGGAGCATGATCGGCCGGCGCCGCATCCGGTCCACCCAGGCACCGGCCGGCAGGCCGATCAGCAGCCAGGGCAGCCAGGGCGCGGCGGCCAGCACACTGACCGCGAGCGTGCTCGCGTTCAGTGTCACCACCGCCACCAACGGCATCGCGACCGCGGTGATGTTGATGCCGATACGGTTGGTCGTCTCGCCGAACCACAGGAGCCGGAAGTCGCGGTGGCCCAGCAGCCCGCCGCGCCCCGGGCGCCCGCGCTCCCCGCCGGGGAGGCGTTCCTCCAGCTGCGCGGTCATGCCGTCACCGCCTTGAGCACGGCCTGCGAGAGCAGCGTCCCCGCGTGCGACCAGCGGTCGCGCCGCGCCGTCAACTCCGCTCTCAGGGAGGCGAGTTGGGTGTCGATCCGGCGGATTCCCTCCGCCGTGGAGCCCGGTCCGCCGCCGTGCACACACGCCTCGGCGACCCGGTCGGGCGCCAGCCCGCCTTCTCCGACGGCGCTGAACTCCGCCGCGTCCACCAGGGACCGCCCGGAGTCCAGGGCGCCGAGGACCGTCTCGCCCACCAGGTGGTGCGCGGCCCGGAACGGCATCCCGTCCAGGACGAGCCGCTCCGCCAGGTACGTCGCCGAGGTGAAGCCCTCCACGGCCCGGTCCGTCATCCGCGCGCGCTCCGGTTCCGTACCCGCCACCACCAGGCTCAGCAGGGTCACCGCGTCGGTGGTGCCGCTCAGGCCCGGCCACAGGTGACGTACGGCCTCCGTGCCCACCGCGATCGCGTTGGTGTACCCGCCGGTCGTCATCGCGGACGCCGCGGACACGAAGGCGCCCAGGCTCGCGGTGGACCGGCCCTGGATGTGTTCGAGCAGGAACGGGTTGCGCTTCTGCGGCATCATCGAGCTGGACCCGACCAGGGTGTCGGCCACCCGCAGCAGCCCGAACTCCTCCGACGTCCAGGTGCTCAGGTCACGCCCGGCCCTGGCCAGCGTCACCCCGAGCACGGCGGACGCCGACAGCAGGTCCAGGACGAAGTCCCGGGAGGCCACCGCGTCTACCGAGTTGGGCGCCGCCGAGGTGAAGCCGAGGAGTTCGGCGGTGCGCCGGGGGTCGATCGGGACGGACGTCCCGCCGATCGCGCCCGCGCCCAGCGGGTTGACGTCAAGCTGACGGCCCGCGTCGAGCAGCGCCTCGTACGCCCGCAGCACCGCCCCCGCGACACCCGCCAGATAGTGCCCGTAGCTGATCGGTACGGCCGGCTGCCCGTGGGTGTACGCGGGCATGATCACGTCCTGGTACTCCGCGGCCTTCGCCAGGAGGACACCGGACAGCCGGTCGACCGCGTCCAGCAGCGCCAGGTACGGCGTGCGGGTCTTCAGCCGGGTCGTGGTGGCGTTGAGGTCGTTGCGCGAACGGCCCGTGTGCAGGATGCCGCCCGTGCTGTCGCCCAACTGCTCGATGAGGCGGCCCTCGTACGCCAGATACACCCCGCGCGGCATGGGCGTCGCCCGTACCGGCGCGAAGTCCTGGCCGCGCAGCTCCTCGATCGCGCGCAGCAGCGCCGCCGCCCGGCCCGCGTCCACGATCCCGCACTCGGTGAGCATGATCAGATGGGCCCGGTCGACCTCGCTGATGCAGCGCAGCTCCTCGCCGAGACCGTCGCCCGCCGTGCCCGGCAGGTACTGGTCGTAGACGATGCGGTGCGCCTCGGCGTCCAGCGCGGCCTTGAGCCGGCCGGTGTCGACGCCCCGCGCCGTACCCGTCTCCGCTTCCGTTCCGCTGGTCATGTCCGTGCCTCCGCTGTGCCGATCGGTGTGCGGATCGGTGTACGAGACCGCCTCGCCCAGCAGCGCCACGGCCCGGTCGGCGGACTCGGCGGCCCGCCCCGCGTGGCCGGCGACGGCGATGACATGGCCGACCCGCCCCCGGAAGTCCTCGGCGGGGCCCACCCGTTCACCCTCGGCGCGGTACAGCACCGCCTCCACGGTGTCCGGCACCGCGCGGGCCCGGTCCACGGCGTCCGCCCGTACGGCGGCGGGGGCGAGGACCCCGTCCTGCCCGGACGTCAGGAACCGGATCGAGGCACGGGCGTACGCGCCGCGCCCCAGCTCCGGTGCGCCACCGAGCGCGGCCTGCACCTGGGCGAGCACCAGGTCGATCCCGCAGGCCCTGCGCACCAGTTCGGGGATCATGCCCCCGGCCAGCCGGGGGTTGACCTCGATGACGCCGACGGCCCGGGAGTCGGTCCCGGTCAGGCGCAGCTCCACATGGGCCGCCCCCCAGCCGAGCCCGAGGGCCCGTACGGCGGCCACCGCGGCCTCGCGCAGGGCGCGGTCACGATCACCCGGCAGGGGCGCCGGCACGTCATGGCCGACCTCCACGAACACCGGCAGCGGGCCCACGTGCTTGGCGACCGTCACGACCGCCTCCGTACCGAACACCTCGACGGAGAACTCCGGCCCCGTCAGGTACTCCTCCACCAGGATCCGGCCCGGGACCGCGACGCCCCGCTCGTTCACCGTGGCCGCGAGGAGCGTCCGCGCGTGCTCGGCGACCTCGCCGAGGTCCGCGCAGAGCCGTACGCCCAGACTCCCCGAGCCCTGCACCGGTTTGACCACCACGGGCAGCCCGATCTCGCGCGCCGCCTCCAGCGCGCCGGACGTCTGGGAGACCACGGCGAAGCCCGGCCCCCCCACCCCGGCGGCGGCCAGCACCCGGCGCTGCTCGGCCTTGTCACGGCAGGCCCGTACGGCCTGCGCGTCAGGGCCCGGCAGCCCGAGGCGGCGCGCCAGCGCGGCGGCGGTCGGCACGTAGTACTCGGAACTCGTCAGGACGCCGACGACCGTGGCCTCACCGGCCAGCGCGCCGACGGCCGCCCACAGCGCCGCCTCGTCCGAGGTGTCCACCGTGACCGTACGGACCCGGTCCTCGGCGGCGTACGGGTAGCGGCCCGGGTCCGCGGACAGCAGCACGGGCACCACCCCGAGGTCGGCCGCGCGCCGCGCGAACAGCCGCCCCGTACCGGTCGTGTTGCTCTCCACCAGGAGCAGCAGGCGCTCGCTCATGAGCCGACCGCCGGCATCACCACGTCGTCGAAGCCACGGCGGGCCCACAGCAGCCGGGACCAGGCGGCGGTGGCGTCCAGCGGGTGCTCGACGGTCAGCGGGCCGCCGGGCGCGGGGGCCGGGACGATGCCCTGCTCTCGCAGCCAGGTGTCGTTGTAGACCGTGGACTGGTAGCGGTAGCCCTCGTCCGGCAGCACCATCACCACCGTGCTCCGCGGGTTGCGCTCCGCCCACCACGACGCCACCTGGAAGGACGCGCCGCTGGTCGGGCCCATGAACAGGCCGTGCGCGCGGTACAGCTCGTGGGTCGCGTGGAACGCCTCGGGGGCCGTCACCCAGTGCACCTCGTCGTACGCCCGGTGGGTGACGTTGCCCGGGTGGATGCTGCTGCCGAGGCCGCGCAGGGTGCGCGGGCCGTCCGGGTTGCCGAAGATGATGCTGCCGTGGGTGTCCACGCCGACCAGGTGCAGCGCGGGGTCGGCGGGACGCAGCGCGGCGGCGAGCCCGCCGGTGGAGCCGCCCGAACCCACCGGGCCCACCAGGCAGTCCACGGAGCCGACGGTGTCACCGATCAGGTCGGCGACCACGCTGTACGCGCCCGGGTTGTCGGGGTTGTCGTACTGACCGGGGACAAAGGCGTCCGGGTGCTGCCGGCGCAGCTCCTCCACGCGGGCGAGGCGCGCGCCCTGGATGCCGCCGGGCTGACCGGTGTGCTCGACGATCTCCACCGTCGTGCCGAGCATTTCGAGCCGGGTCCGCAGGTCCCGGTCGATGGCCGAGTCGCCGACGATGGTCAGCGGGTAACCGCGCAGCCGGCAGACCATCGCCAGGCCCAGCGCGAACGTGCCCGAGGACGTCTCGATGACCGGGGTGCCGGGGGAGATGAGCCCCGCCGCCTCGGCGCGGTCGAGGATGTAGCGGGCGGGCAGCAGCTTCATCAGGGTGAAGGCCGCCGCGTAGAGGTTGTCGGTCACCTTGATGATGCGGGGCAGCTCGGTGGCCTCCACGATCGAGGAGTGAGCCCTCGACAGGGAGGCGGGAGCGGCCGCCGTCGGCGTGGTGGGGGTCGTCGTCGTGAGCGTGGTCGTCGTCATGTCAGTCACCCGTTGTGTAGTTCCACTGCTCGTGAATTCCGAGCGCTTGCAGGAGGCGCTGTGCCAGGCCGGTCCGTTCCTCGACCTCGGGGTCGTCCCGGTCGAAGAGCAGCCCCGCGATGTCTCCGCTGTGCGCCGCCTGCACCCCGAGCGCTCCGGAGTCCCGCGCGACGTTCCGGATCAGATCCAGCTTGGGGATGGGCAGATGACGCTGGTTGATCTCCGTGCTGGCCGTCGCCACCGACCCGAGCAGGGCGACGTCCTTCATCTGGATGGCCTCCCGGAGCATCGCCTGGAGCCGGGTGAAGAGGCCGATCTCCTCCTGGTCGTAGCGGGCCGGCGCGAAGGCCAGCGTGTCCACGCCCCGCCCGTCGTTCTCCGGGCGGGCGCCGAAGCCGAGGACCCGCATCGGTGGCATCCGGTAGCCGAAGTCCTCGATCACCGTGCCCTCGCGCTGGGCGAAGAGCACCGTCGACTCCTCGAACATCAGGGAGTCGGACGCGGTCTCCGCGCGTACCGCTATCCGGGCCACGTCCTGCGGCGGCAGCGGGCTGGTGAACGCGTCCTTGACGGCCCAGATGGCCGCGAGGACGTCGCTCGTCGACGAGCCGAACCCCCGGCACAGCGGCACGTCCCCGGTCAGCTCCAGATGACCGCCCACGGGCCCGGCGTCCGCCGGGGTGACGGCCCGCACGGCGAGTTCCGCCGCGCGCCGCGCCTTGCCCTTCCAGTCCGGCGTGACGGTGACCTCGGCGCCGGGGGCGGGGATGAAGGTCGCGCGGGTCGCGTGGATGGTGCAGGGCAGAGTGACCAGACCGCGGGTGAGTCCACCGTCACCGGTGAACACACCTTGCAGGATCTCGCCATGATGGACGGGGGCCGAAGCTACCCCGACACGCCAGTCGGAATGATCCACCATTTCCTTGACTTTCTGTTGCCGGTGAAGCCGTGACCTGCGGATGGCTTCACGCTATGCAGGCCGGAACCCGCCGCCCGGCACAAGGAGCGGCAGGCGGAGGGCAATTGGGCGCACGGGACGCGCGGGCGCACGCGAAGGTGCCCGGGACCGCCGTCGTCGGCGGTCCCGGGCACCTGGTGGGCGGAGGTCAGTGACGCGCCCCCCGCAACTCCTCGGCCAGCACCTTTCCTATCTCGCGGAGCGGTTCTGCCCCGGTCATGTCCCAGTGCGCGCAGTCGACGTCGTACTCCTCGACGCGGCCGAGGACATGGGGCGCCCAGGACACGGCGCCGCTCGTCGCGGCCGGTGTGCGGGCGGCGTTGAAGAACACCATGTCGCCGCCGAACCGCCGCCGGGGGACGTACCGGTAGCGCATCTCCAGGTTCCCGGCGGTCGCCTCGACCACCGCGGCGGCCTGGGCCGGCTCCAGCGCCCCCAGGATCGGGTCCTCCGCGCGCAGCACGGTCGCCAGCTCCGCCGCGTCCGGTACGGTGTCGGCGCACCGCACGTCCAGTTCGGCGCCGCGCCCGCCGAGCAGCGCGGTCAGCACCTCCCGCCCGGTGATCGCGGGCGGCAGGAAGCCGTCGGGCAGCGGGTACGAGTCCAGCAGCGCGAGCAGGGCCACCTCCTCGCCCAGCTCCTCCAGGCGGGCCGCGACCGCGTGCGCCACCAGGCCGCCGAACGACCAGCCGAGCAGGTGGTACGGGCCGTGCGGCCGGACCGCGCGGATCTCGGCCACGTACCCGTCGGCCATCTCCTCGACGCCGGCCGGCCGGGCCGACGGATCCGTCAACTCCCGGGCCTGGAGGCCGATCAGCGGCCGCCCGTCAGCGAGGTGCCGGAGGAGTCCGGCGTACGCCCAGCTCATCCCGGAGATCGGGTGCACGCAGAACAGCGGAGCCTCCGAGCCGGACCCGGAGCCCGAGCCCGACGCGGCCCGGATCGGGAGCACCGTCTCCAGCGGGTTGCCCGCCACGTTCGTGCCGATGTGCTCGGCGAGCAGCACCGGTGTCGGGTACTGGAACAGGTCCCTGATGGTGACCGGGGTGTCCCAGATCGCCCGGATCCGGCCGATCAGCCGGGTCGCGAGCAGCGAGTGGCCGCCCAGCTGGAAGAAGTGGTCGTCGATGGTGACCGACGGCACCCCCAGGGTGGCCGCGAACAGCCCGCACAGGACTTCCTCGGCCGGGGTGCGCGGCGCCCGGCCCCCGGCGGTGTCGGCCATCGGCGGCGCGGGCAGCGCACGGCGGTCCAGCTTGCCGTTCACCGTCAGCGGCAGCGCGTCCAGCGGCACGATCGCGGCCGGCACCATGTACTCGGGCAGCGCCGCCACCGCGTGCCGGCGCAGTCCGGGCAGGTCGGGCGTGGCGCCTTCGGCGGCCACCACGTACGCCACCAGGCGTTTGTCGCCCGGCCGGTCCTCGCGGATCAGCACCGCCGCCTGGGCGACCGAGGCGTGCCGCAGCAGCGCCGACTCGATCTCACCCGGCTCGATACGGAAACCCCGCAGCTTGATCTGCTGGTCCGCCCGGCCGAAATACTCCAGCGCCCCGTCCTGGCTCCAGCGGGCCAGGTCGCCGGTCCGGTACATCCGCGCGCCCGGCGCGCCGTGCGGGTCGGCGACGAACCGCTGCGCGCTCAGCCACGGCTGCCCGATGTAGCCGTGGGCGAGGCCGTGCCCGGCGACGTACAGCTCACCGGGCACCCCCGGCGGCAGCAGCCGCAGGTTCTCGTCCAGGACGTAGGCGTGTTTGCCCGCGATCGGCCGGCCGATCGGGATGGCGGCGGCGGGTCCGCCGATGAGGTGGGCGGTGGTGAAGCCCATGCTCTCGGCCGGGCCGTAGCCGTTGACCAGGTGCAGATGAGGGTGGTCGGCCAGCGCCTTGGCCGTGTGGGCCGGCGAGGCGGTCTCCCCGGCGGTCATCGCCTCCCGGAGCCGGGAGAACACCGCGGGGTGCTCGTCGAGCATGTGGTTGAACAGGCTCGCCGACATCTGGAGGGTGGTGATCCGGTGGCGTTCCACCAGCTCCGCGATCTGGTGCGGGTCGGTGTGCTGGCCGGGCTGGAGGACACAGACCCCGCCGTGGAGCAGGGGTCCGAAGACCTCCAGGGCGAAGGCGTCCCAGGAGAGGGGGGAGCTTTGCAGGTACGTCTGCTCGGGGCCGAAGTTCAGGTAGTCGGGGCCGACGAAGGTGGCGGCCAGCGCCCGGTGCGAGGCGGCGACGCCCTTGGGGACGCCGGTCGATCCGGAGGTGAACATCACGCAGGCGACGGACTCCGGGTGCCCGCCGGTCTCCACCGGCGTCCCGGGCAGCGCGCTGATCGCCGGGGTGTCGACGGTCAGGTCGACCAGGGTGGCCGATGTCGGCAGGGCCACCAGGTGGCTCTGGGTGACCAGGGCGGCCGGACCGGTCTGCCCGAGCACGGTGGTGAGCCGGTCGGCGGGGAACTGCGGGTCCAGCAGGGTGTAACCGGCCCCGGCCTTGAGGGCCGCGATCAGCGCCGCGATCAGCTGCGGCGAGCGCTCCAGGTGGATGGCGACGATGCTGCCCGGGGTGACACCGCGCGCGGTCAGGTGCCGGGCCAGGCGGTTGGACCAGGTGTCCAGCTCCTGGTAGGTGACTTGCTGGTCCTCGTGGACCAGGGCCACCGCGTGCGGGGTACGGGCGACCTGGCCCGCGAAGAGCCCGTCGAGGCCCAGACCGGGAGCCGGGGACGGCGGTCCGCTCCACTCCAGGACCCGCGCCCGCTCCTCCCCGGACAGCAACTCCAGCTCGCCGACGGGCAGATCGGGGGTGGCGACGGCTCCGGTGAGCAGCCGGACCAGGCGGTCCGCGGTGGCTTCGACGGTACGGGGGTCGTAGAGGTCGGTGGCGTACTCGATCAGGATGTCGAGGCCGTCGGGGGCGCCGTCCGCCGTGCGGCGCTCGGCGAAGGCGAAGGTGAGGTCGAACTTCGCGACGGACACCGGCGGGAACGCGAACTCGCTCTCCAGGCCCTCCAGTCGGGGGGCCTCGCCGCTCGTGTCGCCGACGGTGAGCATGACCTGGAACAGGGGGTGCCGTGCGGTGGTGCGCTCGGGGTTGAGGGCTTCGACCAGCCGGTCGAAGGGGAGATCCTGGTGCGCCCAGGCGGCGAGGTCGGTCTCCCGGACGCGGGACAGCAGGTCGCGGAAGGTGGGGTTGCCGGTCACATCCGTGCGCAGGACGAGGGTGTTGACGAAGAAGCCGATCAGACGGTCGAGCTTCTGATCGGTGCGGCCGGCGACGGGGGAGCCGAGGGGGATGTCGTGTCCGGCCCCCGACCGGGAGAGGAGGGTGGCGACGGCGGCCTGGGCCACCATGAACAGGGTGCTGCTGGTGTCCTGCGCCAGTGACATCAGCCCGGAGTGCAGCGCGGCGGGGCAGTGCACGACATGCGTACGGCCCTGGTTGGACGGGGTCGCGGGGCGGGCGTGGTCGGTGGGGAGGGTGGCCTCCTCGGGGAGGTCGGCCAACGTCTCGCGCCAGTGGGCGAGTTGGCGCTCCTCGTCGTTCTCCAGGAGTTGCCGCTGCCAGAGGGTGTAGTCGGCGTACTGGACGGGGAGCGGTTCCCACTCCGGTGCCCGGCCTTCGGCGCGGGCCGCGTACGAGGTGGCGAGGTCCTGGAAGAGCGGTCCGTTGGACCAGCCGTCCGAGGCGATGTGGTGGACCACCAGCAGCAGGACGTGTTCCTCGGCTCCGAGCCGCAACAGCGAAGCCCGGTAGGGCAGTTCGGCGGCGAGATCGAACGTACGGCCGGCCTCCGCCGCCAGGAGCGCGGGCAGCGACTCCTCGGTGGCCGCGACCAGCGGGAGGGCGGCGGCGGCCGGCGGGAGGATGTGCTGGTGCGCGTTGCCCTCGCGGGTGGGGAAGACGGTACGGAGGGTTTCGTGGCGTGCGGTGAGGTCGGTGAGGGCGAGTCGCAGGGCCTCGTGGTCGAGCGGGCCGGTGAGCCGCAGGGCCAGCGGGATGTTGTACGTCGCGGACGGGCCCTCCATCTGGTCCAGGAACCAGAGCCGTTGCTGGGCGGAGGAGAGCGGTATCAGCTCCGGGCGCTCGCCGGGCAGCAGCGCCGGACGCCGCTCCCCGCTGCCCTCGGCGGCGATCCTCTCGGCGAGCTGCGCGACCGTCGCGTACTGGAACAGGTCCCGGATGGTGATGCCGGTGTCCCACACGGCCCGGATGCGGCTGATGAGGCGGGTGGCGAGCAGCGAGTGGCCGCCGCGCCGGAAGAAGTGGTCGTCGATGGTGACGGACGGCAGTCCGAGGGTGGCCGCGAAGAGGCCGCAGAGGACTTCCTCGGCGGGGGTCCTGGGCGTACGGCCGTCGGTGTCGCCGTGGTGCTGGGGGCCGGGCAGGGCGCGGCGGTCGATCTTGCCGTTGGTGGTGAGGGGGATCTCGTCCAGCACCATGAAGGCGGACGGGACCATGTACTCGGGGAGCGCGCCGGAGATCTCCCGGCGCACGGCCTCGGTGTCGATCGTGACGCCGTCGGCGGCGACGAGATAGGCGACCAGGCGCTTGTCGCCGGGGCGGTCCTCACGGACGCTGACGGTCGCCTGGGCGACCATCTGAATGGCCGTCAGGGCGCTCTCGATCTCGCCCGGTTCGATGCGGAAGCCCCGCAGTTTGACCTGCTGGTCGGCCCGGCCGAGGTATTCCAGCGAGCCGTGGTGGTTCCAGCGCGCGAGGTCGCCCGTACGGTACATGCGGGTGCCCGCCGGGCCGTACGGGTCGGCGGTGAACCGCTCCGCCGTCAGCGAGGGCCGGTTGAGATAGCCCTGCGCGAGGCCCGTGCCCGCGATGTACAGCTCGCCGGGCGCGCCCGGCGCGACGAGCTGGAGCGCCTGGTCCAGGACGTACAGGCGGTGGTTGTCCAGGGGTTCGCCGATCGGGATCGCCCCGGCGTAGTCGAGTGGGCGGTGGATGCGGTGGGTGGTGGCGAAGGTGGTGGTCTCCGTCGGGCCGTAGCCGTTGACGACGGTGGTGTCCGGGCAGTGTTCGTGGATACGGCGCACGGCTTCCGGCGGCACGACGTCCCCGCCGGCCCACACCTCCCGTACCCCTGCGAAGGCCTCGGGCGCCTCCTCGGCCATCAGCCGGAACAGCCCGGCCGTCAACCACACGCCGGTCACACGGTGTTCGGTGAGCAGCCGCCGGTACGTGGGCGGATCGAGGTGGCCCGGGGGTGCGACGACGATCGTGCCGCCGTTCAGCCACGGCACCCAGATCTCGTACGTGGACGCGTCGAACGCGGCCGGCGAGTGGAACAGCACCCGCCGGTGGTTGCCGTTGGCGTACCTGGTCTGGGCGGCGAGGTCGGCCACGTTGCGGTGGGTGACGGCGACGCCCTTGGGCACACCGGTCGAGCCCGAGGTGAACATCGCGTACAGCGGCTGGTCGGGGTGGACGGTGTGCGCCGGAGCCGTGGCCGGGAGGTGGCCGAGGCCGGTGGCGCCGTCCAGGACGACCACCCGCGCGCCGGTCTCCAGGACCACCGGGTGGTCGGCGAGGGCCTGGTCGGTGAGCAGGACGGGTGCCCGCGTGTCGGCGAGGATCTGGACCAGCCGGCTGTCGGGGTCGGTGGTGTTCAGCGGGGCGTACACGGCTCCCGCCTTCACCACGGCGAGCAGCGCGGTGAGCAGGTCGGTCGAGCGCTCCATCAGGACGGCGACCACGTCGTGCCGCCGGACGCCGAGGTTGACGAGATGGTGGGCCAACTGGTTGGTGCTCGCGTCGAGTTCGGCGTACGTCAGGTCGTGGTCCTCGTCCACCAGCGCGATCGCGTCCGGTGTGCGGGCGGCCTGCGCGGCGAACAGCTCCGCGACGCTCAGGTCCGCCGTACCGGTGACCGCGCCGGTCCGCTCCTCCAGGAGCAGCCGCCGCTCGTGCTCGCCCAGCAGGTCCAGCACGGACAGCGGGGTGTCGGGCGAGGTGAGCACCGCCTCCAGGAGCCGGCACAGCCTCGCCATGAGCGCGTCGATCGTCCGGGCGTCGTACAGGTCGGTGGCGTACTCGATGGTGATGTCCAGGCCGTTGGGCCGGCCGTCGCGCGTCCGGTGCTCGGCGAAGCCGAAGGTCAGGTCGAACTTGGCGATCTGGAGGGCGCTGTACTCGGTCCTCGCGTCGAGCCCGGGGAACCCGACGGCGTCGGAACCGGCCTCGCCCATCGTCAGCATGACCTGGAAGAGCGGGTGCCGGGAGGCGGAGCGCTCCGGGTTGAGCACCTCGACCAGCCGGTCGAAGGGCAGATCCTGGTTGTCCCAGGCCGCCAGGTCCGTTCTGCGGACCCGCTTGAGCAGCTCACGGAAGCTCGGGTCGCCCGACAGATCCGTACGCAGGATCAGGGTGTTGACGAAGAATCCGACCAGATCGTCCAGGGCCTCGTCGACGCGCCCGGAGACCGGGGAGCCGACCGGGATGTCGAGACCCGCGCCCGAGCGGGACAGGGCCGTCGCGACCGCGGCCTGGGCCGCCATGAACACCGTGGCCCCCGACTCCCGCGCCAGGTGCGTCAGTCCGGTGTGGAGGTCGGCGGACAGGTGGGCGTCGCAGGTGGCGCCCACGTACGAGGCGGCGGCCGGGCGCGGCCGGTCGGCCGGCAAGGTGGCCTCCTCCGGCAGATCCGCCAACGCCTCCCGCCAGAAGTCCAGTTGGCGCGCACCGGTGCTCGCCGGGTCGTCGCCCTCACCGAGCAACTCCTGCTGCCACAGCGTGTAGTCGGCGTACTGCACCGGCAGCGGCTCCCAGTCCGGCGCCCGCCCCTCGGCGGCGCGGGCGCCGTAGGCGGCGGCCAGGTCCCTGAGCAGCGGCCCGGTCGAGCCGCCGTCCGAGACGATGTGGTGCATCACGACGAGCAGCACGTGCTCCCGCTCACCGAGCGCGATCAGCCGCGCCCGGACCGGCAGGTCCACCGCCAGGTGGAACACCTGCGCGGACTCCTCGGCGAGGACCGCCGCCAGACTCAGCTCGTCGGCGGGGACCACCGGCAGCGCGAGGTCCACCTCCTCCTCGGCGAGGATGTGCTGGTACGGCGTGCCGTCCTGGTCGGGGAAGAGCGTGCGCAGGCTCTCGTGCCTGCCGACCACGTCCAGGAGTGCCGACCGGAGGGCCTCGCGGTCGAGTTCGCCGTGCAGGCGCACGGTCAGGGGGATGTTGTAGGTGCTCGAAGGCCCTTCCATCTGGGCGATGAACCACAGCCGCTGCTGGGCGAAGGACAACGGAATCACTTGGTCGCTCCCATCCGGCGCATCGGCCGCAGTGTGGGCCTTGCGGCCTCGGCGCTGTCGAGCTTCTCGACGAGCGTTGCCACGATCGGGTGTTCGAAGAGCGTCGCCACGGAGAGCCCGACCCCCAGGACGGAGCGGATCCGGCCGACGAGGCGGGTGGCGAGGAGGGAGTGGCCGCCCAGGTGGAAGAAGTGGTCGTCGATGGTGACCGACGGCAGCCCGAGGACCTCCGCGAACAGGCCGCACAGGACTTCTTCCTTGACCGTGCGCGGGGCGCGCCCGGTGGTGGGGGCGATCTCCGGTACGGGCAGGGCGCGCCGGTCCACCTTGCCGTTGACGGTCAGGGGGATCTCGTCCAGGACCATGAAGGCGGACGGGATCATGTACTCGGGCAGCAGCCCGGACATCCGCCGCCGCACGTCCTCGGTGTCGATCCGCGCGCCGTCCTCCGCCGTGAGGTAGGCGACCAGGCGCTTGTCGCCGGGCTGGTCCTCGCGGACGGCCACGACGGCCTGCGCGACCCCGGGCCGGCCGGTGAGCACGGTCTCGACCTCGCCGAGTTCGATGCGGAAGCCGCGGAGTTTGACTTGCTGGTCCGCGCGGCCGAGGTATTCGAGGGCTCCTTCGTGGTTCCAGCGGGTGAGGTCGCCGGTGCGGTACATCCGGGTGCCCGGAGCGCCGTACGGGTCGGCGACGAAGCGGTCGGCGGTGAGCGCGGGCCGGTCGAGGTAGCCCTGGGCGAGGCCCGTGCCCGCGATGTACAACTCGCCGGGCGCGCCCGGCGGGACGAGGCGGAGGCGGTGGTCGAGGACGTAGAGGCGGTGGTTGTCGAGGGGCCCGCCGATGGGCAGAGCGCCGGCGGCGGGGCCGAGGGGGCGGTGGATGCGGTGGGTGGTGGCGAAGGTGGTGGTCTCGGTGGGGCCGTAGCCGTTGACGACGGTGATGCCCGGGCAGCGGTCCATGACCCGGCGTACGGCTTCCGGCGGGACGACGTCGCCGCCGGCCCACACCTCCCGTACCCCCGCGAAGGCTTCGGGTGCTTCTTCGGCGATGAGGCGGAAGAGGCCCGCGGTGAGCCAGAGGGCGGTGATGGAGTGCTGGGTGAGGAGGCGCTGGTAGGCGGCGGTGTCGAGGTGGCCGGCCGGTGCGACGACGAGAGTGCCGCCGTTGAGCCAGGGGACCCACATCTCGTACGTGGAGGCGTCGAAGGCCATCGCAGAGTGGAAGAGGACACGTTGGTGGTTGCCGTTGGCGTACATGCTCTGGGCGGCAAGGTCGGCGACGTTGCGGTGGGTCACCGCCACGCCCTTCGGTACGCCCGTCGAGCCCGAGGTGAACATGGCGTAGACGGGCTGGTCGGGGTGGACCGGTACGGCCGGGTCGGTGGTGTCGGCGGAGTGGGTCCCGGTGGTGAGGGGGGTGACGCCCGGCGGAAGGGTGAGCCGGCCGGGGTCGCGGTCGGTGAGGAGGTGGGTGATCGCGGACTGTTCGGTGATGAGCTGGATGCGGTCGGCGGGGTAGCGGGTGTCGAGCGGGATGTAGGTGGCGCCCGCCTTGACGACGGCGAGGGTGGTGACCACGGCGGTGAGGGAGCGCTCCTGGAGGAGGGCCACGCGGCTGCCGGGGCGTACCCCTTCCGCGATGAGGTGGTGGGCGGTCCGGTTGGCGAGTGAGTCGAGTTCCCGGTAGGTCAGTTCACGGTCGTCGGCGACGACGGCGAGCGCGTCCGGGGTGCGGTGGGTCTGTGCGGCGAACAGCTCCGCGAGGTTCCTGTCGGGTGTGCCGGTGGCGGGACCGTTCCACTCCTCCAGGAGAAGCCCGCGCTCGCTTGCTGAGAGCAACTCCAGCTCGCCGACGGGCAGATCGGGGGTGGCGACGGCTCCGGTGAGGAGCCGGACCAGGCGGTCCGCGGTGGCTTCGACGGTACGGGGGTCGTAGAGGTCGGTGGCGTACTCGACGGTGATGTCCAGACCGGCGGGCAGGCCGTCGTCCGTACGGTGCTCCTCGAAGCCGAACGTCAGGTCGAACTTGGCGATCTGCACGGCCGAGTACTCGTACGCCGTGTCCAGCCCGGGGAGCCCGGGGACCTCGGTGGTGGTGTCGCCGACGGTGAGCATGACCTGGAAGAGCGGGTGCCGTGCGGTGGTGCGCTCGGGGTTGAGGGCTTCGACCAGCCGGTCGAAGGGGAGGTCCTGGTGCGCCCAGGCGGCGAGGTCGGTCTCCCGGACGCGGGACAGCAGGTCGCGGAAGCTCGGCTCACCCGTCAGATCCGTACGCAGGACAAGGGTGTTGACGAAGAACCCGATCAGACGGTCGAGCTTCTGGTCGGTGCGGCCCGCGACGGGGGAGCCGAGCGGGATGTCGTGTCCGGCCCCCGAACGGGAGAGGAGGGTGGCGACGGCGGCCTGGGCCACCATGAACAGGGTGCTGCCCGTGTCCTGCGCCAGGGAGATGAGCGAGTCGTGCAGTCCGGCGGGGCAGTGCACGGTGTGTGTGGTGCCCCGGTTGGACGCGGTGGCGGGCCGGGCGTGGTCGGTGGGAAGGGTCACCTCTTCCGGGAGGTCGGCCAACGTCTGCCGCCAGTAGTCGAGTTGGCGCTCCTCGTCGCTCTCCAGCAGCCGCTGCTGCCAGAGGCTGTAGTCGGCGTACTGGACGGGGAGCGGTTCCCACTCCGGTGCCAGGCCCTCGACGCGGGCCGCGTAGGACGTGGCCAGATCCTGGAAGAGCGGTCCGTTGGACCAACCGTCGGACGCGATGTGGTGGATCACGACGAGCAGGACGTGTTCGCGCTCGCCGAGGGCGAGGAGGTGGGAGCGGACAGGAGGCTGGGTGGCGAGGTCGAAGGTGAGGGCGGACAGCTCGGCGAGAAGCGCGGGCAACGCCTCTTCCGTGGTGGCGGTCAGAGGGAGGCCGACCGGGGCCGGCGGAAGGATGTGCTGGTGGGTGCGGCCCTCATGGGTGGGGAAGACCGTGCGCAGCGACTCGTGGCGGGTGGTGAGGTCGGTGAGGGCGAGTCGCAGGGCCTCGGGGTCGAGCCGGCCGGTGAGGCGCAGCGCGAGCGGGATGTTGTAGGTGGGGGAGGGGCCCTCCATCTGGTCCAGGAACCACAGCCGTTGCTGGGCGGAGGAGAGCGGGATCAGCTCCGGGCGCTCCTCGCCGGTCAGCGCCGGACGCGGCAGCTCGCCGTTGCCCGCCGTGACCCGCTCCGAGAGGGCGGACACCGTGGGGTGCTGGAAGAGGTCCTTGACGCCGAGCTGGACGCCGAACGCCTGCCGGATGCGGCTGATGAGCCGGGTGCCCAGCAGGGAGTGGCCGCCGCTGCGGAAGAAGTGGTCGTCGATGGTGACCGACGGCAGTCCGAGGACGGCCGCGAACAGACCGCACAGCACCTCTTCCTGCGGAGAACGGGGCGCTCTTCCCTGGGTGACGTGGGAGACCTGGGGGGCGGGCAGGGCGCGCCGGTCCACCTTGCCGTTGGTGTTGAGAGGGATCCTGTCCAGGACCATGAAGGCGGACGGGACCATGTACTCGGGTACGGCGTCCGCGATATCGCGGCGCAGTGCGGCGAGATCGACGGTGGCGTTCTCGGCGGGGACGAGATAGGCGACGAGGCGCTTGTCGCCGGGGCGGTCCTCACGGACACTGACGTGGGCCTGGCCCACGGTCCGATGGCTGATCAGGGCACTCTCGATCTCACCGAGTTCGATGCGGAAGCCGCGCAGTTTGACCTGCTGGTCGGTGCGGCCGAGATATTCGATCTCCCCGTGCCGGTTCCAGCGGACCAGGTCGCCCGTGCGGTACATGCGGGTGCCGGCGGGACCGTACGGGTCGGCCGTGAAGCGCTCCGCCGTCAGGCCGGGCCGGCCGAGATAGCCGCGCGCGACGCCGGTGCCCGCGATGTACAGCTCACCGGGGGTGCCCGGCGGGACGAGGCGCAGCCCGGGGTCGAGGACGTAGAGGCGGTGGTTGTCGAAGGGCCCGCCGATGGGGAGCGCGCCGGGACGGAGGGGACGCCGGACGGGGTGAGTGGTGGCGAAGGTGGTGGTCTCGGTGGGTCCGTACACGTTGAAGACGGTGGTGCCCGGGCAGCGGTCCATGACCCGCCGTACGGCCTCCGGCGGGACGACTTCCCCGCCGGTCCAGACCTCCCGCAGTCCCGCGAACGCCTCGGGTGCCTCGTCGGCCACGACCCGGAACAGGCCCACCGTCAGCCACAGTCCGGTCAGACCGGCGTCCTTGAGCAGCGCGCCCAGCGTCGCCGGATCCAGGTGGCCCGGGGGTGCGACCACGATGGTGCCGCCGTTCAGCCACGGCACCCACATCTCGTACGTCGACGCGTCGAAGGTGTGGGGCGAGTGGAACAGCACCCGCCGGTGATTCTCGTTGGCGAACACCCTCTGGCCGGCGAGGTCGGCGACGTTGCGGTGGGTCACGGCGACGCCCTTCGGCACCCCGGTCGAGCCCGAGGTGTACATGACGTACAGCCACTGGTCGGGATGGGCCGGGTACGCCGGCGGGGTCGCCGGTAGGTGGTCGAACGCGGCGGTCCCGTCGAGCACGACGACGTGCGCGGTGGTCCTGGCCACGATCGGGTGGTCGGACAGGGCCGTGTCGGTGATCAGGACCGGGGCCCTGGTCTCCGCGACGATCTGGTCGAGCCGCCCGTCGGGGTCGGCGTGGTTGAGCGGGGCGTAGACCCCGCCGGCCTTGACCACGGAGAGCAGAGCGGTGAGCAGGTCGCCCGTGCGCTCCATCAGGACGGCGACGACGCTCTCCTGGCGGACCCCGAGGCTGATGAGGTGATGGGCCAGCCGGTTGGTGACCGCGTCCAGCTCCGCGTACGTCAGGTCCCGGTCGCCGTCGGTGAGGGCGACCGCGTCGGGGGTACGGGCGGCCTGTGCGGCGAACAGCTCGGCGAGGTTCGTCCCGGAGGAACCGGTGACCGTGCCGTGCCACTCCTCCAGGAGCCGGTGGCGATCGTCGGGGCTCATGAACGCCAGCTCGCCGACGGGCAGTTCGGGGTTCTCGACGGCGGCGCCGAGCAGCCGGACCAGCCGGTCGGTGACCGCCTCGACGGTTCCGGCGTCGTACAGGTCGGTGGCGTACTCGACCCTGATGTCCAGTCCGCCGGGCCGGCCGTCCGCCGTGCGGTGCTCGTGGAAGGAGAACGTCAGGTCGAACTTGGAGATCTCCAGCGGCGCGAAGCCCGACTCGCCGGTGAGGCCCGGCAGTCCGAGCGTCGGGGTGACCGCTTCCTGGAGGGTGAGGACCACCTGGAAGAGCGGGTGCCGGGCGGTGCTGCGCTCGGGGTTCAGGGCCTCGACCAACTGGTCGAAGGGGAGGTCCTGATGGGCCCAGGCGGCCAGGTCGGTGTCCCGGACGCGGGACAGCAGCTCACGGAAGCTCGGGTCGCCCGACAGGTCCGTACGCAGCACGAGGGTGTTGACGAAGAAGCCGACCAGGTCGTCTAGGGACTGCTCGGAACGGCCCGCGATCGGGGCGCCGAGGGGGATGTCCTCGCCCGCGCCGGAGCGGGACAGGGCGGTGGCGACGGCGGCCTGGGCCACCATGAACAGCGTGCTCCCGGTCTCCCCGGCCAGCCGGGTCAGCGCCCGGTGCAACTCCGCCGGGACGTGCGCGCTGTGGGTCGTGCCCCGGCAGCTGGCGACCGCCGGGCGGGGCCGGTCGGTCGGCAGGGTGGCCTCGTCCGGCAGTCCGCCCAGCGTGTGGCGCCAGAACTCCGCCTGGCGCTCGCCGTCCGCCGCCAGCACCTCCCGCTGCCACAGCGTGTAGTCGGCGTACTGCACCGGCAGCGGCTCCCAGCCGGGCGCCTGTCCCTGTGTACGGGCCGTGTAGGCGGCGGTCAGGTCACGCAGGAGCGGGGTGGTGGACCAGCCGTCCGAGGCGATGTGGTGCATCACGATCAGCAGCGCCGCGTCGTCGCCGCCCAGGTCGAACAGGCAGGCACGGAAGGGCAGTTCGGTTGAGAGGTCGAAGCTCCTGGCGGCCTGCGCGCCGAGGGCCGCCTCCAGGGTCTCCTCGCTCACGGCGGTGACGGGCAGCTCCACCCGGATCTCGTCCGCCGGCAGCTGCCACTGGTAGGCGGTGTCGTCCGCCGTCCCGAACAGCGTGCGCAGGCTCTCGTGCCGTACCACCACGTCCGTCAGGGCGAGTTGCAGCGCCTCCCGGTCGAGCGCGCCCTTGAGGCGCAGGGCGAGCGGGATGTTGTACGTCGCCGAAGGACCCTCCAAGTGGTGCAGGAACCAGAGGCGTTGCTGGGCGGAGGAGAGCGGGACCCGCCGCGGACGGACCGACTCCCGCAGGGCGGGGCGCCGCACCGCGTCACCGCCCGCCTCGACGAACGCGGCGAGTCCGGCGACGGTCGGGCCCTGGAAGAGGTCCTTGACGGTGATCTGGACCCCGAAGGTCTCCCGGATGCGGCTGATGAGGCGGGTGGCGAGGAGCGAGTGGCCGCCCAGGTGGAAGAAGTGGTCGTCGATGGTGACGGACGGCAGTCCGAGGACGGCCGCGAAGTGACCGCAGAGGACTTCCTCGGCGGGGGTACGGGGCGCGCGCCCGTCGGTGTCGCCCTGGTGCTGGGGGGCGGGCAGGGCGCGGCGGTCGATCTTGCCGTTGGTGGTGAGGGGGATCTCGTCCAGGATCAGGAAGGCGGAGGGGACCATGTAGTCCGGCAGGGCGCCGGAGATCTCGCGGCGGACTTCGGTGAGGTCGACGGTGGTGCCGTCGGCGGCGACGAGGTAGGCGACGAGGCGCTTGTCGCCGGGGCGGTCCTCACGGACGCTGACGGTCGCCTGGCCCACTGCCTGAAGAGTCGTCAGGGCGCCCTCGATCTCACCCAGTTCGATGCGGAAGCCCCGCAGCTTGACCTGCTGGTCGGCGCGGCCCAGGTATTCGAGGGAGCCCCCGTCGTTCCAGCGGGTGAGGTCCCCCGTGCGGTACATCCGGGTGCCCGCCGGACCGTACGGGTCGGCGACGAAGCGGTCCGCGGTGAGGGCCGGGCGGTCGAGGTAGCCCTGCGCCAGGCCCGCGCCGGCGATGTACAGCTCACCGGGGGTGCCGGGCGGGACGAGCCGCAGACGATCGTCCAGGACGTAGAGGCGGTGGTTGTCGAGAGGTTCGCCGACGGGAAGGGCGCCGGGGTAGTCGAGGGGCCGGTGGATACGGTGGGTGGCGGCGAACGTGGTGGTCTCCGTCGGCCCGTAGCCGTTGACGACGGTGGTGGCGGGGCAGTGCTCGTGGATCCGGCGTACGGCCTCCGGCGGCACGACGTCGCCGCCCGCCCAGACCTCCCGTACTCCGGCGAAGGCCTCGGGAGCCTCCTCCGCCATGACCCGGAACAAACCCGCCGTCATCCAGAGGGCGGTGATGGAGTGCTCGGTGAGGAGGCGCTGGTACGTGGCGGTGTCGAGGTGTCCCGCCGGCGCGACGACGAGGGTCCCGCCGTTGAGCCAGGGGACCCACATCTCGTACGTCGAGGCGTCGAAGGCCATCGCTGAGTGGAACAACACCCGAGTGTGGTCGCCGTTGGCGTACATGGTCTGGGCGGCGAGGTCCGCGACGTTGCGGTGGGTGACCGCCACGCCCTTCGGCACACCGGTCGAGCCCGAGGTGAACATGGCGTAGACCGGCTGATCCGGGTGGACCGGCACGGCGGGGTCGGTGGTGTCGGCGCTGTGGGCCCCGGTGGTCAGTGTGGTGAGGCCGGACGGCAGGGTGAGATGCCCCGGGTCGCGGTCGGTGAGGAGGTGGGTGAGAGCGGACTGCTCGGTGATCAGCTGGATGCGGTCGCTCGGGTAGCGCGTGTCGAGGGGGACGTACGTGGCACCCGCCTTGACGACGGCGAGCGTGGCGACCATGGCGGTCAGCGAGCGCTCTTGCAGGAGCGCGACCCGGCTGCCGGGCCGTACCCCTTCCGCGATCAGATGGTGGGCGGTCCGGTTGGCGAGAGCGTCGAGTTCGCGGTACGTCAGCTCGCGGTCGTCGGCGACGACGGCGAGCGCGTCCGGGGTGCGGGCGGCCTGCGCGGCGAAGAGTTCCGCGAGGCTCTGGTCCGGGACACCGGTCGCCGCGCCGCTCCACTCCTCCAGGAGGAGCCCGCGCTCGCTCGCGGACAGCAACTCCACCTCGCCGACCGGCAGATCGGGCGCGGCCACCGCTCCGGCCAGCAGCCGGACCAGCCGGTCGCCGGTGGCCTCGATGGTGGGCGCGTCGTAGAGGTCGGTGGCGTACTCGATGGTGATGTCGAGCCCGCCGGGCCGGCCGTCCTCCGAGCGGTGCTCGGCGAACGAGAACGTCAGGTCGAACTTGGCGAACCGCAGCCAGGCGAACTCCGACTCCGTGTCCAGGCCGTCCGCGACGAGCGTCGGTGTGGCCGCGTCCGTCAGCGTCAGCATCACCTGGAACAGCGGGTGCCTGGCCGCCGACCGGTCCGGGTTCAGGGCCTCGACCAGCCGGTCGAAGGGAAGGTCCTGGTGCGCCCAGGCCGCGAGGTCGGTCTCCCTGACCCGCGTGAGCAGTTCCCGGAAGCTCGGGTCGCCCGACAGGTCCGTACGCAGCACGAGGGTGTTGACGAAGAAGCCGACGAGGTCGTCGAGCGCCTGGTCGGTGCGGCCGGCGATCGGGGAGCCGAGCGGGATGTCGTGCCCGGCGCCGGACCGCGACAGCAGGGTCGACACCGCCGCTTGGGCCACCATGAACACCGAGGCACCCGACTCGCGCGCCAGGTCGGCCAGCGCGGAGTGGACGTCCGGGGGGCAGTGCACGGTGTGGGTGGCGCCCCGGTACGAGGCGGCGGCCGGCCGCTGCCGTACGGCGGGCAGGGTGACCTCCTCCGGGAGGTCCGCCAACGTCCGCTTCCAGAAGTCCAGTTGACGGACGCCGGCACTCTCGTCGTCCGCCGGGTCGCCGAGCAGGCCCCGGTGCCACAGCGCGTAGTCCGCGTACTGGGCGGTCAGCGGCTCCCAACTCGGGCGCTCGCCGCGCGAGCGGGTGGTGTAGGCGGTGCTCAGGTCGCGCATGAGCGGCTGGTACGACCAGCCGTCGGAGACGATGTGGTGCATCACCACCAGCAGGACGTGCTCCCGCTCGCCGAGGGCGAACAGCCGGGCCCGGAACGGCAGATCGGACGTCAGGTCGAAGATCCGCTCGGACTCGGCGGTGAGCAGCGCGCCCACGGTCTCCTCGGTCGCCCGGGTGAGCGACAGCCCGGCCCGGACCCCGTCGGCCGGCAGCACCCGCTGGTAGGCCTGCCCCCCGTCCTGCCCGCCGGCCTGCCCGAACACCGTACGCAGGCTCTCGTGCCGGCCCACCACATCGGTGAACGCCGACTCCAGGGCGGCCAGGTCCAGTTCACCCCGTACGCGCACGGCGAGCGGGATGTTGTACGTCGCCGACGGGCCCTCCAGCTGGTCGAGGAACCACAGCCGCTGCTGCGCCGCCGAGAGCGGGAGCGGCTCGGGACGCTCCTGGGCCGTCAGGGCGGGGCGGGCCGGCTCGCCACCGTTCGTGGCCGCGTACTCCGCGAGGAGTGCCACGGTCGGGTAGAGGAAGAACTCCCGCAGGGTCAGCTGTACTCCGAGGGCCGCGCGCACCCGGCTCACCAGCCGCGTCGCCAGCAGCGAGTGGCCGCCGACCCCGAAGAAGTCGTCGTCGATGCCGATCGACGGCAGACCGAGGGTGTGCGCGAACAGACCGCACAGCACCTCCTCGACGGGGTTGCGCGGCGCCCGGCCGTTGGGGGCCGCGCCGACCCGGGGGGCGGGCAGGGCGCGCCGGTCCAGCTTGCCGTTGGCCGTCAGCGGCAGCGCCCCCATGGGCACGACCGCCGAGGGCACCATGTACTCGACCAGTTCCCCGCCCACGTGCCGCAGCAGCTCGGCGGCGTCCAGGACGCCCTCCACCGCGGGCACGGCGTACGCCACCAGGCGCTTGTCGCCCGGGCGGTCCTCGCGGACGATGACCGCGGCCTGCGCGACGGACGGGTGGCGGGTCAACACGGTCTCGATCTCGCCGAGTTCGATGCGGTTGCCGCGCAGTTTGACCTGCTGGTCGGCGCGGCCCAGGAAGACGATCTCGCCGTGCTCGTTCCAGGCGGCCAGGTCGCCGGTGCGGTACATCCGGGTGCCCGCCGGGCCGTACGGGTCGGCGGTGAACCGCTCGGCGGTCATGGCCGGCAGCCGGCCGTACCCCTGCGCCAGGTGCGGCCCGGCGACGTAGAGTTCACCGGTCTCGCCGGGGGCGGTGTGGCGCAGCCCGGCGTCCAGCACGTACATGGAGGTGTTGGCCATCGGGATGCCCAGGTGCAGCCGGTCGAGGGTGCGGACCTCGGGCGTGAAGGACTGATAGCTGCAAAAGACCGTCGCCTCGGTGGGTCCGTACACATGCACGACCGTGGTGTCGGGGCAGTGGTCCAGGACCCGCTGGAGGGCGGTGGCGGACAGGACGTCGCCGCCGGTCCAGATCTCCCGCAGCAGCGCGAGGCCGTCGATCGCCTCGCCCGCCATGGCGTCGAACAGCGCGGTCGTGAAGTAGGCGGCGGTCACCCCGTGGCGGGCGATGGCCTCGCCCAGCTCACCGATGTCGATCTTCGGCGCCGACAGGACGACGGCCAGCCCGCCGCGCAGCAGCGGGACCCACAGCTCGTACGTCGAGGAGTCGAAGGGCAGCGGCGAGTAGGCGAGGACCCGCTCGTGCGCCGTGGCCCCGAAGCCCGGGTCGAGGGCCAACTCCACCACGTTGCGGTGGGTGTTGACGACTCCCTTGGGGGTGCCGCTGGAGCCGGAGGTGAACATCACGTACAGCGGGTGGTCGGGGTGGACCGTGAGCGCGGGCGCGGTGGCAGTGGTGTCGGCGGTGGCGCTCGCGCCGGTGAGCCGCAGGGCGGTCAGGTCGCCCGCGAAGCCCGTCTCCTCCTCGGGGCGGTCCGTCACCAGCAGGACGGCCCCGGTGTCGCCGAGGATCCAGGAGAGCCGTTCCGCGGGCTGGCGGGGGTCGAGCGGGACGTACACACCGCCGCTCTTCATCACGGCGAGGACGGTGATCACATAGGCGAAGGAGCGGTCGAAGAGGAGGCCGACCGCGTCACCCGGCCGCACACCGGCGCCGATGAGCCGGTGCGCGAGGGCGTTGGCCGCGTGGTCCAGCTCCCGGTAGGTGAGCCGGTGGTCCTCCTGGACGAGGGCGACGGCATCCGGGGTGCGGGCGGCCTGCGCGGCGAAAAGATCGTGCAGCGTGCCCTCGGGGAGTGCCAGCGCCGTGGTGTTGTACGCGGCGACGCGCGCGGGCACGCCGGCGCCGGGGGAGAGAGCGGGATCTTCTTGCGGTCGGGACATCTCGACACCTTCTTGGTAGCTCGGATCTCGTGGTCTCGCGGCGTGCCGGGAGACCGACGGAGCCACGGTGGATGACGTGCGGATGGTGCGAAGTCGTGTGCGGAGTCGCCTGCGAGGTCGGTGAAGAGCGCGGGGAGTCAGCCGGTACGGGACACCGACACGGCCTCGGGAGGCAGCAGTACGTCGTCCGCTTCCAGGGCGTTCACGCGGTACTTGCCCAAGGAGCTGATCAGCAGGCGGAGTTCCAGGGCGATGCTCTCGGCCAGCCGTACGAGACCGGCGTCGGCGTCCTCGTCCACCGCGAGCAGCGCGGCCCGGCCGAGTCCGACGGCGCGCGCGCCGAGCGCCAGCGCCTTGGTGGCCCTGCCGCCCTCCCAGATCCGCCCGCTGGCGAGCAGGCAGTGGCTGGTGGGTCCGATACGGGCCAGGCACTCGCCGAGGGGCAGGCCCACCTGGCCGAGGAAGGCGTTCGGCGCCCAGCCGGTGCCGCCCTCCGCGCCGTCCACCGTGACGGAGTCCGCGCCGGCCGCCCAGGCGGTGGCCGCCGCGAGCGCCACGTCACGGCCGGGGTGCAGCTTCACCCACACCTTCACGCGGGGGAAGTTGTTGCGCATCAGCCGGATCTGCTGGCGCAGGATCTCCTCGGTGAAGGTGCCGGGGCTGCTGATCCGCAGGACCGCGTCGGTGTCCGCGCCGAACACCGCGTCCGTGGCGTACTGTCCGGCCACCCGGCCCGCCGCCTCGCGGCCCAGGACCGTGAGACCGCCGAGACCCGGCTTGGCGCCCTGGCCGACCTTCAGCTCGAAGGCCAGCCTGCCGGTGGCGAGCAGCGGCTCGGTGACCGGGTCGCTGTAGACCAGGTTCCACACCTCGGCGTCCGCGTCCTCGGTGGACTGCTGGACCACCACCCCGCCGTACTCCTCGTCCGCGGCGGCCGTGTAGGCGGCGATCCGGCCGAGCAGCGGGGAGGCGTCCGCGTCGGACGAGGCGCGGTAGCCGTTGACCGGCACCACGTTCTCGCCGATGACCATCGGGATGCCGAGCCGCCCGGCCTGCCGGCCCGCCGCCTCGCCCAGGTCGTGGCTGGCGACCTGCGTCGAGCCGAACGCCGATACGTACAGCGGCAGCCGCGAGGTGAACCCGCCGATCACCGTGTCGAGTTCGACATCCGTGTACAGCGGCTCCCTCGCCAGGTCGATGAGCTTCTTCAGCCGCTCCGGCATGAACACCGGGGGCACGATCCTGGCCCTCTCCAGCAGGTCGTACGGATCGTGGCCGGCCGGAGGCGCGCCCAGCAGGCCGGAGCCGTACGACTCCGGCGCGGGGAACACGGCCGCCGCCCCGTTCCTGGCCCGGTGCCGCACCTGTTCCTCGGGGAAACCGGCGGCGCTCAGTACGGTGCTCATGCCGACACCACTCCGGGGAGCTTCGGGTAGGCGCTGGCCTCCCAGGCGGCCGTGCGGCCGGTGACGTACCGGGTGAACCGCTCCAGGCCGATGCCGAACCCGGAGCTGGCGGGGATGCCGCGGCGGGCCAGGTCCAGGTACCAGCCGTACTTCGCCGGGTTCTCGCCGGTCTCCCGCATCCGCGTGACCAGCGCCGCGTAGACGTGCTCGCGCTCGCTGCCGCTGGCCAGCTCGCCGTACCCCTCGGGCGCGATCAGGTCGAAGTTCCGCAGCACGCCCGGGCGTTCGGCGTCCTCCTGGTCGTAGAAGCCGCGCGACCCCTTGGGGTAGTCCACGACGAAGAACGGACGGCTGGACTTGGCGGAGAGGATCTCCTCGCCCTCCCAGTCGATCTCGGCGCCCGGGTCCTGCGGATGGCCCAGCGCGACCAGGTCGGCGGTCGCCGCCGCGTGGGTGGTCCTGCCGAACGCGCCCTGGACGACCTCCCGGAACGCGTCCTTGTCCCGGCCGAGGAGTTCCAGCTCGCCCGGCATCTCCCGGACGACCTCGCCGACGACGTACGCCACCAGCCGCTCCGCCAGCTCCATCGCGTCCTCGCGGCGGGCGTCCCTGATCTCCACGTCGATCTGGTGGAACTCCGCGAGATGGCGGTGCGTGACCGCCGTCTCCAGCGGCTCCAGGCGCACGTTGGGCGCGATGTAGAAGATCTTGTCGAAGGCCATCAGCGACGCCTGCTTGTAGAGGATCGCGCTGGTCATCAGCTTGTACTTGTGGCCGTAGAAATCGATGTCGACCTGTTTGGAGCCCCGGATGCCCGGATCGGTGACCGGCCCGATCACCGGCGGTAGCAGCTCCTGGAAGCCCTGGCCGGTCAGGAAGGCCCGGGTCGCCGCGAGCATGCGGCTCTGCACCCGCAGCGTGGCACGCGTCGGCTCCGCCATCAGGTGCTGGTCGGGAGAGGTCGGGAACGAGGGCGTGGTGCGGCCGTCGCGCTCAGCGATCGAGCTGGTCATGGTGCTACCTCCTGGGTGTGCTGACGGTGGGCTGCCGGGCGACGGGCCGCCGCGGGAAGCGGGGGCCGGGAAGAGGACGGGAGCGGGGGCCTGGAAGACGAAGGCGAAGGCGTATACGCGTACGAAGACACCGGCGAAGACGGAGAGGAAGGGGCCGGGCGAACGACCCGGTCGTGCCGGCGCTGGACGAACGACAGCGCCTCGAACAGCCCGGCGGCCGTGAGCCGCCGGCCCCGGTCGGTGACATGCCCGATGGGCATCGCCCCGATCTCGGACCAGGTCAGCCGCCCCGACGCGTCGATGTGGCTCCGGCTGCGGCCCGCGTTGTCCGGGTGCAGGCAGAACGGCACGTCCAGATAGCCGCGGGCGAAGGCCCTCAACAGGGCCTGGCCCAGGTCACCGTCGAGGTCGAGCACGGCGTCCACCAGGGCGCGGGCCTCCGCGTACACGGCGTTGTCCGCCGCCTCCGGGGGCGGGACCGGCGCGGACCCGTCACGGGCGCCGGGCCGGTTCCGGTGCCGGGCCGCGGCCCGCGCGGCGACCCGCAGGGCCTCCACGTTCTCCGTGACCTTCGGGATGCGGTGCGCCTCGGCGGTCGTCTTCACGATCAGCCGGGCCGCCCCCGTCTCGACGGCCAGCTCGGCCGACCGCTCCAGGAGGTCCAGGGAACCGCTCCGGGTCTGCGGGTACAGCCCCATGTACGTGTAGAGGACGATGTGCCAGTCGGTGTCCGGCAGCAGTTCGGCGGCCAGCCGCCGCAGCGCGTGCACCGCGTCCCGGTCCTGCTCCTGGCTGGTCTGCTGGGCGTAGCTGAGCGAGATGCTGCGCAGCCCCGCCCGGTGGAAGAACAGCGCCTCCAGGGCGCTGATCGCCACGAGCAGCCCCGGCGGGCACAGCTGGCCGAGCATGCAGCCGCCGAAGGTCTCCAGGTGCGGTTCCGCCCCGGTGCCGCGCAGACCGGCCAGGAAGTCGCAGGTCTCCTGCCAGTTCCGTACGGAGTCCAGGAGCGGGGTACGTCCGTACGGCAGGCAGTACGAGACGGGCCCGCCCTCCGTCGCGTCCAGGCCGAGCCGCGCCAGGGCGGCGACGATGCGCTGGGGGCGTGCGGAGCCGTGCCGGATCTGTACGGGGAAGTCCGCGTCGCGGACGCCGTCCAGGACCCAGTGCGAGGTGTGCGGACTGTACGAGGTGAGGGGGAAGCCGTTGAGGGGGACTCCGCCGTTCAGGGCCTTCACCGCTGACGGTTCGTCATTGACCCGCGTGTAGCTGTCGATCGTCATCGTGCCGACGACGCCGTCCGCCGCGGCCTTGGTGGCCAGCAGGCCGGCCCGCATCAGCGCGGGGTCGGAGAACCCCATGCGGGGCTGGACCACGAGGGTGCCGCGGGCCTGCGACTCGGCGACGAAGCGGCCGAAGGAGCGCGGGCGCCGGTGAGTGGCGATCCGGCCGGCCGGGGCGGCGGGGGGCGGGACGTCCGTACGGACCGGTGCGGTCATCGTTCCACCTCTCGGGACAGTGAGCCGACGTACGACTCGAAGGCGGCGATGTTCACGCCGTCCTGGAAGACCGCGTCGAAACCGGCGCTCATCAGCTCGTCGGTCTGGTCCTGCTGACCACCGGAGACCCCGAGCTTCCCGCCGATGACGGCGGGCAGCCCGGCCAGTTCCCAGCGGGACCGGATCGCGCCGATCAGCGGCCTGGCGTCGTTGAAGCCGTGCCCGTTGACGCTGCTGACCACCAGCAGGTCGGGCTGGAACTTGCAGCAGGACTCGACGATCTCGTCCTCGGGCACACAGGAACCGAGATTGACCACCGTGTGCCCGAGGTCTTCGAGCAGCAATTGGATGTAAATGAGATTCCAGGTGTGCGCATCGGAGGGGAGTCCGGTGACAACAACATCCAGCGGCCCGGATCGATGACGAGCCGCCCATTCCGCAGGCTTCATTGTTCGCTTCGTCCACATCATTGGATGACAAGGGGAAAAGGAGGCCCTGGTGTGCCGGAACTTCCTTTCGGAGACCACCGTAGATTCGCCGGGGACCGGATTCCGGCGCCCCGTGCGGCAACCGCCCGGCAGGAAAGGAGCAGTTGCGTGACAGGACCGTGCCGGACGGCCCCGGGGGCGCGAGACTGATCGCACTGCGCTCGCAGAATTCAGCCTCCGGCTCCGTACCGACCGCCGGCGAACGACCGAGGAGTGATGACATGGCAGAGACCGGCCACAGTGTCCTGGTGGCGGACGTACTCGCGGACGTCCTGGAGGAGGTGCGGGAGCGGGTCGACCGGCGGGAGGCGCTGGGAGAGGCCCAGATCGCCGTGCTCGAAGCCGCGCTGAACATCGTCCGTGCCGGTCAGGCCGGGTTCGAGGGCCTGCCGCTGGAGCGCTCCGAGCTGGTGCGCGAGGCGCTCGGGGCGGTGCGCGCGGCGACCGTGGCGACCGGGGTCGCGTTCACGTACGCGCACCAGCGGGCCCGGATGCTCGCCTGACGGGGCGGCCGTGGTGCCGCCGATCTGCCTGGGCTTCTGCCCGGTGGAGCGGCGCCCGGCTCCTAGTCTTTGACTCAGCCGAACAACTCAGGCGCACCCCACGACCGAACGCTTACCTTCGTCCAACCGAGGTGGAGAACATGGCAACCAATCCGTTCGAGGACTCCAACGGCCGCTATGTGGTGCTGGCCAACGAAGAAGGCCAGTACTCGCTGTGGCCGGCCCGGATCCAGCAGCCCGCCGGCTGGGAGCTGATGAGGGACGAGGGCAGCAAGGAGGAGTGCGGGGAATTCATCGAGGCGAACTGGACCGATATGCGGCCGCGTTCGGTGGTCGCGGCGATGGGTGGCTGATCCCACCGGTTCCTCCCGTTTCCGAAGGGGCGGGTACGAGGCGCTAAAAGCCTCGTACCCGCCCTTTCCGCTACGGCGGGCTTTTCCCCGGCGGGGAGTCGCGGGAGCGGCACGCGCGGCGCCCCCGGCCTCAACGGCCGGGGGCGGAAGGCGCGGGAAGAGGCGCGGTCAGTCCTGGGCGCCCACCACACACCACTCCAGGACCGAGGCCGCCGCCGTCATCTTGTGGTGCGCCTGCCGCCACGCCAGGCTCGAAGGGCCGTCAAGGACCTCGTCGGTGACCTCCTCGCCCCGGACCGCGGGCAGGTCGTGCAGGAAGACGGTCCGCGGGCCGCCGAAGCGGTCCAGGAACGCGCGGTTGATCTGGAAGCCGTCGAAGTCGCTCAGCCAGTCGGGGTTCTCCTTCGTCACGCCCATGGTCTGCCACCGGCTGGTGTACACCGCGTCCACCGGGCCCTCGACCTCGTCGGCCGTCACGACCTGGCTCACCAGGGCCTGGCCGTCGCTGAGTTCGGCCACCAGGTCCAGGGTGTCCTTGGGCACCTCGTACCCGCGCGGGCACAGCAGGGTGAGGCGCAGGCCGGGGGTGAGCGCGGCGGCCAGCGCGAGGGCGGCCCCGGAGCTGTTGCCCTCGCCGACGGCCAGCAGGTGAACGCCGTCGAGAGAGCCGAACTCCTCGGTGAGCGTGGCGAGATCGGCGATCGCCTGGGTCGGGTGCTCGTCCAGGCTCAGGGCGTTGACGACGGCCAGGTCCGGGCTGCTGCCGAGCCGGCGGATCTCCTCCACGTCCCCGTTGGTGCGGACGACGAGGGCGTCGAGGTACTGCCCGAGGACCCGGGCGGTGTCCTCCACCGTCTCCCCGGTGCTGAGCTGGAGTTCGTTCGGGCCGAACGTGATCACGTCGGCGCCGAGGCGGGTCGCGCCGCTCCAGAAGGACGTACGGGTACGGGTCGAGGATTTGCGGAAGTAGACGCCGACCTGGCGCCCGGCGAGCGACGTCGCGTGGATGCCGTCACGGCCGAACTCGACGGCCCGGCCGACGAGGTGGTGCAGCTCGGCGGGTGTGAGGTCGGCGAGGGAGATCAGGTTGCGCATGGGGGCGAGGCCTTTCACGAGAGGGGGGAGGCGAGGGAAGGAGAGGAGGGAAGCAGAGGAGGGAAGGAGGGGAAGAGGAACGGGGAGTGGGCGGGCGGGCCTGACCTAGTCCACGAGCGCCTCGACCAGGGAGCCGCGCTCCCTCTCCTGCTCTGCCACGAGCGCCGCGCGGACCAGGTTGAGCACCGTGAAGCCCACCGGACCGCCGGGAGTTGTGGGGAGCTGGCGGATCAGCCCCCGTACCAGCAGGGCGTGCGCGTCGCGGGCGGTCTCCGCCAGCGACGTGCCGTTCGCGCGTGCCGCGTCGTCCACCGTCCACGGGTCGACCGGGGTACGGAGCAGGGCCGTGGCGCGCGGGCCGAGCCCGGTCACCGCCGCGGCGAGACGGTCGCTGAGGGTGGGACCGGCGGCGGGATCGGTGGGGGTGACCCCGTCCACCAGGACCAGCGGCACGGTGCGGGCGATGTCGAGGAGTTGCTCGGGGGAGTACAGCAGCAGCCAGGAGGCCGCGGCCTCCAGCGCCTGCGGAATGCCGTCCAGTGCCCGGCAGATGTGGGCCGCGGTGGTGGTGACGGTGTCCGTGGGGAGGAAGTCGGGCCGCATGTGGCTGACATGCGACAGCATCAGTTCCACGGCGGGCCGGTCCGTGACGAGGGAGTCGCCCGGCAGGGAAACGGCCAGGTCGGAGGGGGCGGGCACGGGCAGCGGAGCCAGCGGCAGCAGCCGGCCGCCGGGCAGCTGGACCGGCCGGCAGGTGGTCGTGAGGATTTTCACGCGCTCGCAGACGCGCAGCAGGTTGAGCAGCGGCCTGATCGCGGAGGGTGACGAATCGTAACCGTCCAGTATGATCAGGGTGGGCTTGTGCCCTATGACCGTGGCAAGTTCGTCCAGTTTCTCGCCGTCACGGACCAGCGACCGCACCCACCCCGTCATGGTCGACAGCGGGCTGTTCGCCGCCGCGCCGGTGGTCTCGGCCGCGCCGTCCATGGCGACCCAGAGCACCGGGACGCGGTCGCGGGAGTGGAGCACCGAAGCGGCCTCCTGGGCCAGCCGGGTCTTGCCCACCCCCGGCAGCCCCACCAGTGTCAGCAGACGCTCGTGTTCCGTGGACAACCGGGCTGTCAGCGCCTCCAGTTCGGGGCGCCGCCCCACCAGGGGGCGCAGGGGCGTGGGCGGCACGGCGAGGTCTGCTCCGTATATGTCCTGGAATACCCGCCCCACCGCCTGGGCGTCGACGGCGAGTTCGAGCTCGATCCGCCGTGCGTCGGTCAGGCGCATGGCGTTGGCGAGGAGTCTCAGAGTTTCTTTACGGGGATGTTGCACGCGGCCCAGCTCCAGGTCCCGAATGGCCCGTACGCTCACGGTGGAAAGCCCCGCGAGCTGTTCCTGAGTGAGCCCCGCCCGCCTGCGCGCATTCTGGAGCAGTATGTCAAGACCGGGCGCCGTCTGGGAATTCATCATTCTCTCCTTGGTCCCCAAAATCTCGGTAATGCGATGGCCGGTGACGCGATCTCCCAGGACGGTCCGAACGCGCCGGCCCGGACCGGTCTTTCCCCGGTCTGCTCACGCTCTGTATCCTCCGCGGCGGCGAAGGCCCGCCGTCGATGAACAGCTTGCAACGCGCCATTCCCGAACTCTTCCCGGCGCAGTACCGCGCTTTTCCTGGTAGGGGCTACGATCGCTTCGCGCTGGGGAGGGTCGGCGTGTGTGCAGAGCTGAGGGGGAGGGAGGCCGCATGACAACAGCGGCAGGTGATCGGCTGCGATTCAACATTCTTGGCCCGATCGAGGGCTGGTCGAACGGGACGCGACTGCGGCTCGGAGGAGTGATTCAGGAGCGAGTTCTGGCCACTCTGCTCCTGGACCCGGGAAAGGTGCTTCCCGTTTCCCGACTGGTCGAGGCGGCCTGGGACGAGGAGCCGCCGACCACGGCCTCCCACCAAGTACGCAAGGCCATAGCCGATCTGAGACGGCGGATACCGGGCGGTGCCGACGTCCTTCTCACCGACGGCCCCGGTTATCGCGTCGCCCTCGAACAGTGTGAAATCGACCTGGCCGAATTTGGACTGCTCACGCGCAAAGCGAAGATCGCGGCCGCCGAGAGCCGGCCCGCCGAAGCGGCCGAGATTCTGCGCGGAGCGCTCGCCCTCTGGCGCGGCCCTGTCCTGTCGGGCAGCGGCGGACCGGTGATCCAGGCGGCCTCCACCTCCATCGAGGAACGCCGGCTGACCGCCGCGGAACAGCTCTTCGAGCTCCATCTCGCGCTCGGAGAGGCCGCCGAACTGGTCGTGGACTTAAAAGATTTGGTCAATCAACATCCCCTGCGGGAGACCCTGCGCGGCCAGTTGATGGTCGCGCTCTACCGCTCCGGCCGCCAGGCGGAAGCGCTGGAGGAGTACGGCAAGGTCCGCGAGCTGCTCGTCGAGGAACTGGGCATCGACCCGGGGCCCCAGCTCACCAAGCTGTACGAGGGAATCCTGCGGGAGAGCCCCGAACTGGCAGGGCCGGGACCCGCGCCCGCGCCCGCCGCCCCCGTACCGCTGCCGGCGGAACCGCCCAGCACCCTCCCGTACGACCTGTCGGACTTCACGGGGCGTGAACGGGAACTGGCGGAGATCCTGCGCTGCGCCGGCGAAGGCAGTGACCAGGGCCCGCAGATCGTCGCCATCGACGGCATGGGCGGCTGCGGCAAGACCTCCCTCGCCGTACGCGCCGCGCACCGCCTCGCCCCCGACTACCCCGACGGCCGGCTCCACATCGACCTGCGCGGCTACACCCCCGGCGACCAGCCGGTGACCGCCGGCACCGCGCTCGACAGCCTGCTGCGGGCCCTCGGCATCCCGGGCGACCGCATCCCCGACGACGTACCGGCCCGTACCGCCCTCTGGCGCGCGACCCTGATCGGCAGACGGCTGCTGATCCTCCTCGACAACGCGGGCGACGCGGCCGGCATCCGCCCGCTGCTGCCCGCCTCCTCGGGCTGCCTCGTCCTGGTCACCAGCCGCGCCCGCCTGGTCGACCTGGACGGCGCGCAGTGGATCTCCATCGGCGTGATGCCGCCCGAGGAGAGCGCCACCCTGGTGGCCGAGACCCTCGGCGCCCAGCGCGTGGCGGCCGAACCGGAAGCCGCCGCCGAACTGGCCCGGCTCTGCGGCCACCTCCCGCTCGCCCTGCGGATCGCCACCGCCCGCCTGCGCAACCGCCCGCGCTGGACGCTCCAGTACCTGGCGGAACGCCTGCGCGACGAGACCCGCAGACTCGACGAGCTCAGCTCCGGCGCCCGCAGCGTCTCCGCCACTCTCCGTCTGTCCTACCAGGCCCTGGACGACGAGTGCCGTACCGCGTTCCGGACGCTGGCCCTCCACCCGGGCGGCGACATGGACGTCCACGCGGCGGGCGCGCTGCTCGGCTCGGGCACCCGCGAGGCGGAGGACCTGCTCGAAATGCTGCTCGACGTGCACCTCGTACAGCAGCCGGAGATCGGCCTCTACACCTTCCACGATTTGGTCCGCAGCTTCGCGCAGAGCCAGCTCGGCGAGTCCGCCGAGGGCGAGGACGCGGTCGCGGTGGAACGTTTGCTCCGCTACTACCTGACCGCCACAGAAGGGGCCTGCGACCTCCTGTACTCCGGGCGGCGCCACCGCCCCACCGGGCTGCTCCCCTCCACGGCCGAACTGCCCGACCTGAGCACCGCCGACCGGGCCCAGGAGTGGTTCCTGCGCGAGCAGACGGCGCTCCTCGCGGCCGTCAAGCTCGCGGAAAGACGGGGCTACGACCGGTACGTCGTGTGCCTCGCCCGCAACCTTGTCTTCCAGCTCAACGCGCGTGGACACCTGGAGGAGTTCGGCGAACTGGGCCGGATCGCGGTCGCCGCCGCCGAGCGGTTGCAGGACCTGGCGCTGCTGGGAGTGAGCCTGTCCAACCTCGGCGTCGCCTGCTGGAAACTCGGCCGTTTCTCCGAAGGCCTCGACGCGGCCCGGGAGAGCCGGGACGTCGCGATCCGCCTCGGCGACCGGCACACCCAGGCCCACAGCGAGAGCATCCTCGGCCAGTTCAACAGCCTCCTCGGCAACTTCGCCGAGGCGCTGGGCCACATGGAGACGGCGATCGCCCACGAACGCTCGCTCGGCATCCCGCGCGCGGAGGCGGAGAGCCTGACGATCCTCAGCACCCTGTACGAACAGTGGGGCCGGTACGAGGAGGCACGGGAAGCGGCCCAGCGGTCGGCCGAACTGAGCCTCCAGCTCGGACAGCATGAAGGACTGCCCGGCGCCATCACGGATCTGGCCCTGGCCCACATCGGCCTGGGGGAGTACGACGAGGCGGACCGCTGCCTGACCGAGGCGCGCGCGCTGTACGGCGACACCGGGAACCAGGTGAACCTGGCGCTGACCCTGGCGCTCTCGGCGGATGTGGAGGACCGGCTCGGAAGGCCGCCCCGGACCCCGGACCACGCGGAGTACGCCCTCCAGCTGATGCGGACCAACTCCTCGCCGCTGCGGCGCGCCAAGGTGGAGAACACGGTGGGCCGGCTGCGGCTGCGCCAGGGGGACGCGGCGGCGGCGCTGGCCCTGCACCAGCACGCCTTCGACCTCTCCGCGGCCATCAGTTACCGCATCGAGGAGGCCTACGCGTTAGCGGGGATGGCCGAGGCCCTGGGCGACACGGCGGAAGCCGGCGTGCACCGGGCCGCCGCCGAGAAGCTCTTCGCCGGGATGGGAGTGCCGGCGGACCGCCGCCGTACCTGACGGCACGCGCCGGACAGCACCGAGCCCCGTACCGGAACTCCGGTACGGGGCTCAGCTGTTCGGGGTGAGCGGGTGGGACGGGGAGCGGTTCAGAGAGCGGCGGACGTGGGTCCCTTGTCGTCGTTGGTGACGGCGATCACGGTCGGGCCCTTGTCGTCGGCGAGCACCACGGTCGGGCCCTTGTCGTCCGCCGGGACGAGGGTGGGTCCCTTGTCGTCGGCGGGGACGCCGGGGCCGGTGATCGTGGGGCCCTTGTCGTCGGCGACAACCTGCTGGGAACTCTGGGGGCCCTGCGTGTGTCCCGCCTCGGCCACCGTGCCGAAGCCGAAGGCCAGCGTTGCCGCGATGATCCCGAAGAGTCCAGCAAGCTTACGTCCCATGGTCCCGCCCCTAAGTTGGTGTTTGCGGGTGTTCGCGGTGTTCCGCTTCCCGACACCACTGATGTTGCTGGCGGGCGTTCCCTGACCGTTCCCGCCCCGTTACCTGCCGGGGGAACCGTCGCGGGAACGGTCCAACACCAGGTAGTGCGGCCCCAGTTGGCAGGCGGCCACCCGGGGTCCGCCGGGGGTGAGCACCACATGGGTACGGGCAGGGCCCGACTCATGGCCGGCGAGGTCGAGCAGCGATCTCACGAGCGAGCGGAGCACGGCGCGCTCCGTCTCGTCCAAGCCCGCGGTACCGGTGTCCGGCGCGGGCGGCAGCGCCAGGATCCCGGCCACGGTGTGCATGCCGTTCTCGGTCTCGGTCTCGACACTGAACTGGGGGCCGTCCAGGGACTCCTGCGCGGCGTACGGCTCGGGACGGCCACCCGACGCCACGCGCTCGGCCCACCGTTCCACGGTGGACAGGTCCTGTAGGGCGTGGCGCAGATTCGCCCTGTCCGGCGAATGATCCCTGGGGTTCTTCACGGGAGTACTCCTTCTGTGCAGACAACTACGTGACAACCCTCGCCCGTCCGGGTCCCGTCGGCGTCCCGTTCCGTTCCCGCGCCCTTCCCGTTCCGGTGTTCGCGAAGGGAACGCGGAGGTAATCCCCCGACGCATGCTGACCCCGTTCGATTCAGGCAGGGATCCGTGGTGATCCGCGTGGAAAGCGAAAACCCTGGGGGATTGAGGCGTGGTTACCAACCCGTTCGAAAGCCGCGGTACGGCGTACCGGGCC
The DNA here is from genome assembly GCF_035961655.1 of Streptomyces sp. NBC_01317. Classification (NCBI taxonomy): domain Bacteria; kingdom Bacillati; phylum Actinomycetota; class Actinomycetes; order Kitasatosporales; family Streptomycetaceae; genus Streptomyces; species Streptomyces sp. NBC_01317. The sequence goes on along the minus strand of NZ_CP108393.1, from coordinate 717,619 downwards.
CCGGTGGACAGGGGACCCGGATCGTGAAGGACGCCCGGAAAACAGCTGACATTCCCGGTGGTTTCGCCGGGATGGGGCCGCTCATGCTCGTCTGGTCCGGTCAGGCGGTGTCCCTGGTGGGCAGCGCCGCGGTCCGGTTCGCCTTCATCATCGAAGTGTGGTCGGCCGGCGAACAGGCGACCGCCGTCACGATCCTCTCCCTGTGCGCGATGCTCCCCCAGGCGGTGCTCAGTCCCATTGCGGGTGCGATCGTCGACCGGATCTCCAAGCGGGCCGCGCTCCAGCTCGCGGACGCCGGCGGCCTGGTCGTCGTGGGCTCCCTCGCCCTCCTCCACTACCTCGGCGCCCTCCAGTCCTGGCAGATATATCCGGCCACCGTGCTGCTCGGGGTGTGCGCCGCGTTCCAGTTCCCGGCCCTGTCCTCGGCCGTTCCCCTCCTCGTCCGCAAGGACCAGCTCGGCCGCGCCAACGGCCTGCTCGCCGGCGCCAAGAGCGCGGCCGGGATCGGCGGCCCCGCCCTGGGCGGCCTCCTCGTCGCGGTCTTCGGGATCGGCCCCACGCTCCTGGTGGACGTCGCGAGTTACGCGTTCGCGCTCATCGGGATCCGGGTCGTACGGCTCAAGGGCGACGTGGTCGTCAAGGACACCACCGGCGCGCCGCGGCGGCGGATCACGGCCGACGCGGTCGAGGGGCTGCGCTACCTGTTCCGGGTGCCCAGCCTGCGCGACCTGATCGTCAACTTCTGCCTGGTCAACCTGGTCATGGTCTTCGGCTTCGCCCTCATCTCGCCGATGGTGCTGCTGCGCGCCGACACCGGCGCGCTCGCCGCCGTGAACAGCGCGATCGGGATCGGCGGAGTGGCCGGCGCCCTGCTGATGGCGGCCTGGGGCGGCCCCAGGAACCGCGGCCGGGGCATGATGCTCGGCGTGGTCGGCATGTGCCTGTCCGGCCTGGTCGCGATGGGTCTGGCCGGCGGAGTGGCCGGCTGGTGCGTGGCGATCCTCATCGGCGCCCTGCTCATGACGACGGTCAACGCGTCCATGCAGGCGATCGTGCAGACCAAGGTCCCCCACGCGTGGCAGGGCCGGGTCTTCGGCGCGGTGATGTTCCTGTCGCAGATCTCCGTACCCCTGGCCATGGCGGTCTCGGGACCGCTCGCCGACCACGTCTTCGAACCGGCGGCGGCCGACGGCTCCGGGATCTTCACCGTGCTCGGGCCACTCGTCGGCGACGGTCCTGGCAGCGGTATGGCGGCCATGTTGTTCCTCGCCGGCGTCGGCGGGACCGCGATCGCCCTGTGGGGCCTCGCCAGCCGCTCCATCAGAGACATCGACGTCCTGCTGATCGACTTCGACGCACCCGAAGAGTTCGACGCACCCGAACAGCCGGAAGCGCGGAAGGAGCACGACGTGCCGGAGGCGCACGACGCGCCCCGCGAGGAGAGCAGCAGCCATCCAGGAGGTGAGCGCGATGAAGTGCACGCATGAGCGGTTCGAGGACCAGGCGGTACGGACGCCCGGCGCGACGGCCCTGATCCACGGTGAAGAACGCCTCGACTACGCGGGGCTCGACACCCGCGCCGACCGGCTGGCGGGCCTGCTCGTGGCGAGCGGCGTCCGGCACGGCGACACGGTCGGGGTGTTCCTGGAGCGCTCCACCGCACTGGTCGTGACCGTGCTCGGCATCCTCAAGGCCGGCGCCGGATACGTGATGCTCGACCCCGCCTTCCCCGCGGAACGGCTCCGGGCGATGGCGGCGGACGCGGAGATCGCCGCCGTGGTGTCGACCCGCGACGCCGGACCTGACGCGCTCGGCGTCCCCGAGGTCCACGTCGAGGACGCCCCGTCCGCGCCACCGCTGGCGCGCGGCACGGTCCCGGTCCGCCCCGGCGACATCGCCTGCGTGATGTTCACCTCCGGCTCGACCGGACGGCCCAAGGGCATCGCCGCCTCGCACCACGCCGTCACCGCCACCCTCACCGGACAGGACTTCGCCTCCTTCGGCCCCGGGTCCGTGTGGCTCCAGTGCGCGCCCCTGTCCTGGGACGCGTTCGCCCTGGAGCTGTGGGGCCCGCTCCTCAACGGCGGGACCTGCGTCCTGCACCCCGGACGGCGCCCCGAACCCTTCGTGATGGCACGGCTCGTCGCCGAGCACGGCATCACCTCCCTCTATCTCTCGTCCTCCCTCTTCAGCGTCATCGTCGACGAGTACCCGCAGGCGCTCGACGGACTGCGGGAACTGATCGTGGGCGGCGAGGCCCTCTCCGCCCCGCACGCGGCCCGCGCCCTGGAGCGCCACCCCGGCCTGCGGCTGAGCAACGGCTACGGGCCCGTCGAGTGCATGATCTTCCTCACCGTTCACCCGGTGACCCCGGAGGATGTGCGCGACGGCGGTCCCGTACCCATCGGCCGCCCGCTCGCCGGCAAGCGGCTGCACATCCTCGACGAGGAACTGAGCCCGGTACCCGACGGTGTGACCGGTGAGCTGTACGCCGCCGGGGCCGGGGTCGCCCGCGACTACCGGGGCCGGCCCGCGCTGACCGCCGAACGTTTTGTCGCGGCCCCCACGGGCGAGCGCCTCTACCGCACCGGCGATCTCGTACGCCGGGGCGCCGACGGCGTCCTCGCCTACCTCGGCCGGGCCGACAGCCAGGTGAAGATCCGGGGCTTCCGGGTCGAGCCGGGCGAGGTCGAGAGCGTCCTGGCCCGCCACCCGGCCATCGACCGGGCGGCCGTCGTCGCCCGCGAACACCCGGCCGGCGACCGGCAGCTGACCGCGTACGTCGTCCCGCGCGGCGGACGCCGGCAGGCGCCCCCGGCCGACGAGCTGCGCGCCTACGCCCGTACCGTCCTGGCCGACTACCTCGTCCCGGCCGCCTTCGTCCCGCTCGACGCCCTGCCCCTGACCCCCAGCGGCAAACTCGACCGGGCCGCCCTGCCGGAGCCCGGCCGCGCGGCGGCCGGCGCGGGACGCCCGGAGGCGGGCGGGACCGTGGCCGCCCTCTGCGGCCTCTTCGCCCAGGTCCTGCGCACCGGCCCGGTCGGCCCCGACGCCGACTTCTTCTCGCTGGGCGGCCATTCGCTGCTCGCGGCCCGGCTGCTGGGCCGGATCCACGCGACCCTCGGCGCCGAACTCGACCTCCGTACGCTCTTCGAGTCCCCCACCCCGGCGCTCCTCGCCCCGTACGTCGACACCGCGCCCCGGTCGTCCCCCGTACCGTCCGCCACCGCGCCCCGGTCCGGCACCCTCCCGGTCTCGCACGCCCAGCGCCGCCTGTGGTTCCTGGACCGGATCGGCGCGGGCGCCGCGTACAACCTGCCGATGCTGGTCCGCCTGCGGGGCGACGTCGACCCGGACGCGCTGAGCGACGCCCTGGCGCAGGTCGCCGACCGGCACGAGGTGCTCCGTACCGTCTTCGACGAGACCGACGGTTCCCCTGTACGGAGCGTACGGACCGGCGCGGAGGCGCGGCCTCCCTTCCAGCACGTCCGGCTGCCCGCCGCCGACGTGGCCGGGGAGTTCGAGCGCGAGGCCGCCCACCTGTTCGACCTGCGCACCGAACTCCCGCTGCGCGCCACCCTGTTCACCACCCGGGAGCGGCCGGACGAGCACGCGCTCCTGGTGCTGGTCCACCACATCGCCGGGGACGGCTGGTCGCTGCGCCCGCTGTTCCGCGACCTGTCCCGCGCCTACCGCGCCCGGGTCGAGGACGGCCGGGACACGTCCGTACTGCCCCCGCTCCCCGTCCCGTACGCGGAACACGCCCGCCACCAGCTCGACCGGCTCGGCTCACCGGCCGACCCGCACGCGCTGGCGGCCCGTCAGCTCACCTACTGGCGCAAAGAGTTGGACGGACTGGCCGCCGACGGGCCGCTGCTGCCCCGCCGTACCGGCCGCCCCGCCGTCCCCGGCCCCGCCGCCCGCGTGGTGGTACGCCACCTCGGCGCGGCGGCCCACGCCCGCCTGGTCGACGCCGCCCGCGCCCAGGGCGCCACCCTCTTCATGGCCCTGCACGCCGCCCTGGCCACGGTCCTGGTACGGGCCGGCGCCGGCGAGGACACCGCGATCGGCGCCCCGGTCGCCGGCCGGTCCGGCGACGGCAGTGTCGAGGACGTCGTCGGGTTCTTCGTCAACATGCTGGTCCTGCGCACCGACCTGTCCGGCGACCCCACGGCGGGGGAGCTGCTCGCCCGCGTCAGGGAGACCGACCTCACCGCCTTCGCCCACCAGGACGTGCCGTTCGAGGACGTGGTCGGCGCCCTCAACCCGCCGCGCACCCCGGGCCGTCAGCCGTTCACCGACGTGGTCCTCGCCCTCCAGAACAACGCGCGCGCCGAGGTCGCGCTGCCCGGCGCCGACCAGGGCGTCGAGGTCGTCCGTACCGGCGCCGCCCGGTTCGAACTGCTGGTGGACGTCACCGACTCGACCGCGCCCGACGGCACCCCGGACGGACTGACACTCACCTTCGAGTACCGCGAGGACACCTTGGACGCGGGCTTCGTCCACTGGCTCGCCGACACCCTCCCGCACGCCCTGGAAGCGGCCGCCGCCGACCCCGCCACCCCGCTCTCCCGCCTCGGCCTCGCCGCACCGCCCCGGCGCGCCGGCGTGGGCGACACCGTCGCCGTACCCACGCGGCCCTCTCCGCCCTCCGGAAGCGACCCGCGCCCCCTGACCGACCTGGAGCGCCGGACCGCCGCCGTGTGGTGCGAAGTCCTGGGCGTGCCGGGGGCCGGACTGCACGACGACTTCTTCACCCTCGGCGGCAACTCGCTGCGCGCGGTCCGGGTCGCGGCCCGCCTCAGCACCGACGAACGGCCCGTCACCGCAGCCCAGCTCTTCGCCGCACCCACCATCGCCGCGCTCGCCGCCGAGCTGGAGCGGCCCGCCGCCAGGACCGGACCCGTGGCGGCCCCCATCACACGCCGCCCCCGGGTGCCGCGCCGGCACGACGCCCCGACCCGGCAGCGCGAGACACCGGCGCGCCCGCACGAGAACCCGAACCGGCCCGGCACCCAACAGGAGGAGTGGCAGTGGACCTCAGTGTGATGTTCTTCGGTGCGGACAGCACCACCGCCGGGGAGACCCGGCACGCCGAGACGTACGAGGACATCCTCACCGTGGCCAGAACCGCGGACCGGCTCGGATTCCACGCCATCTGGACCCCCGAACGCCACTTCCAGCAGGTGGGACAGGTGTTCCCCAGCCCGCCGGTGCTCGGCGCGGCGCTCGCCGTCGCCACCGAGCGGATCGGTATCCGTGCCGGCAGTGTGGTCCTCCCGCTGCACCACCCGCTGAAGGTGGCGGAGGACTGGGCCGTCGTCGACAACCTCTCGCACGGCAGGGTGGGCCTGTCCGTCGCCACCGGCTGGCATTCAAAGGACTTCACCCTCGCCCCCGAGCAGTACGCGGACCGCAGGCGGACCGCCCTGGAGACGGTCCCCCGGCTGCGGGCCCTCTGGGCGGGCGAGCCCGCCGAGTACCCCGACGGCACCGGCACCCCGGTCTCCGTCGTGCCCCAGCCCCGGCCCGTCCAGGACACCCTGCCGCTGTGGATCACCACGTCCGGCAACCCGGAGACCTGGGAGGCCGCCGGACGGCTGCGCGCCGGAGTGCTCGGCGCGACCGTCGGACAGAGCAGGGACGAACTCGCCGACCGGATCGCCCGCTACCGCGCCGCCTGCGCCGAGGCCCCCGACCAGCGGGGCACCGACGCGCACGGCCGGGTCACGCTGATGGCCCACACCTATGTCGGCACGGACGACGCGGAGGTCCGGCGCCAGGCCGGCGCGCCCCTGCGGGCCTACCTCGCCTCGTACGTCCGCCAGACCGCCGCCAACCGGTCCGCGGACGCCGCGACCGCACGGCTCACCGACGAACAGGCGGCGATGCTCGCCGAGTTCGCGTTCGAGCGCTACCTGAGCTGGGGCAGTCTCCTCGGCTCACCCGGCCACTGCGCCAAGATGCTCGCCGATCTGGCCGAGCTGGGCGTCGACGAGGTCGCCTGCTTCATCGACTTCGGAATCGGACGGGACGACGTACTGGCCGGACTGCACCGGCTGGCCGAACTGAAAGAGACCCTGTGATGACTGCCCCCACCCTGTTCCGCGCGGCTCCCGGCGCGGCGACCCCCTCCATGGCCGACCGGTTCGGCGCCCTCGGCAGGGAGCAGCGCGTGCGCCTGATGCGCCGCCTCCTGGAAGCCGGCCGCGCCCGCGAGATACCCGCCGTCATACCCCCGCGCGACCCCGGCAGGCCGGTCCCCCTCAGCCCCGCCCAGCACGACCTGTGGGTGTACGACTCGCTCTATCCCGGCACGGCCGCGCTCAACCTGTGCTCCGCCTACCACTTCGACAGCCCCGCCGACCCGGCGCACCTGGAGGCGGCCCTGACGCTGATCCAGCGGAACCACGACATCCTGCGCACCCGGATCAGGACGGACGAGTCGGGCGGGCTGCACGTCGAGTTCCCCGACGAGGGCGCCTTCGACCTGGAGCGCGAGGACCTGCGGGGCACGGACACGAGCATCGACGAGGCCTTCGAGACCTTCCGCGCCCGCCCCTTCGACCTGGGCGGGGACAAGCTGATCCGGGCCCGGTTCGTCCGGGTCGACGAGCGGCGCTCCACCCTGATGCTCAGCCTGCACCACACCATCAGTGACTGGTGGTCGTTCGACGTGCTCCAGAACGAGTTCGCCCAGGCGTACGGAGCGCTGCGCGACGGCAAGGAGCCGCCCCTGACCCGGCCCGCCGTCCAGTACGCCGACTTCTCCTCCTGGCAGGACGAGTTGGCGGAGTCCGGGGTCTTCGGGGCCCGCCTCGACTTCTGGCGCCGCTACCTCGCGGACCCGCCCGGGCCGCTCACCGTGCCGGGCGGCGGCGGCACCCCCGTCACCTCGGGCGACGGCATCGCCCAGGTCCCCTTCCACATCGACGCGCCGACCGCCGCCGCCGTGCGCGCCCTGGCCCGCGAGCGCGGCGCCTCCGTGTACGTCGTCCTGATGGCGGCCTTCGCCGTCCTCGCGCACCGGGTCAGCGGCGCCGACGACCTGATCCTCGGCACCCCCATCGCCAACCGCGCGGCCAAGGGACTCGACCAGGTCATCGGGTACGTCATGAACGCCGTCCCGACCCGCTGGCGGGTACGGTCCGACCGCTCCTTCGCCGACGTGCTCGCCGGATTCGCCGTCGACTTCCCCGAGTTGATGGCCAACGCGGACGTCCCGGTCGGCCGGATCGTGTCGGCCGCCGCCCCGGAGCGCAGCGCGGGCCGGGCCCCGCTGTACCAGTGGGTGTTCATGCACCTGACGCAGCAGCCGAGCGTCTCCGTGATGAAGGAGTTCGCGGAGCCCGAGCGCATCCACACCGGCGGCGAGCACGACCTCGTCGGTGTCGTGAAGGACTGCGACGACGGCATGGAGGGCAGCTTCGGGCTCCGTACCGACGTCTTCGACCCCCAGGTCGTGGCCCGCTGGACCGAGTGCTACGTCGAACTCCTGCGGCGGATCACCACCGATCCGACCGCGCTCGTCGGCGACATCGACCTGGTGCCCGGCGCCATGCGAGGCCACCTGCTCGCCGACGCGGCGGGGCCCGCCGCGCCCGCCCCCGCCTCGCTGCCCGAGCTGGTGGCCCGTCAGGCGGCCCGCACCCCGGACGCGCCGGCCCTCGAATCCGGCGGAGAGACCCTCAGCTACGCCCAACTGACCTACCGTGTCGACCGGTTGGCACACCGGATGGTGCGGTACGGAGCAGGGCCCGGCCGGATCGTCGCCCTCGCCCTCGACCGGGGCACCGACTGGCCGGTGGCCGCACTGGCCGCCCAGCGCGCCGGCGCCGCGTACCTGCCCGTCGACCCGGCGCACCCCGTCGAGCGCGTGCGCCGCGTCCTCGCCGAGGCCGCACCCGTACTCCTGGTCACCGCACCGGGCGCCGAGCCGCTCGGCACGGACCTCCCGGCCCTGGTCCTGGACGAGAACGCCTGGGCGGTCCCGGACGAGGACACCCGGGCCGGTGAACCCCTGCTGCCGCCCGGCCACCCGGAAACCACCGGCGCCGCCCACGTCATCCACACCTCCGGCTCCACCGGCACCCCCAAGGGCGTGATCGTCACCCACGCCGGGGTGGCCGCCCTGACGGCAGGTCTCGTGGACGGCACCGCCCTCGGCGCCGGCAGCCGGGTCCTCCAGCTCGGACCGCCGACGTTCGACATCTCCGTCGGCGAGATGTGCCTGGCCTTCGGCTCGGGCGGCACCCTCGTCCTGCCGCCCCGGGGACCGCTCGTGGGCGACGCCCTTGCGGACGTACTGACCGAGCGGCGCATCTCGTGCGCCTTCGTCCCGCCGTCCGTGCTCGCCACCGTGCCGGCGGGACCCCACCCGGAGCTGCGCACCCTCCTCGTCGGCGCGGAGTCGTGCCCGCCGGACCTGATCGCCCGCTGGACCGCCGGAGGCCGGCGCCTCCACAACGCGTACGGGCCCACCGAGGCCACCGTCGTCTCCACCCTCTCCGCGCCCCTCGCCGCCGACGGCACCACCCCGCCCATCGGCAGCCCGCTGCCAGGCACCGGCGCCTACGTCCTCGACGAGCGGCTGCGCCCGGTACCCGCCGGGGTCAGCGGCGAGCTGTACCTGGCGGGACCCGCGCTCGCCCGTGGCTACCTGGGGCGCGCCGCGCTCACCGCCGAGCGGTTCGTCGCCGATCCGTACGGGCCGCCGGGCAGCCGCATGTACCGCACCGGCGACCTCGCCCACCGCGACCCCACCGGCATCACGCACTACCTCGGTCGCGGCGACGAGCAGGTGAAGCTGCGCGGACTGCGCATCGAACCGGGGGAGATCGCGGCCGCGCTGACCGAACACCCCACCGTGGACCGCGCGGTGGCCGTCGTACGGAACAGCAGGGCAGGAGTCGCACAGCTCGTCGCGTACGTCGTCCCCGCCCCCGGGAGCGAGATCGACCCGGACACACTGCTGCTCCACGCCGCCGGGCGGCTGCCCGCGGCCATGGTCCCCGCCGCTGTGGTGGCGCTCGACGCCCTGCCCCTGACGTCCGGCGGCAAGCTCGACCGGGGCGCCCTGCCGGCGCCCGCGCAGCGCTCCGACGAGACCGTACGGGCCCCCGGGTCGGCCCGCGAGGAGATCCTGTGCGGTCTTTTCGCCGGCCTCCTCGGCCTCGAACAGGCGGGCCCCGACGACGACTTCTTCCGTCTGGGCGGCGACAGCATCATGGCCATCCAGCTCGCGGTACGGGCCAGGGCGGCCGGTCTGGTGCTCTCCCCGCACGACGTGTTCACCGTCCGCACACCTGCCCGGCTCGCCGTGCTCGCCCGTACCCCGGACACCGGCCTCCCCCAGGAGGAGGACACCGGGTACGGGCGGCTGCCGCTCACCCCCGTGATGCGCTGGTGGCGCGAACAGGGCCCGGACACCTCGGCGTTCACCCAGTCCATGGTCTTCCCGGTGGCATCCGGTACCGGCCTCGGAACGCTCACGGAGGCCGTCACCGGCCTGGCCGCGCGCCACGCCGCGCTGCGGATGCGCCTGGTCGGCCACGCCCCCGCCGACTGGGAGCTGGAGGTGCCCGTCGAGGAGATCCCGGGCAACGCGCGCACCCTGCGCGTTCCCGTCGCCCCCGACGCCGATCTCCTCGACCGGGCACGCGCGTTGGCGGTCTCCACCGCCCTCCGTCCCGAGGACGGCGAGATGCTGCGGGCCGTCTGGCTCGACGCGGGACCCGGCCGCCCCGGCGCCCTGCTCGTCACCGTGCACCACCTGGCCGTCGACGGACTGTCCTGGCGGGTGATCGGCCAGGAACTCGCGGCGGCGCTCGGCCACCGGGACGAGGGCGACCCGGCCCCCGCGAAGACCACCTCGTTCACCCGCTGGTCCCGGCTGCTGTCCCAGGAGGCCGACCGGCGGCTCGGCGAACTCCCCTGGTGGGAAAGACAGCTGGCGGACGGGACGGCCCGGATCGCCGACGGCCGGGGAGCCGGCGAACGCCGGGAGACCCTCACCGTCGAGCTGGGCCCCGACCTCACCAGGAGCGCGCTCGTCACCCTGCCGGGTGCCTTCAACTGCCGCCCGGACGCGGTCCTGCTCACCGCGCTGACGGCGGCGGCCGTCCAGTGGCGGGGCACCGGGTCCGCCCTGCTGGTCCACCTGGAGGGCCACGGCCGCGAAGTGATCTCCGCGCCGGTGGACGTGTCCGGCACGGTCGGCTGGTTCACCTCGCAGTACCCGGTCCGCCTGGACCTCGGCGCCGCCGCGGTGCGGCCCGGCGGCCGGCCGGGGGAGGCGCTCAAGAGCGTCAAGGAACAGCTGCGGGGCGTGCCCGCGGGCGGCCTCGGCTGGGGCCTGCTGCGCTACCTCCACCCCACGACGGGGCCCGCCCTCGCCGCGCTCCCCGTCCCCGACGTCCGTTTCAACTACCTCGGCAGGTTCGCCGAGTCCGACGCGGCGGGCGGACGGCTGCTCGACGTCGGTCCCGAGGCCGTGCCCCTCGGCCACGCGCTGGAGGTGGACGTGCTGTCCCGCGAGGAGAACGGCGACCTCCTGCTGGAGGCGAGCTTCTCGTACGCGGCCGGGGTGTTCACCGAGGACGAGGTACACGCCCTGGCGGCGGCCTGGTCCGAGGCGCTCGGCGTCCTCGCGGACCACCGCGGTCCCGACGGCGGGGCGGGCCACACCCCGTCCGACTTCCCGCTGGTCGACCTCACCGGGGACCAGCTGGAACTGCTCGGCCAGGAAATGGACTTCGGCGACTTCGGAGACTTCGACGCGGAGTTCGGCACAGACACCGACACCGATCCCGACGGCGGCATCCACGACATGGACGGCACGGACGGCTCCGGAGCCTCCGCCCACCAAGGGGGACGACGATGAACGCGCGCATCGCGGACGTACTGCCACTCTCCCCGGTCCAGGAAGGACTGCTCTTCCACGCCGCCCGGGACACCGGCGGCCCCGACCCCTACCTGGTGCAGGCCCGCTTCCTGATCGGCCGCGCCGTCGCCACGGACGCGGTACGGGCCGGCGTCGGCGCCCTCCTCGCCCGCCACCCCAACCTGCGCGCCTGCTTCCGGCACGAGCGCCTCGACCGGCCCGTCCAGGTCGTCCCGAAGGCCGTCCGCCTGCCCTGGACCGAGGTGGACCTGACAGGACTGAGCCTGGACGACGTCACCGTAAGGACCGAGGAGGTGCTGCGCGAGGACGCGGCGCTCCGCTTCGACCTCGCCCGGCCGCCCCTGGTCCGCGCCACCTTCCTGCGGCACGACACCGGCGCCGAACTGATCGTGTCCTTCCACCACATCCTGCTCGACGGCTGGTCGCTGCCGATCCTCGAACGGGACCTCGTGGCCCTCGTCGCGGGCCGCCCGCTGCCGCCCCCCGTGCCCTACCGCGACTATCTGGTGTGGCTGAGCGGGCAGGACCAGCACAAGGCCGACACCGCGTGGGCCGAGGCGCTCGACGGCCTGGACCGGCCCGCGCTGCTGGCACCGGACGGCCCCGACACCGCGCCCGACCGGACGCGGACACGGCTGCCGGCCGCGCTCACCGGGACCCTGACCGCACGGGCCGCCGAGGCGGGCGTCACCCTCAACACCGTGGTACAGGTCGCCTGGGCGCTGGTCCTGGCCCGGCTGACCGGAGCCCGTGACCTGGTCTTCGGAGCGGTCGTCTCCGGACGCCCGCACGACCTGCCGGGCGTCGAGTCCATGGTGGGCCTGTTCATCAACACCCTGCCGGTACGGGTACAACTCCGGGACGGCGAGAGCGCGGGCGACCTGCTCCACCGGATCCAGGACGAGCAGTCCCGGCTGCTGGCCCATCACCACGCCCGCGTCGCCGAGGTGCAGCGGAACGTCGGGGCCGGTGAACTCTTCGACTCCATCCTCGCCTTCGAGAACTTCCCGCAGGACCCGGCGAGCCAGGACGGGCCCGACACGGTACGCCTGGTGACGGTGACGGACGCGACCCACTACCCGGTCACCATCGCCGCCGTCGCCGAGGAACGGATGCTGCTGTCGGTGAGCTGCCGCCGGGGAATCTCCGCCACCGCGATCACCCGCGGCGTCGTGCGCGTACTGGAACAACTCGCCGAGAATCCGCAGCGGTTGGCGCAGGACATCGACGCCCTCCCGCAGGCGGAACACGACCGGCTGCTCGCCCTCGCGGCAGGCCCGGCCCGCGCCGTCGCCGAACCCGCCACCATGACGGGGCGGTTCGCCGCGCAGGTGGCCCGTACGCCGGACGCGCCCGCCGTCGACACGGACGGCGAGATCCTCAGCTACGCGCGGCTCGACGCCGCGTCGGACCGGCTGGCCGGCCGGCTCGTCCTGGCCGGTGTGGCGCCGGGGGACACGGTGGCCCTCCTGCTGCCCCGGTCGGCGTCCGTGGTCGTGGCCCAGCTCGCGGTCCTCAAGGCCGGGGCCTGCTGGCTGCCGCTCGACCCGGCCCAGCCGTCGGAGCGGCTGGCCCGCCTGGTGAAGGCCGCGGCGCCCGTCCTCGCCCTCACCCTGGGCGCCTTCCCGGTCCGGCTCCCCCCGGATCTGCCGGTGGTGGACATGGAGGAGGAGCGCGCGGGACCCGGGGACTTCGACGGGGTCCCGGCCCATCCGGAGTCCGCCGCCTGCGTGATCTACACCTCCGGCTCCACCGGAGAGCCCAAGGGCGTGGTCGTCCCGCAACGGGCGATCACCGAACTGGCCGCCGACGGACGCTTCGCGGGCGGCGCGCACCGGCGGGTGCTGTTCCACAACCCGTACACGTTCGACGCCTCCACCTACGAGGTGTGGATCCCGCTCCTGAACGGCGGGACCGTGGTGGTCGCCCCCGCCGAGGCCGTCACCCCCGACCTCCTCAAGCGGGTGGTGCCCGATCGCGGGGTCACCGCGCTGATGCTCACGCCCGAACTGCTGCGTACCGTCGCGGAGATCGCGCCGGACGCGCTCTCGGGGCTCAGCGAGGTGTGGGCCGGCGGCGACGTCCTGGCGCGGGACACCGTGCGCCGGATCCAGGAACACTGCCCCGGCGCCGTGGTGGTCAACGGCTACGGACCCACCGAGACAACGGTGTTCGCCACCGCGCACACCGCCCCCACCACACACGTCACTCCCGCGCACACCGCTCACACCGACAGCGACCCGGGCGCCGTCCCCATCGGCCGCCCCCTGGACAACACCCGCGCCTACGTCCTGGACGCCGCGCTGCGCCCGATGCCCGCCGGCGCCACCGGCGAGCTGTACCTCGCCGGCACCGGCCTCGCCCACGGCTACCTCGGGCGCCCGGTGGCCACCGCCGAGCGCTTCGTCGCCGATCCCTACGGACCGCCGGGCAGCCGCATGTACCGCACCGGCGACCTCGCCCGGCATACGAGCGGCGGAGTCCTGGAGTTCGCCGGCCGCGCCGACGACCAGGTCAAGGTCCGGGGCTTCCGCGTCGAACCCGCCGAGGTCGAGGCCGCGCTGACCGGCTGCCCCGGCGTGGCGCGGGCCGTCGTCGGCGCCCGGCGCGACGCGACCGGCGGCAAACTCCTCGCCGCCTGGCTGCTCCTGGACGAAGGCGCCTGCGACGCGACGGACACGAACGCCACCCGCGACGAGCAGTGGCACCGCACCCTCGCCCGGGTCCGCGAACACGCCGCCCGGCACCTGCCCGCGCACCTCGTCCCAACCGTCTGGGCCCGCATCGACCACGTGCCGCTCACCCGCCACCACAAGGTCGACCGCGCCGCCCTGCCCGCCCCCGGACCCACCGGGGAGCAGGCGGTCTCCCGGGCCCCGCGCTCCGACCGAGAGAGGGAGCTGTGCGCCCTGTTCGGTACGGTGCTCGGCCTCCCCGCCGTCGGCCCGGACACCGACTTCTTCACCGCCGGCGGCCATTCCCTGACCGCGCTGCGCCTGAAGTCGAAGATCGAGACGGTCCTCGACGTACGGATCCCCGTCTCGGTCCTGTTCGACGCGCCGACCCCGGCCGCCCTCGCCGCCCGCCTCGACGCACCGGCCGCCGCCGGCGGCCGCGCCCCGCGCATCCCCCTGCGGTCCGCCCGGCAGCGCACCGGTCCGGCCGCGGGCTCCGGCGATCCGTCCGGGAACAGCCTGGAGCCGGTGCTCACCCTGCGCGCCGGGGGCGACCGTACCCCGCTCGTCTGCGTCCACCCGGGGCTCGGCCTCGGCTGGTCGTTCGCCAACCTGCTCCCGTACCTCGACCCCGCCCGCCCCGTGCACACCCTCCAGAGCCCGGCCCTGCTGACCGGGGTGGACCACCTCCCGCCCTCCATGGGCGGGATGGCCGACCTGTACGTGGCACGCCTCCGCGCACTCCTGCCGCACGGGCCGTACCTGCTCCTCGGCCGGTCCTTCGGCGGCGGCCTCGCCCACGAGATGGCGGTCCGGCTGCGCCGGGCGGGGGAGGAGGTCAGGATGCTCGCCGTGGTGGACGCCATGCCGATGCCGGACACCATCCTCGGCACCCCGCTGGACCCGGTGGCCGTCGAGGACGAACTGCTGCGCATCCTGCTCCAGAGCCACGCCCCCGACCTGCCCGTGCCGCCCGGACCGCTGGACCGCGCACGGGTGTTCGCCACGGTCCGCCGCAGCGGCTTCGACGCGCTGACCGACCCTCAGCTCCACGCCCTCGTCGACGTGGGGACCCACCACACCCGGGTCGTCCGGCACTGGAGCCCGACGCCCTACGAGGGGCGCGTGACGCTCTTCTCCGCCACCCGGGACACCTGGCCCACCCCGGCCGAGAAGACCGCTGCCTGGCGGCGGGTGGCCGCCGCGCTCGACGTGCACGACCTGGCCTGCGGCCACAGCGACGTCCTGACCCCGGGCCCGGCGGCCGAGATCGCCGCGGTCCTCGAAACCGCCCTCCGAGGGGACTGAACCGATGACCACCGACACCGTAGATCTCATCGACCTCCACGCCTGGGCGGGCGAGGAGTACGAGTTCCCCGCCTCCGACGCCCAGAGCCGCCTGCTCGTCCTCGACCAGATGGACCCCGGCACCGCCCAGTACAACGTGCCCGCCGCGTTCGCCGTGCGCGGTCCCTTCGACACCGCCGCGCTCCACCGCGCGCTGGACGCGCTCGTCGCCCGCCACGAGTCGCTGCGGACCGTCTTCCGTACCGCCGCCGACGGCACCCAGGCGCAGATCGTCTCCACCACCGGACGGGCGGGATTCGCGATCGAGCGGGACGTGCCGGCCGGCCGGGTGGACGCGCTGATCCGTACGGAGGCCGCCCGCCCCTTCGACACGGGTACAGGACCCCTCTTGCGCTGCACCGTGTACGCCGTGGACGACGGCACCCACCGGGTGCTGCTCGTCGCCCACCACCTGGTCTGCGACGGCTGGTCGCTCGGCCTCATGCTGGACGAGCTGTCCGCCGCGTACGGGCACGGGACCGGCGGCCCGCCGCACCGCCCGGCCCACCTCCCGCTCCAGTTCGCGGACTACGCCGCCTGGCAGCGCGAGCGCCAGGCCGACGGCGCGTTCAAGGACGCGGTGGCGCACTGGGCCGAGCGCCTGCGCGGCGCGCCCGCCGTCATCGAACTGCCGCTGGACCGGCCGCGCCCGCCGGTCCGTACCTCCGCCGGCGGTGTCGAGCGCTTCCTGCTCGACTCCGGGGTCAGAGAACGCCTGGCGGAGGTCGCCGCGGGCCAGGGCGCCACCCCGTTCATGACGATGTTCGCCGTGTACACCGCGTTCCTCGCCCGCATCTCGGGCCGCGACGACCTGGTCGTCGGCTTCCCGGTGTCGGGCCGCGACCGGCCCGAACTGGGCTCCATGATCGGCATGCTGACCAACACCCTGGCCCTGCGCGTCGACGTGTCGGGCGACCCGTCCCTCGACCGGCTCACCGGCCGCATCCGGGCCGCGCTGCTGGCGGCCAGGCCCCATCAGGACGCGCCGTTCGAGGCGGTGGTCGACGCCCTCGCCCCGGTCCGCGAGACCAGCCACGACCCCGTCGTGCAGGTGGCGCTCACCTACGACGACGAGGCGGAGGTCGCGCTGGACCTGTCCGGCGCCGACACCGAGCGGCTCGCCCTCACCCTGGACACCGCCAAGTTCGACTTCCTCCTCTTCGTGGAGCGGTGGGGCGCCGACCTGGCCGCCCAGTTCATCTACCGCGGCGACCTCTTCGACGCCGAGACGGTACGCCGCTGGACGGTCAACTTCCGGACCCTGCTGGACGGCCTTCTCGCCGACCCGGCCGCCCCGCTGTCCTCCGTCGACCTGGTGCCGGCCGACGAACGCCGCCGTACGATCGCAGGCGCCGACCGCGTCGCGGAGGCCGCGCCCCCGGACCGCCTGGTGCCCGACCTGATCGCCGACATCGCGGCGGCGCGCCCCGACGCCACGGCCCTGGTCAGCGGCGACCTGCGGCTCAGCTACCGCGACCTGCTCACGAGGGCCGACGCCCTGGCGGCCCGGCTGCGCGCGGCCGGCGTACGGCCCGGATTCCGCGTCGGCCTGCTCCTGCCCCGCTCGGCCGACCAGGGTATCGCGGCCCTCGCGGTCCTGCGCGCGGGCGGCGCGTACGTCCCGCTGGACCAGGCCCACCCGCCCGCCCGGCTCCGCCACATGGTGGAGAGCTCCGGCACCGGACTGCTCCTGACGGCCCGTGGGACCGCGGAGAAGGGGGAGCGTCTGGAGGTGCCGTGCGTCCGCCTCGACCGGCCGGCCGTCACCGACCCTGTCCTGCCGGGGACGGCCCCCGCCGGTACCGTCCGGGCGCCGGGCCCCAAGGATCTCGCCTACGTCCTGTTCACGTCAGGCTCCACCGGCGTGCCCAAGGGCGTCGCCGTCGAACACCGGGCCCTGGTCAACCTCACCCGCGCGGTACGGCACTCCTTCCCGGTCGACGCGGACGACCGGGTGCTGCAATTCGTGTCGTTCGGCTTCGACGTCGCCGTCTCCGACCTCTTCTTCCCCTGGGTCGCGGGCGCGGAGCTGCACATCCCCAGCGAGGACGAACGGATCGGCGAGGCCCTCCTGGACAAGCTCAGGGAGTCCCGCATCACCTATGTCTTCCTGCCGCCGTCCGCCGCGATGCTGCTGCCCGACCTCACCGGACAGCTGCCGGACCTGCGGACCGTCGGGGTCGGCGGCGAGGCCTGCCCGCCCGAGCTGGTCGAGCGGCTCAGCGCGCCGGGACGCCGGATCGTCAACGCGTACGGCCCCAGCGAGGTCACCGTCTACGCCACCACCGCCGACCTGGTGCCCGGCGAGCCCGTGGTGCTCGGCGGCGCGGTCGCCGGGGCCCGGGTCTACGTCCTGGACGGGCTGCTCAGGCCCGTCCCCACCGGGGTCGCCGGCGAGATCTACATCGCGGGCGCCTCCCTGGGCCGCGGCTACATCGGACAGCCCGGCATGACCGCGGAACGGTTCGTCGCCGATCCGCACGGCGCGCCGGGCACCCGGATGTACCGCAGCGGCGACCTCGGCCGGATCGACGCGGGCGGCCTCATCCACTACCTCGGACGCAGCGACCTCCAGGTCAAACTGCGCGGCGTACGCATCGAACTCGGCGAGATCGAGACCCTGTTGGCCGCCACCCCGGGCGTCGCCCTCGCGGCGGCCACCGTCCGGGGCACCGGCACCGAACAGCGCCTCGTCGCCTACGTCGTGGGCCGGGACGGGGCCGCGCCCCCGGACGCCGCGCTGCGCGCCCATCTCGTCACGAAGCTGCCCGGCTTCATGGTGCCCGAGGTGTTCGTACGCCTCGACGAGATGCCGCTCAGCCGCAACGGGAAGATCGACCGGGCCCGGCTCCCCGCACCCGCCGTCCTCCCGGCCCCGCAGGACGGCCCCACCGCCGTCGCGGGCACGCCCACCGAGCGGCTGGTGGCCGGGGTGTGGGCGCGCGTCCTGACCCTCGACCGGGTCGCCGTCCACGACAACTTCTTCGACCTGGGCGGCAATTCGGTACGGATGCTCAGCGTCCTGTCCGCCCTGCGCGAGCGGCCCGAGCTGGGCGACATCAGCCTGGTCGACCTGTTCCGCCACCCCACCGTCGTCACCCTCGCCGCCCACCTCGACCGCGCGAACGCCGCGCCCGCCGGACGGGCCGCCGCCCCCGCACACCCCGCCGAGACGGCCGCCGCGCGCGGCGTCGACCGGCACGCACGCCGCACCGCCGCCGCCCACCGACTCAGCTCCCGGAAAGGCTCCACACGATGACCGAGAAGGCAGCAGCCACCGACACCACCCCGGCCGAGTCCGCGATCGCGGTCGTCGGCATGAGCGGGCGCTTCCCCGGCGCCCCCGACCTGGACGCCTACTGGAGCAACCTGCTCGGCGGGGTCTGCTCGGTCACCGACTTCACCGAGGACGAACTCCTCGCCGACGGCGCCGACGCCCAGGAGGTGAGAAGCCGCGACTACATCCCGTCCAAGGGCTTCCTGCCGGACGCGGACCGCTTCGACGCCGAGTTGTTCGGCTTCAACCGGACCGAGGCCACGGCCCTCGACCCCCAGCACAGGCTGCTCCTCCAGACGGCCTGGGCCGCCCTGGAGGACGCGGGACGCAACCCGCAGGGGGGATCCGCGCGTACCGGCGTGTACGTCGGCGGCGGCTCCACCGAGCACATGCTGGCCGCCGCGACCGACCCCCGGCTCGCCGCGTCGATCGGGGCGCTGCAGGTCCGTATCCTCACCGACCGCGAGTTCCTCGCCCCGTGGATCTCCTACCGCCTCGGTCTGGAGGGCCCGAGCCTGACCGTGCAGACGGCATGCTCGACCTCGCTGACCGCCGTCCACCTCGCGGTGCAGTCGCTGCTGCTCGGCGAGTGCGACACCGCGCTGGCCGGCGGCGTCGCCGTGGACACGGTACGCAAGCGCGGCTACGTCCACACCCAGGGCGGGATCTTCTCGCCCGACGGCCGCTGCCGCCCCTTCGACGAGCGGGCCGGCGGCACCGTACCCGGCAACGGGGTCGGGGTGGTGGTGCTGCGGCGGCTGTCCGACGCGCTCGCCGACAACGACCCGATCAGGGCGGTCATCCGGGGCAGCGCCGTCACCAACGACGGCGCCACCAAGGTCGGGTTCACCGCGCCCGGCGTCGACCAGCAGACCGCCGCGATCGTGGAGGCCTGGGCCGCCGCCGGGCTCGACCCCGCCGACGCCCAGTACCTGGAGGCGCACGGTACGGCCACGGCGCTCGGCGACCGTGTCGAGGCGGCGGCGGCGACGTCCGCGTTCAAGGGGGCGCTGGGCACCGGCCGGATCGGCATCGGCTCGGTGAAGTCCAACCTCGGACACCTGGACGCCGCCGCGGGTGTGGCCGCGCTGATCAAGTCGGTTCTCATGCTGGAGCACGCGACCCTGGTGCCGAACGCCAACGCCGGCCGCCCGCACCCGGGCATGGCCTTCGAGGACTCGCCGTTCCACGTGGTCGACCGGGCCGCCGCCTGGGAGGAACCCGAACTCGGCCCGCGCCGGGCGGGTGTCAGCTCGGTCGGCATCGGCGGCACCAACGTGCACGTCGTCCTGGAGCAGGCGCCGGGGCGCGCCGCCGCCGGGGAGCCGGACGCCGGGTCCGTACCGGAGGTCCTGCTGCTGTCCGCCCGTACGAGAGAGGATCTCGCCGCCCTCGCCGGGCGGCTGGCGGCGGCGCTGCGGGCGCCCGGCGCCCCGTCCCTCGCGGACACCGCCCACACGCTGCGGGTGGGGCGCGCGCCGATGGACGTCCGCGGCTACGTACGGGCGGCCGACCTGGCGGGCGCGGCGGCCGGGCTGGCCGAACTGGCCGGGGGCGCCCTGGCCGCCGGTGGGCTCGATCCGCTGGGCGAGACCTGGCTCAGCGGCGGTCCCGCGCCCGAGGAGGGCGGCGGCCGGCGGGTCGCCCTGCCGGCATACCCCATCGCGGGCGAGAGCTTCGGCGCCTTCGACCTCGCCTCCCGCGCGGTCCGCGAGGAGCGGCCGGAACAGCCGGAGGAAGCGGGCGAGTCCGGCGCCGGCCTGGAGCAGGCCGTCCGCGCGCTGCTCGCCGAGGCCCTGGGCCTGGAGGACGCGGACGACCCGGAGATGACGTACTTCGCGGCCGGCGGCGACTCCCTGACCGCCGTCCACCTGGTGGGCTGCCTGCGGGACGACTTCGACATCGACGTCCCCATCACGCTGTTCCTGGAGCAGCTGACCCTGCACGAGATGGCGCGCCGGATCGCGGCGGCCCGCGACGGGGACGACTCGCTCGACGCGCTGCTGTCGGAGTTCGAAGCGGAGTGATTCCCGCTCACGTAAAGGGCCTGGGGCCGAATCCCGGAAGGGATTCGGCCCCAGGCCCTTTACGGCGGCGTAAGCCTCAGACGGACGTGCTGCCGGAGCCGGTACGTGTGGCGGTACGGCCCGGACCCCCGGCCCCCGCCCCCGCCACGGACGCGGCGACAAGATCCGCCACGTACGGCAGGTGGTCGCCCAGGAAGAAGTGCCCGCCGGGCAGCACGTGCCGCTCGAACGGGCCCTCGGTCTCGCGCTCCCAGGCCAGTACGCGCTCGGCGTCCACCCGTGGGTCGTCGTCCCCGGTCAGCGCGGTGACCGGGCAGCCCAGCGCGGGCCCCGGGCGGTGCGTGTGGGCGAAGAGCATGGCGTAGTCGGCGCGCAGCGGCGGCAGGGCCAGTTCGAGGATGTCCGGGTTGCTGAGCAACTCGTCCTCCGTGCCGGACAGCAGCCGCATCTCCCCGATCAGGTCCTCGTCGGTGGGCGGGTTCGGCAGTCGCGGCCGCTGGGCCAGCGCCGGACCCTCACGCCCCGAGACGAACAGCGCCACAGGACCCCGCCCCTCCCGTTCGAGCCGGCGCGCGGTCTCGAACGCCAGGATCGCGCCCATGCTGTGGCCGAACAGCACCAATGGCCGGTCCCCGTCCGCGGGGAGTCCGGCCACGACGGCGTCCACAACGTCGCCGAGCCGTTCGGTGAACGGCTCGGCGAAGCGGTCGTGCCGCCCGGGGTACTGCACGACCAGTGTTTCCGCCGTCCCCCCGACCGCGATCGACAGCGGCAGATAGGCGCCCGCCGAACCACCGGCGTGCGGGAAGCACAGCAACCGCGCCCCGGCTTCGGGAGCCGGGCGGAAACACCGTGTCCAGTTGTCCACAACATCCCTTCTCTCGTTTGGGGTCGGTCCCGGTCCTGATCCGGTACCGGGCCCGCTCACCGTCCCGCTGCGACCCAGCTTTCCAGCTGTTCACGGGTGGTGGCGGGGTCCGCGACGAGAACGGTGAGTTCGTCGTCGCGGGAGTTGAGGGTGGAAATGGCCGGGCAGCGGTGGCAGGCCTCGACTCCGGTCTGGTTCCACCACTTGCAGTGCGGTCGGAGGTGGCACCGTGGCACCGCGCTCGCGCCGGTCCCGGCCGGCACGGTCTTGATGCGCTCGATCAGACCGCAGGCCTCACCGACCCGGTTCGCGCAGTCCGACACGCAGTGCGAGGCGAACCGGAGCACCCGGCTGGGTGCGATTCCCTCGGGGATGCTGCCGAGTACGTCGGCCGCCGGTACGGGTTCCGCCAGGTAGACGACCTGATCGCCGTCCCCCGACCGGACGCCGAGGACAACGCTCTCCGGGCGGCTCGCATCGCCGCTCGGACACCAGGCGACAGGGGTCTCCCGCACGTCCTGAGCACGGTCCGCTGAGCTGTCCACGGTGCTCACCTCCATTTCGTCAGCAGGAAAGGGCGCGGGTGCTCGCCGTGACTTCGGAGATCATCCCGACGACGATGACGCCACCGGTGTCCCCCTTCTCCTCCGCTGTGGCGACCGCCTGCGCGATGCTCGCCGCGAGCTGCTCCTGCGACGTGATGCGCTCGGGACGCGGGGCCGCGGCGGCGGAGGCGGTGCCGCCCGCCGTCACGAGCCCGGTCACGAGCGCCACGGCCGCCGCTGCCGTACGAAGGTTGTTGTTCATTCGTCTCCTCCATGAAGTCGTGTGACGGGTACAGGAGTTGACGCTAGAACCCGGGAACGCCCCGGATCGGCAGTTGCGGCGGCACCTTCGCACGGGCGTGGCTGCCTGCCCGGCGCACGCTCAGCGGGCGGGGCCGCCCGCGCACCCGGGGTCGGCCACGATCACCTGGTGGGCCGGGATGATCTCGACCTCCTTCTCGTCGTCGTCCCGGTTCTGGAAGGACCGGGTGGTCGTGTAGGCGCGCTGTCCCTCGCCGGCACACTTGGTGGCGAGGTTCCCGAACCGGTCCGGGAAGTTGAAGACCTCCGCCGCGGTGTCGTCGCCCGCGCGCCCGCTCACCGGCGCGTCCGCCTTGCCGCGCTCCTCGTAATGTTCCCGCGAGCAGCCCGCCGTCAGCGCCAGGAGCGCGCAGACGGCGACGGCGGCCGAGGCCCGTCCCGCCGGCCTCACCCGCATGAACTGTCCTTGACTATCTGGACGTTGGACGGGCCGGTGGCGTTGGTGGTGACGTACGCGCGGTTCCCGTGGCCGACACACTTGGTGGCGAGGTTCCCGAACCCGTCGGGGAAGTTGAACACCTCCGCAGCGGTGCTGTCGCCCTTGTTCCCCTGCACGGGCGCGTCCCCCTTGCCGCGCTTGTCGTCGTACTCCTGCGAGCACGCGGACAGGGCGAGAAGCGCCGTCGTGGCCAGGACCAGACCCGTGATCGTTCTGACGTTCCGTCGCATGCGTTCTCCCCGTTCTCGAACCGTGGACCATGATGGCGACCGGAGCCGGGGCACGGTCAAGGGAGTTGAGCGACCTCAGAGGTTCGGTGTCGGACATGTCCCGATTGTTGACATCGTGTTGCATTCCTGTGGCCGGGCAGAACGTCGCTTCTGTGGGCGAATCGCGGCGCCGTATCGTGACGGTTCCGCCAAGAGGAAGCAGGACCGACGTGACCGTCACCGACGAGTACCTGGCCAACAACGAGTCCTACGCGGCCGCCTTCGCCGGACCGCTCGCCCTCCCCCCGTCCCGCCGTCTCGCGGTGGTCGCCTGCATGGACGCCCGTATCGACGTGTACCGCGTCCTCGGCCTGAAGGAGGGCGAGGCCCACGTCATCCGCAACGCCGGCGGTGTGGTCACCGACGACGTCATCCGCTCTCTGACGATCAGTCAGCGACTGCTGGGCACCACGGACATCCTCCTCATCCACCACACCGACTGCGGCATGGTCACCTTCACGGACGACGCCTTCAAGCGGCAGATCGAGGAGGACACCCACATCCGTCCGTCCTGGGCCCCGGAGGCGTTCCCGGACGAGGAGAACGACGTACAGCAGTCGGTGCGCCGCATCAGGGCCAGCCCGTTCGTGCCCCACAAGAGGAACGTCCGCGGGTTTGTCCTCGACGTGGCCGGCGGAAAGCTCAGGGAAGTGGTGTGACGTCCTTCTCCCCGCTGCCGCCGTGCAGTCCGGCCGTCCACTTCTCCTCGATGCGGCCGAACTTCCACACCGCCATCGCGACGAGCCAGGTGGCGAAGAAAAGCCCGGCGATCACACATCCGACGATGGTGAGATCCAGTCCGCCCACCCAGTCCCAGAAGACCCCGTGCAGCCCCAGCTTCTCGGTGAGCAGGCCGAGCAGTTCCACGGTCCCGATGATGAGCGCGACGGCGACCGACAGCCGGTGATGGTGAGGTTGTAGTAGACCTTGCGGACCGGCTTGGAGAAGGCCCAGCCGTACGCGAAATTCATGAACGAGCCGTCGATGGTGTCCAGCAGGGACATCCCGGCGGCGAAGAGCACCGGCAGGCACAGGATCGCGTACCACGGCAGCCCGGAGGCGGCGCCGGACCCGGCCAGCACCAGCAGCGCGATCTCCGTGGCGGTGTCGAACCCCAGCCCGAACAGCAGCCCGAGGGGATACATCTGCCACGGCTTGGTGATCGACTTCATCAGCCGCCCAATGACCGAGGGAGAACCAGAAACCCACCGACAGCGGACGCTTGTCCTCGTTCATCAGCTTGCGGGTCGTGTGTCGATGGCCGCGATGTGATCGGCGTCGAAGGCGTGCCGCAGGCCCAGCGTGTACGCGGTCACGCCGATGCCGACGCCGAACGACTTCGTCCCGGCGCTGTGGGGTTCGGGGGCCACGATCGCCACCAGCGTGAACCAGCCGATCACATGCAGCGCCAGGACGAACGCGCCCATCCCGCCGAGCCGCGTCCACTCCTCACGGGTCATCAAGGCGCGCAGCCGCCGCCACCGCGATCCGGGGGCCGGCCGCGGCGGGGCGGAGGCGATCGTCATGGGGCTGCTTTCCTCGGTCCGTGTACGCTCCATCCACCCGATGGCCCAGGAACCGCAACTGCAACAAAGTCGCAGTAAAGCCGGGAAGCCGCCGGGCGGGATCAGCCGCGGGTACGTCTCCGGTGACTGGTGTCGCACCACGGGAAACGCCGGCTGCGCCGGCAGGTGCACAGCGCGACCCGGAACCGGTCCGAGGTGGCGGTCGTGCCGTCGTCCAGCTCCACCGTCACCGGTCCGTCGACCAGCGTGGGCCCTTCGCGCTGCACGCGGAGCCGGACGGGCTCCGGCTCGTCGGCGGGTTCGCGCGCCACGCTCACCGTCCCCCGCCCGGGCCGGTACGCAACGACGTGCCGCCCGCCCGCCAGCACCCCAGCAGGCGCTCGCCGAGCCGGCTCTCCAGGTACGTCGTCGCGTCGACCCCGAAGGCGACGTCCGGCGCGAGATGCGGCTCCTCCTCCAGCAGCCCCCCGACCACCTCGTGCCGCATGACCTGCTCGTGCACGGCGTCCGCCTCCACGTGCTCGGTGTGGAAGAACTCCGCCGCCGGGCCCGCCCCCGTCCGCTTCATCGCCAGCGCCAGCCGCCGGGAACCGGGCGACGACGTGATCTCGACGCTCGCGTAGTGCCCCACCAGCGCGCCCCGCAACTCCCGGTGCAGCCCCAGCAGGGACATCAGATTGACGGTGGCCAGCATCTCCGCGCACGCCGCGTCGAGATAGCGGCCGTACGCCGGATCCAGGTCCAGGTCGGTCATCAGCTCCGCGAACAGCCGCGCGTGCACCCGCTCCGCCCGGCCCGCGCCGAACTCGTCGAACTCCACCGCCGCCATGCCGGCCTTGGCCCGGCCCCACAGCCTCGGCAGCACCCAGGCGTGCGGATCGGCCTCCTTGAGGTGGTAGAGCGAGCGGTGGACCGCGTACTCCCGCACCTGCCACAGCTCGCCGTCGTCCTGGAGGAACAGGGACACGTCCGTCCCCCCGTCCCGTACCGGCTCGACCAGCAGCTCGGCCATCGCCGCCGCGGGGTCGTCGTGCCGGGAGGCGTCCCGGCGCAGGGCGTCCAGGAACCGTTCCTCCAGACCGGCCCGCGCCGCCAGCAGGGCGGGGTCCCATTCGAGGGAGGCGTCCACCCCCGCGAAGCCCCGGTAGTGCAGTTCGTAGCAGACGTACAGCGCCAGCTGGAGGTCGTCCCCGTACGGATCCGCCGTGCGCGCCGCCGCACGCCCGGGCGGTGCGCCCCCGTCGCGCAGGAAGCCGGTCACCGCCGCGGACAGCTCACCGCGCGCGGCCGGCAGCGCGGGGCCGTGTGTGTCGATTGCCATGACACACCTCTACCCGCTGATCTCCACAGACTGACCGGTAAAACGGTATTTGATGCGTTTTGGTCCAGCTGACCGAAGGCCGGACGGGAATGAGCCACCACCCGCATGAGTTTCACGCCGTGCGGTCCGTGGCGCAGCCGGGCCCTGACCGCACCGGGAGGAGAGAATCGCGACGTGACGGAAGCTACACCGGAGTCCGGCTACGCGGGGCGGACGGAGTGCGCCGAGGTGCGCACCCCCTGGAGGACGTTCCTGCGCACCGAGACGGGCAGCGCCGCCGTCCTGCTGGTGGCCGTGATCGCCGCTCTGACCTGGGCGAACATCAACCTCTCGTCGTACGAGACGTTCTGGCACAACGGCCTGTCCGTGCGGATCGGGTCCTACGGCCTGTCGATGGACCTGCGGGAGTGGATCAACAGCGGGCTGATGACGATCTTCTTCTTCGTCGTCGGCCTGGAGGCGCGCCGCGAGTTCGACACGGGCGAACTGCGGGAGCGACGGCGCGTCGCGCTGCCCCTGGTCGCCGGGATCAGCGGCATGGCGCTCCCCGTCGCGATCTATCTCGCCATCAACGCCGGAGACGGCAGCGTGCACGGCTGGGGCGCCGCGATGTCCACGGACACCGCCTTCGCCCTCGGCATGCTCGCGCTGCTCGGCAAACGCCTGCCCGGCGGCCTGCGCGCCTTCATCCTCTCCGTCGCGGTCGTCGACGACTTCGTGGCCCTGGCCGTCATCGCGGTCGCCTACAGCGAGAACGTCGACATGGCCGCCGTCCTCGCCGCAGTCGGCCTGCTGATCGTCATCGTGGTCGTGCGCGGGGCCGGCCTGCGGCGTGGTGCGGTGTACGCGGTCCTCGCCGTGGGTGTCTGGATCGCCCTCCTCGAATCAGGGGTCGACCCCGTGGTCACCGGCCTCGCGATGGGGCTGCTCACCTTCGCCTACCCGGCGTCGCGCTCCGACCTGGAGCGCGCGAGCGGTCTCTTCCGCCGCTTCCGCGAACAGCCGACCCCGGAGCTGGAGCGGTCGGCGCGGATCGGCCTGGCCTCGGCGGTCTCGCCGAACGAGCGGCTCCAGCGGATGTACCACCCGTGGAGCAGCTATGTGATCGTGCCGCTGTTCGCGCTGGCCAACGCCGGCATCAGGATCACCCCCCACGAGCTGTCCCAGGCCTTCACCTCACCGATCACCCTCGGGATCCTGGTCGGCTTCGTGGTCGGCAAACCGGTCGCCATCCTGACCGCCTCCTACCTGGCCACCCGCCTCAGCGGCGGGAAACTGCGGCCCCCGGTGGGCTGGGGCGCGACGGCGGCGGGCGGCACGATCGCCGGGGCCGGCTTCACCGTGTCGCTCCTCATCGCGACCCTGGCGTTCCACGGCGACCAGCTGGAAGAGGCGAAGATCGGCACCCTCTCCGCCCTGATCTGCGCCTTCCTCGTCACCTGGGCGGTGACCGCCGTCATCGGCCTGCTGCCCCGGCAGCGGCGCAACCGCGCCCTCCTCGGCACGTCCGAACAGATCGTCGACCTCGCCGTCCCCGTCGATCCCGACCGTGACAAGGTGCGCGGCCCGAGGCACGCGCCGGTCACGGTGGTCGAGTACGGCGACTTCGAGTGCCCGTACTGCGGCCGGGCCGAGCCGGTGATCCGCGACCTGCTCGCGGACTTCGGGGACGTACGGTACGTCTGGCGGCACCTGCCCCTGACGGACGTCCACCCGCAGGCCCAACTCGCCTCCGAGGCGTCCGAGGCGGCGGCCGAGCAGGGCGCCTTCTGGGAGATGCACGACGTGCTGCTCGCCCACCAGGAGGCGCTGCGCCCCCAGGACCTGCACCGGTACGCGGAAGAGCTGGGCCTGGACGTCGAGCGCTTCCGCAAGCACCTGCGCAAGCACATGGGCGCCGCGCGGGTCGGCGAGGACGTGGACTCGGCGGACCTCAGCGGGGTGTCGGGGACGCCCACGTTCTTCATCAACGGGCGGCGCCACCGGGGCGCGTACGACATCGGGCATCTCTCGGCGGCGGTACGGGCGGCCCGGCAGCGCGCCGCGCTGGCGCCGGGGGACTGAGCCCGCGCCCCGGCGCCCGGCCCGGGGTCAGACCCGCCGGCCCCCGGCCGCGTGGGCGCGCCGGCGTCCGCGCCTGCGCGGCCGGCCGCGCTTGGACCACATCAGGAAGCTGGTCACCAGCAGATACGACGTGGCCACGACGGCCACCGCCTCGACGACGACGGTGAAGACCTTGTCGCCGTACCAGATCGGTTCGTACATGTCGGGGAACGGCCCCCACGCCCCGATGTCGGCGTACCGGTAGATGAGCAGGAGCGTCAGCCCGCCGGCGGCGACCGACCAGGCGAACAGCTCGGCCGGCCACCGCCGCCACAGCAGGATCAGCACCGCCGCCGCCGCGGCGAAACCGGCCTCGATCCGGAAGAGCGTCCCCTGGCTGATGTCGGCACTGACGAGGTCGTACCGGTCGGCCAGGTGGGCATGCAGATAGGAGTCCAGCGCCAGACCGACGGCGGCGATCAGCCGTGCGGCCTCCCTGACGAGCCGCCGGACCAGGCGGGTCCGGCGGGGTACGGCGGTGGGGTCTGTTGCCATGACGTCTCCAGGTGCACCGTGGCCGGGGAAACCGTGGCCGGGGAAACCGTGCCGGGAAAGCAGTCGGTCAGCGGACGGTGAGCGTCCCCTTCATGAAGGGGTGGATGGTGCACATGTACTTGTACGCGCCCGGCTTGGTCGGCGCCGTGAAGGTGGCCGACTTGCCGGGCGCGATGTCACCCGTGTTCCACGCCTTGTCCGTGATGGCGGTCAGCGTGTGGGTGGTGGAGTCGTTGTTGGTCACGGTGATCTTCGTGCCGGGCGCCACGGTGAGCTTGTCCGGCATGAACTTGAAGTTCTTGATGCTGATCTTCGCCTTGGCGTTGCTCGACGGTGAGGCCGACGACGGCGGGGACGACGAAGCGGGCGCCGTGGAGGCGGGGGCCGACGACGCGGGTGCCGAGGACGCGGGTGCGGAGGAGGAGTCCGAGGAGCCGCTGTTGTTGTCGCTGTCGGAACAGCCCGCGACAGCGGTGAGACAGGCGAAGGCGAGTGCCAGGGCGAGGCGGGCGGGGCGACGGGACGGCATGAAGGTCTCCGGGGATCGGACGGGAGGTGGTGCGGGAGGGCGGGAGCCGGGGGTCAGTAACCGGTGCCCGGGTTCTGCGACTTCTTGGTGATCTGCTTGCCGTCGGTGCCCATGACGTACCACTTGGCGCCGAAGGCGTTGACACCCTGTCCGTTGGTGTTGCCGGGCTGCGGATCGCCGGAGAAGCGGTAGAGGGGGTGGCCGTGGTAGGTGACCTGCTTCTTGCCGTCGCTCCGGGTGCTGGTGGAGAGCAGGTCGGACTTCACGCCCTTGCCCGCGGTCGGCTTCGCGGTGACGGTGAACGGCGGCCACGCCGTGGCGCACCCTCCTTCGCAGGTGGACTTGGACGTCTTGTCCTTGTCGAACACGTACAGCGTCCGGCCCTTGTGGTCGAAGAGGATCGTGCCGAGCGGCCCCTTGGACGAGGTCACTTCCGCCGGGCTGGACGCCGACGGGGAGGCCGCCACCTCGGCGGCCGGCGGTACCGAGGTGGCGGCGGACGCCGCGGAAGCGGTCTCGGCGGTGCTCGGGGCCGAGCCGCCGCCGCTGTCGCCGCCGGAACAGGCGGTGACCGCCCCGGCGAGCAGCACGGTGGCGGAGACTGCGGTGAACACTCTGGTGCGGTACGGCGTCATGGTGGGCTCCTCAGGAGAGGGGGGCCGCCCGGTCCGGGCAGCACACGACCCGCTCGATCGGGGTCGCACACTCCCAGTGGAGGACGGCCCGCGCGACCCGGCCACCGCGCTTCGGCCGTCCGGCCGTACCACACCGCTCTTACGGGTCGTCAGCCCCGCGCGCCCAAGGCCAACAGGGCTTCGTACGCGCTCTGGAGGAAGCCGTGACGGGCGTCGGGGGTCGTGTTGGCGAGCGCGACGAGCGCGGTGCCCCGGCGCGGGCAGAACCCCGCGAACGCGGTGAAGCCGCTCGTACCGCCGGAGTGGTGGTACACGTCACCGCCTGGCCGCACCCGGATGTTCCAGACGAGAGCCAGCCGCCTGGCACCGCCCCGTACCGCGAGCCGTGGACGGGTGACGTCCGCGAGGGCCGCGCGCAGGGGGAGCGGCGCGGCGGCCTCACGGGTTCCTGGCGGGGCGCCGGGATGGGCCTCCAGGTGCGCGTCGAGGAGAGTCAGCAGGTCACGGGCGGTGGAGCGGACGGCTCCCGCGCCCGGCAGACCCGGGATCTCCCACGGGGGGCGGGCGCCGCCGTGCCCGTGGCCGGTGGCCGTGGTTCCCGGAGGGCCGGGCACGCAGGAGGTGCCGTGCAGACCGAGGGGGTCCAGGACCCGGGCCGCGAGGAGGTCCCCGTACCGCGCCGTGCCGTCCGCCGTGCGCGCCTCGCCCGTACCGGTGAGGAGGTGGCCGAGGAGCGCCACCCCGAAGTTCGAGTACCGCATCCGCTCGCCGGGCCGGGCGCGGAGCCGGGTCCTGGCGAGGGCGTCCAGCAGGTCGTCCGTGTCGAACCGGGCGTACGGATTGCTCAGCCAGCGCCCCGTCGCGCTGGCGAACAGACCCGGCGGCAGCCGGGGCAGACCGGAGGTGTGGGTGGCCAGATGGAGCAGGGTGACGGGCCCGCCGCGCGGCTCCGGTACGGCTTCCGGGGGCAGGAAGCGGGTCAGCGGATCGCCGTGGGCCACCTCGCCGCGCGCCGCGCGCTCGGCGAAGAGCAGCGCCGTCAGACACTTCGTCAGGGAGCCGATCTCGAAGCGCGTGTCGGCGGTCACCGGCGCCCCGCCCTCCCGGGCGGTCCTGCCGTGCGTGACGACGGCCCGCCGGTGGCCGCGCCGCAGCGCCACCGCGACGGCGCTCGCGCCCCGGGCCGCGGCGACGACCGGACTCGCGGGACCGAGGGCCCACGCGCCGGGCGGCGCGCCGGTGTGGCTGTCGGTTCCCGTGCCGGTATCGGAGGCGTACGGACGGTCCGTGCCCGGCGTGGCGCGGATCCCGGCCCGCCCCTGCGTCACGGCCGGGAGCCGAGGGTACGGGAGAGCGCGAGGGTGCCCGCGACCGCCGCGACCACCGTCGGATGGTGCTGGTCGGAGAAGCGCTCACCGGGATCGTCGCCCACGGGCTGCGCGTCGCGGGGGAACAGCCCGTCCTCGTGCTGGAGGGACGCCAGCCGTTCCCAGTCCCCGGCGTCGCAGCGCGGCTCCGGGAGGCAGCTGCCGACGATCATCAGCTCTGCCATCAGGTCCCACTCACCGATCTCGGCCCAGATGTCCGTCCACACCGGCAGCCAGTCGCCGACGTACGCGGTGAGATCGGCGCCGAGACCGGCGGGCAGGCGCCCCCAGTCGGTGCTGTGGAAGACGGTGTGCGTCATGTTGTACGCGTTCGTCCAGTCGACGAGCCACGGCTCCGGGAACGAGCCGAGCCAGGTCTCCCGGGTCAGCGCGTCCCAGTCGAAGGGAATCGGCCCCCGGTCGAGCCCGGCGACCCGCGCGGCGTTGGCGACGGCGAGGCGCCGGTTCGGCAGGACCTCCGCCGCCCGCGCCGACCGCAGCGAGGTGGTGTGCGCGACGAGCCGTTCCAGCGCCCGGTGGCGGTAACCGCTCCGGGCGAAGTGGGTGTACGTCTCCAGCGGGTCGCTCATCATCGGGTACCGCAGCAGCCGCTCGTGGAGCATGGCGCCCTCGCCGAGCTGCTCCCAGCAGAAGTCGAGCAGTTCGCGGGCGATCCGCAGCTCCTGGGTGCCCGCCACCGCCTCGCGGACGACGAGCGAGGCGGCGAGCGCGGTCTCGCCGAGCGGCTTGTAGACGCTGTCGGGCTCGGCCAGCTGGGCCGTGCTGTCCGCCGGCAGCGCGCCGTGCTCGCGGTGGGTGTGGAGCCAGCTCAGGGCCTTGGAGGTGACCTGGTGGGCCAGGGGGGTGACGGTGTCCATCGGGGTCTCGGTCCGATCCGGTCGTGGTCGGGTGTCGCTCGTGAGGGGCCGTCAGCTCGTCATCAGGCGGCGGGCGATCGCCGTGTCGAGCGCGAGCCGGTCCCCGCCCGCCATCACCTCGATGTGCTCGACCAGCGGCGCGGGATCGAGCGCCGGCGGCACCCCGTCCGCGTGCAGCCACGCCAGCCAGCGCGTGATCCGCGCGGCGGTGGGGTAGTCGCGCCGCAGCACCGCCCGGGTGGCGCCGCGCGCCAGCGCGAGGGGGGCGGCGCGGGCCGCGTCGTGGATCGGTCCGTCCAGTCCGGGCAGCGCCAGCGTGGACAACTGGCCCATCCGGACCGACCAGCCGGGCCAGCCCACCGCGCCCGTGTCGCTCCCGGCGGGCGCCCCCCGCGGGGGACCCGGGGGCGGCAGTGGCGCCGGGGCCGTCGGCGGGACGTCCGTACCGCCGTCCGTGAGCACGGCCAGCAGCGTCGCCGTGCCCCAGTCCCGCCACGCCATCAGCCAGGGCCCCTCGGGGCCGGCGGGCGGCGCGGGCGCCACGTCCCGCGAGGGCGGGAGGGCAGTCAGCGAGAGGGCGATCGCCTCCGCGTCCTGGGGAGGGAGCGCCTCGCCCGTCAGCAGCACGGGGGCGAAGGTGTCGGCGCCCAGGATCCGGATGGCGGCCAGCGCCGCGCCCGGATCCTCCGCCTGTTCGACGTGTTCCGCGACCATGGCCGTGCCCCCGGTGCCCCGGAGGGCATCGAGGGCACGTCGTGCCAGGCCGGCCGCCGATTCCTGGTATGTGGTCCGCGACCGGTCCGGAATCACCGGCCCTTCGGTTCCTTCGGCTCCTTGGGCGAGAGGAGCAGCGCGAGCAGCAACAGTCCCGCGGCCTCGGGCGAGTACACAGGCGCGTCGCTCTGCGGGGCTTCGGGCTCGGTCATGGCCACCCCCAACGCGTGCCCGTCAAGGGTGATTTCTCCGGCCCTCATGGTCTGAGAAAGCATGTCAGCTCCTCGTGTAGACGCGATTGCCCGTACGGCAATGACACCGTCAACTCTAGACATAGATGGGCAAATCGGCCAATTGTGTGGATAGTTGATGTTTCAATACGGAAGTTCAATGCGGAACCAGCGAGGACCGGGCGTACGCCACCTGCCTCTGAGCAGCGGCTAGACGTGGAACGGGACCGTCGTCACGACGATCTTCGGCAGGGGCCGGAGCGACCGCCGCAGCCGCCCGCCGAGATAGCTGTGCAGGATCCGGTGGTACCAGTGGCGTACGACGATCTCCGGCAGGATCACCGTGATCGTCAGATCGGGCCGCTGCCGGTGCAGGGACTCGATGTACCCGATCATCGGGGCCACGATCGCGCGGTACGGGGACACGACGACCGCCAGCGGCAGCCGGTTCCCCCACAGCCGCCACGACTCCCGGAACAGCTCGGCCTCCTCCTCGGCCGGACTGACGTGCAGCGCCAGCACGGGCTGCTGGAGCGAGGCGGCGTAGGCGAGGGCGCGCATGCTCGCCTGGTGCAGGGCGTCGATCGGCACGACGGACAGATGGCGGATCTCCTCCGGGGTGTCCTCCGTCTCCGCGTCCCGCTCCCGGCCCGCCGAGGCCGTGGGGTCGGCCCCCGTCGGAGCGGCGGGACCCGGCGGCGCGGGCGCGCGGGCGGCTGACCCGGACCCGGACCCGGTGCCGATGCCGATGCCGGTGTCGGGGCGCGAGTGGGGCGTGATCGAGTGCCCGGGGATCTCGATCATCTGCGGGTGCAGGCGGAGCGCCTGACGCACCCTCGCGTAGTGGCGGTGGATCCGCGTCGTCACCAGAAGGAACGCGCCCACCGCGAGAATGGCGAGCCACGCCCCGGCCGTGAACTTGGTGATGCCCGCCGTGATGAAGACGGCCGCCGACAGGACGGCGCCGGTGGCGTTGAAGCACAGGCTCTTGCGCCAGTGCCGGTTGCGCTTGCGCCACCAGTGCACGACCATGCCCCACTGCGACAGGGTGAAGGCGAGGAACACCCCGACGGCGTACAGCGGGATCAGCGACGCCGTCTTGCCCTCGAAGGCGATGTAGACGAGCGCGGCGGCCACCGACAGCAGGATGATCCCGTTGGAGAACGCCAGCCGGTCGCCCAGGCGCAGGAAGATCCGTGGCGCGTGGTCGTCGCGCGCCAGCAGGAACAGGACCCGGGGGAAGTCGTTGTACGCGGTGTTCGCGGCGAGCAGGAGCACCAGCGCGGTCGCCGCCTGGGTGAAGACGTAGAACCCGTTCGACCCGTAGCTGCGATGGGCCAGTTGGGACAGCGCGGTCTCCCCCGTCTGCGGCACGATCCCCTCGTAGTGGATCAGGGCGATCACCCCGGAGAACAACACCACGAGCAGCACGATCATCCACGACAGTGTCGTGCGCGCGTTGCGCCAGGCGACCGGCTTGAAGGCGGGCACGGCGTTGGAGATCGCCTCGATGCCGGTCATCGCCGTGGCCCCGGAGGCGAAGGCCTTCATCACCAGCAGCACGCCCAGCCCCTCGGTCGCGGTCACGACCGGGTGCGGTGTGGGGGCGAAGTCCCGGCCCGCCGCGCTGTACAGGCCCGTGGCCACCAGCGCGAGGATGGCGACGATGAAGGCGTAGGTGGGCGCGGCGAACAGCGCGCCCGCCTGCCGCACGCCGCGCAGGTTGCCGGCCAGGAGGATGGCGATGACCAGCACGCCGATCGGCACGATCTCCGGGGACAGGCTCGGGATCGCCGAGGTGACCGCCCCCATGCCGGAGGAGACCGAGACGGCGACGGTGAGGATGTAGTCCGTCATCAGCCCGGCGGCCGCGATCAGTCCCGGGATGCGTCCCAGGTTGTCCGTCGCGACGATGTACGAGCCCCCGCCCATCGGATACGCGCGGATCGTCTGACGGTACGACAACCCCACGGCGAGCATGAGAAACACGATCGCGAGCGCCACCGGCACGGTCGCGTGGAGCCCGGCGGTCCCGGCGAGCACCAGGACCAGCAGCATCGCCTCGGGGCCGTACGCCACCGAGGACAGGGCGTCCGCCGAGAGCACCGGCAGCGCCACCAGCTTGCGCATCCGCTCGCGCACGATCGCCGTGTTCGCGAGGGGAGCCCCGAGGAGGGTCCGCCGGAGGCGGAGCGCCAGACCGCCGGGCTGCCATTCGGCGCCCGTCCCCGCCTCGTCCCCGCCGCCCCCGCCGGCCTCGGCCGTGGTCGGTCCGCCGCTGAGCGTGGGGACGCTGACGACCCGTCCGAACCGGGCCGGGACGATCTGCCCCGGCTCGGGGTAGCTGCCGACGTCGGGGTCCACCGGCAGGACGCGGCGCCAGGCCTCGGGGGGCGCGGACACCCGCCCCCACTCCTCACCGACCCGCCGCAGGAGCCCCGACTGCTCGGCGTCGAGCCTGGGCATGATCACCGCGCCGCCGGCCGCGCCGTGCGGCGCGCCGCCGTTCTCCTTGCCCCGTCCGTCCTGACCCTCTGTGTCCGTCACACCCGCGAGTGTCTTCCGCCGGGGTCGCCACCGGTCCCTCCCGGCGCGCGCGACACCCGGACAGCGGGCCCGATCACCCGTTCGGGCGTACGGCCCCGTAGTCCGGGCTGTCCCCGCCGCCGTCCGTCTCCGGGACCGGGGCGGCCCGTGTCACCTCACGCCAGCAACTCCCGCACCAGCGCGCCCACCTGTTCCGCCTCGATGAGGAAGCCGTCGTGTCCGTACGGCGACTCGATGACCCTCGGCCGGTCCGCGCCCGGCAGCGCGGCGGCCAGCTCCGCCTGCTGGGACGGGGGGTACAGCCGGTCGGAGTCGACGCCGGCGATCAGCGCGGGCATGGTGGCCCGGCGCAGCGCGGCGGTTGCGCCGCCCCGGTCCCGGCCCACGTCGTGGCCGTTCATCGCCTCGGTCAGCGTCACGTAGCTGCCCGCGTCGAACCGGTGCGCCAGCTTGGCCGCGTGGTGGTCCAGGTACGACTCGACCTGGTAGCGCCCGCCCCGCCAGGGGTGTTCGCCCGGCTGCGGGGCGCCGCCGAACCGGGCGGCCAGTTCGGGCTCGCTGCGGTACGTCACATGGGCGATCCGCCGGGCCACCCCGAGCCCGCGGTACGGCCCGGCGCCGGCCGGGGCGTCGTGGTAGCGGCCCCCGCGCCAGCCCGGATCGGCCCTGATGGCCTCGATCTGGACGGCGCCCCACGCGATCTGTTCGGCGGAGGCCGCGGCGGGACAGGCGAGGACCAGGAGGGAGCCCGTGCGCTCCGGGTGGCCGACGGCCCATTCGAGCGCGCGCATCCCGCCCATGGAACCGCCGACGACCACGGCCCAGCGGTCGATGCCCAGGGCGTCCGCGAGGGCCGCCTCGGCGGCCACCTGGTCGCGCTGGGTCAGGTACGGGAAGCCGGGCCCCCAGCGCTCACCGGGACGGGCCGCCCCGGGACGGACCGACGAGGGACCCGTACTACCCTGGCAGCCGCCCAGCACGTTCGGCGCGACCACGAACCACCGCTCCGTGTCGAACGGCAGCCCCGGTCCGACCAGGGCATCCCACCAGCCGCCGGTGGGATGCCCCGGTCCTGCCGGTCCCGCGACATGGCTGTCTCCCGTCAGCGCGTGCAGGACCAGCACCGCGTTCGAGGCGTCGGGGGCGAGGCGCCCCCACGTCTCGTACGCGAGTCGTACGGCGGGCAGCGAACCGCCCGCCTCCAGGGGGAGGGGGCGCTCCAGCGCCACCCAGGAGCGGCGGCCCGGCGGGTCCCCCTCCTGCCAGCCGGCGGCGGCCGGCGGGAGGGGACGTGTGGCCGGTTCGACCGACATCGTCAGGACGCCGCCTTGGCGGCGCGGAACCCGGCCTCCAGATCGGCCTTGAGGTCGTCGACGTTCTCCAGGCCCACGGAGAGCCGCACCAGACCGGGCGCGGTGCCGGTGGCCACCAACTGCTCCTCGTCCAGCTGGCTGTGGGTGGTCGACGCCGGGTGGATGATCAGACTGCGTACGTCACCGATGTTGGCGAGGTGGCTGAACAGCTCGACGCCGTCCACGAACCGCTTGCCCGCTTCCACGCCGTCCCGCAGCTCGAAGGCCAGGACCGCGCCCGCGCCCCGCGGCAGGTACCGCTGCCCGGCCTCGTACCACCGGCTGGACTCCAGTCCCGCGTAGTGGACGGCCGACACCTCGTCGCGCTGCTCCAGCCACTGGGCCAGCGCCAGCGCGTTGGACGTGTGGCGCTCGACGCGCAGGCTGAGCGTCTCGACGCCCTGGAGCAGCAGGAACGCGGAGTGCGGGGCGAGCGCCGGACCGAGGTCGCGCAGCAGCTGGACCCGGAGCTTGATCGCGAAGGCGCCTGGGCCGAGGGCCGGCCAGTACTGGAGGCCGTGGTAGCTGGGGTCGGGCTCGTGGAAGTCCGCGAACCGCTCGGCGTGCGCGCCGAAGTCGAACGTACCGCCGTCGACCACCACACCGCCGATGGTGGTGCCGTGCCCGCCGAGGAACTTCGTCGCCGAGTGGACCACGATGTCCGCTCCGTGCTCCAGCGGACGCAGCAGGTAGGGCGTCGGCACGGTGTTGTCCACGATCAGCGGCACCCCGGCGTCGTGCGCCGCGTCGGCCACCCCCCGGATGTCGAGCACGTTGCCGCGCGGGTTGCCCAGCGTCTCGGCGAACAGGGCCTTGGTGTTCGGGCGTACGGCCGCGCGCCAGGCGTCGAGGTCGTCCGGGTCGTCGACGAAGGACACCTCGATACCGAACCGGGGGAGCGTGTGGCGCAGCAGGTTGTACGTACCGCCGTACAGCGACGTGCTGGAGACGATGTGGTCCCCGGCGCTCGCCAGGGTGAGGATCGCGAGGGTCTCCGCGGCCTGCCCCGAGGCGAGGGCGACGGCCGCCACCCCGCCCTCCAGCGCGGCGATCCGCTGCTCCAGGACGTCCTGGGTCGGGTTGTGGATCCGGGTGTAGATGTTGCCCGGCTCGGCGAGGGAGAACAGGTCCGCGGCGTGCTGGGTGTTCTTGAAGACGAACGACGTCGTCTGGTAGATCGGCGTCGCGCGGGCGCCGGTCGTCGGATCGGGTGCGGCGCCCGAGTGGATCTGCTTGGTCTCGAACGACCAGGCCGCGGCGGGCTCCTGGCCGGAGATGTCCTCGGGGGTGTGCCCCGCGGTGACGGAGTCGACGGGCTGACTCATGGATTGCCTCGCACAGTTCGGGTCGGGCGGCGGGTGGTGAGGTGGGGACGGGGGAAGGCGGAGGGAGATGTCCAGGCCTGACACGGACCATAGAGAAGGTGTACGGCACACCACAGCGCGCGGCCGGTTCGGCCACGAACCCGACATGTCGCGGCAACACAACACGGCCGTCGTTCACACGCGGACCACCCGCCGTCACACACGCCACATCCTGCCCGCGGCCCCCGCCCCCGCTCTCACCATGCGAGACGGTCCCGCCGGGGGACGCGGGCACCCTTGACGGGGCCCCCGGGCGGCCGGACACTCGACTGTGGGCATCTAGCGAACGGGTAGGCACAAATGGGTCGTTCGGGGCTGGACATCGATCGCGGGGCCGGTACGGCCCGATCGCTGCCCCTGCTGACCTCCCGTCGCCACATCGACCTGCTCCGTGTCTGCAGCGCCGCGTAATCCTCCGAGCCGACACGGCACAGGCACGCCCTCCTCCGACCGGTAGCACCACGCGTCGCGCTCTCCCGCGCCCGCGTGCCCGGCCCGTGGTCCGCCCTGCCTCCGTGCGTGTCGTGAGCGTCCGTCCGTCCGTACGCATCCACCGCAGGGAGACGCATGTCCCTCATCACACCGGCGATCGCACCCTCCATCCGCGGCAGGATCGGGTGCGACGCGCGCAGCGGCCACTACGCCGTCCCGCGCCGCTACCGCCTCCACCTGTCCCCGGCCTGTCCCACCTGTCTGGAGATCGCCGTCACCCACAGCCTGCTCGACCTCGGCGACACCCTCCCCGTGGCCCTGCTCCCCGCCGTGCCCGACGGCCCCGGCGGCGGGTACGAGGCACTGCTCCCGCTGTACGAGGCCACCTCGCACCACCACCCGGGGCCCGCCGCCGCACCCGTGCTCAGCGACGGCTGGACGGGGCGGATCGTCAGTACGTACGTCCCGGACATTCTGCGTGACCTGTCGGTGCGGTTCGGCGGCTCGGGTCCCGAACTGCGCCCGCGCGGTACGGAGGAGGAGATCGAGGCCGTCGCCCTGCTGTGCGAGCGGGACATCGGTGTCAACGCGGGGATCGCGGGCCGGCCCGCCACGGGTCCAGAGGACAGGGACCGCGCCCTGCACACGCTCTTCGCCGCGCTGGACACGCTCGAACAGCGCATGGAGGCGCGGGAGTTCGTACTGGGCGGTGACACGCCGACCGCTGCCGACGTGCAGCTGTGGGTGGCGCTGGTGTATCTGGACACCGTGCACCGGCCGCATCTGGACACCGTGGCGGCGCGGTGTGTCGCGCACTACCCGCGCCTGTGGGACTACACGCGCCGGCTGGCGGCGCGGCCCGCCTTCGGCGCGCATCTGGACCTGGCGGCCATCGCCCTCAAGTACCACGCGCAGTGCCCGTGTCCGGCGGGTTCGCCGGGCACGGGCACGGGGCAGCTGGGCTGAGACGGTTCGGGTGCGGACACCGGCCGGTACGCCGGCCGGCCGGTGGTCACGCGCCGGTCGTCACTGGTTGGTCGTCACTGGTTGGTCTTCGGCAGCCCGGGCGGGTTGAGCTCCGAGGACGTCACGGCCTCGTTGGACAGGCCCCAGCGCTTGAGGACCTTTCCGTAACTGCCGTTCTCGATGACGGTGTTGAGGGCTTCATGCACCGCCTTGATCAGACCGTTGTCCTTCTTGGTGGTGGCCGCGATCTTGCCCTGGACGTCGGCCCCGCCGCCGGAATAGGTGCCGATGACCTCCGTCTGGCCGGTGGAGGCGGAGTGGTACGCGGCGACCGGGTTCGGGCCCAGGTAGGCGTCCAGGCGGCCCGAACCCAGCGCCAGGTAGTAGTCGGTGGAGTTCTGGTAGTACTTGATGTCGGTGGCCTTGAGGCCCTTCTTCACGTTCTCCTCGCTCCAGGTGACCAGCAGCTTCTCCTGGTTGGTGCCGGAGCTGACCCCGATCGTCTTCCCCGCCACGTCCTCGGGGCCGTCGACCTTCCAGCCCGAGCCCTTCTTGGCCTCGAACGCGAGGTTGTCGAGCCGGTAGGTGGCGAAGTCGTACTTCTCCTTGCGCTCCTCGGTGACGGTGATGTTGCTGATGCCGAGGTCGTACTTACCGCTGTCGAGCCCGACGAAGATGTTCGCCCAGTCGACGGTGTTGGACTCCAGCTTGAGCCCCAGCACGTTGGCTATCAGCGCGGAGATGTCGGTCTCCACGCCGATCACGGTCTTGTCGTCGGTGGCGTAGAAGTCGAGTGGCGGCGCCGAGCCCGCCGAGTTGACGACCTCCAGCGTGCCGCGCTCGCGGATGGCCGCGGGCAGGAGAGCGGCGACGGCGTCGACCTTGGGCGTCGTGATGCGCTTCTGGTTCGGACTCAGGTCGAACTCGGCCTTCTTGGCGCCCTTCGCGGCGGGCGCGGCGTTGCTCACGGTGTCGTCGGCGGGGTCGCCGCAGGCGGTGAGGGTGAGGGCGGTGACGAGGCCGAGCAGGGCGGCGGCGGGACGGAAGGCGCGACGGGGCGACACGGTGGGCTCCTTGACGGGGACAGTGAGGGGGAGGGGAGGACGGAGGGGTGGCACGTACGGGAGGGTCAGAGGACCTTCGACAGGAACGCCTTGGTGCGCTCGTGCCGGGGCCGGTCGAGCACCTCCGCCGGCGTGCCCTGTTCGACGATCACTCCGCCGTCCATGAAGACGACGGTGTCCGCGACCTCACGGGCGAAGCCGATCTCATGAGTGACGACGATCATGGTGGTGCCCGACCGGGCCAGGTCCTTGATGACATCGAGGACCTCGCCCACCAGTTCGGGGTCGAGCGCCGAGGTGGGCTCGTCGAAGAGCAGCACCTTCGGCTCCAGCGCCAGGGCGCGGGCGATGGCCACCCGCTGCTGCTGGCCGCCGGACAGCTGGCGCGGGTACACGCCGGTCTTGTCGGCGAGCCCGACCCGCTCCAGCAGCACCCGTGCCTGTTCGAGTGCCTGCTTGCGCGGGACGCGCAGCGCCGAGACGGGCGCCTCGATGATGTTCTCCACCACGGTCAGGTGGGGGAAGAGGTTGAAGTTCTGGAAGACGAACCCGATGTGGAGGCGCTGCTTGAGCACCTCGCGCTCCTTGAGCTCGTGCAGCTTGTGGCCGGCCCTGCGGTAGCCGATCAGCTCGCCGTCGATGCTGATGTAGCCCTTGTTGAGCTTCTCCAGGTGGTTGATGCTGCGCAGCAGCGTCGACTTCCCCGAGCCGGACGGGCCGAGCACCACGGTCACCTCGCCGGTACGGACCTGGAGGTCGACGCCGCGCAGTACTTCGAGGGTGCCGAAGTTCTTGTGGACCCCGCGCACGTCGACCATCAGACCGCCGTCGGACGTCCCGTCGCCCGGGCCCTTTCCGACGCTCGTGCCCGCACTTGTGCTGTCGGTGTTGCTCATCGCGGGAAACCTCCGGTGGCGGCGGTGGCCCGCAGCTTGAGGACGAACGTGCGGGCACGCTGGAACGGGGTGGGCGGGGGAGTGCGCTCGTGGCCCCGCGCGAAGTGCCGCTCCACGTAGTACTGGACGACGGACAGCAGGGTGGTCAGCAGGATGTACCAGGCGGTGGCGACCATCAGCAGGGGCACCACACGCCCGTTGCGGCCGTAGATCACCTGCACCTGGTAGAACAGCTCGCCGATGGCCATCACGGACACGATCGACGTGCCCTTGAACAGGGAGATGACCTCGTTGGCGGCGTTGGGCAGGATGCCGCGCATCGCCTGCGGGAGCAGGATCCTGCGCAGCTGCCGCAGCCGGGGGATGCCCAGTGCCGCGGCGGCCTCCAACTGCCCGCCGTCCACGGAGATGATTCCGCCGCGGACGATCTCGGCGGCGTACGCGGCCTGGTGGAGTGCCAGACCGATGACGGCGGCCGACAGGGCGCCGACCAGGTTCAGTGTGTCGAAGCTCCACAGCACGGGACCGAAGGGGATCCCGACGCCCAGCTCCTTGTACAGATAGGCCAGGTTGAACCAGAACAGCAGCTGCACGATGAGCGGGATGGACCGGAAGGCCCAGATGTACGTCCAGGCGACCGTCTGGAGGATCGCACTGCGCGACAGCCTCATGAAGGCCAGGACGATCCCGAGCGCGAAGCCCAGCACCGTGCCGTACGCGGTGAGTTGGAGGGTCACCCAGACGGCCTTGAGGACACTGTCGGCCGTCAGGTAGAGCGAGAACGTGTGCCAGTCCCAGCCCGGGTTGGTGGCCAGGCCGTGGATGAACTGCGCGACGACGACGAGGGCGGCGACCCCCGCGGCCCATCGCCAGTAGTGGCGGGCGGGCACCACTTTCAGGGTGGCGAGCTGCTCGCCGTCCTGGGCGGTTCCGGGTGGTACGAGAGATCCTGGCGGCGGCGCGGCCTGCGCGGTGCCGGTTGCGGTTTCCATGGTGGGCGCTCCTGCCGCTACTTCTTCTCGGGGGGACTGATCTCGGACTTCTCGATGGCGGAGTCCTGGGTGCCCCACCGCGCGAGGATCTTCTTGTACGTGCCGTCGGCGATCAGTTCGTTGACCGCGCCCTCGAACGCCGGGAGCAGCGGAGAGCCCTTCTTGAAGGCGAATCCCACGTCGAGCCGGTGGAACTCACCGAGGAACTTGATGCCGGCCGCCGGCTGGGCCGCCTGGTAGCGCAGTCCGTTGATGGTCGACATCTCGATGTCGATCCGGCCCTGCTGGAGGCTGGTGAGGCCGGCGCCGGTGTCCGAGTAGACCTTGACCGTGTACGGCTTCTTGCCCGCTTCCGCGCACACCGACTTGTTCGCGTTGAGGGTCGCCTCGAAGGTGGTGCCCGCCCCGACCCCGACGGTCTTGCCGCAGAGTTCGTCGAGCTTCGTGACCTTCTGGGTGGTCGTGTCGTTCTTGCTGACCGCGAAGCCCTGGCCGTCGTTGATGTACGTGACGAAGTCGATCGTCTTGCGACGCTCGTCGGTGACACCGAAGTTGCCGGTCCCCACGTCGTACTTGCCACTGCCGAGCGCGGGCAGGATCGCCTCGAAGCTGGCCTCCTCGCGCTCCAGCCTCAGCCCCAGGATCTTGGCGACCCCGTCGGCGATGTCGATGTCCAGGCCGACCGGCTTCTTCCCCGTCGCGTCGGGGAAGTAGGCGCTGGGCGCGGCTCCCACCGACGAGGCGATCTTGATCGTGCCCCGCTCGCGGACGTCCGCGGGCAGCAGCTTCGCCAGCGCGTCGTCCTTCTTGAGCGCGGCGACCACGTCGCCCGAGGGCGCGGGGGACGCGGCGCCCGCCGTCTCCTTGCCGGACGTGTCGTCCGCACCACAGGCGGCCAGGGCGGGCAGCAGCAGAACGGCCGCGAGGACGGCGGATACCTGAGCGCGCACGGTTTTCATCTCTTTCCCCTCGACGGAGCGAGGTGTTTCTCGAACGGGAGCGGCCCGATGGTCTCGGGGTCGGCCGCCGTGTCGAACAGCGGTGTGTAACCGGTCCGCAGATAGAGGCCCTTGGCCTCGGGCTGGCGCGGCCCGGTGGTGAGACAGACCCGCCGGTAGCCACGCGCGGCGGCGAGACGTTCCAGCTCGGCGACGACCCGGCGGGCGAGCCCGCGCCGCCGGTGGGCGGAGTGGGTCCAGATGCGCTTCAGCTCCGCCGTGGCGGGGTCGTAGCGGCGGAACGCGCCTCCGGCGACCGCCTCACCCCGCTCCAGCAACAGCAGCAGCACGCCGTGCGGCGGTTCGAACTCCGCCGCCGGGTAGCGGGCCATCTCGGCGTGCGCGTCCTTGCCGTACCGCGCGGAGTACTCGTCCCCCAGCTCCCGCAGCATCGGCCGGGCGAGCGGGTCCGTGACGGCGGCCGTGGCCCAGGTCAGCCCGCCCGGTTCGGCGACGGAGGTCATCTCCCGGCCTCCGCCAGTCTCAGCGGGCCGGTCCCGGCGTTCTCGGTGCGCGCGGCCCGCGCGGTGCGCTCGGTGTCTCGCTTCGCGACCTCTTCGCGGACCAGCGGGATCACATGGCGGCCGAAGTCGATGGCGTCGCCCAGCAGGTCGTAACCACGGGCCGAGAGGATGTCCACGCCCAGGTCGTAGTAGTCGAGCAGCGCCTGGGCGACCGTCTCCGGTGTGCCCACCAGCGCGTTGGAGTTGCCCGCGCCGCCCGTGGCGGCGGCGGTCGGCGTCCACAGCGCGCGGTCGTACCGCTCACCCGCCTCCGCGATCGCGATCAGCCGCTGCGAGCCGGTGTTCTCCGGCGCCCCCCGGCCCCGCCTGACCAGCGCGTCCCCCCGCTCCTTGCGGGCGTTGATGGCGGCCACCGTGCGGTGCGCCTTCTCCCAGGCCAGCTCCTCCGTGGGAGCGATGATCGGCCGGAACGCGACCTGGATCCGGGGCGGGGTCGTACGGCCGGCGGCGCGCGCCGCGGCCTTCACCGTCTCGATCTGCTCGGCGGTCTTCGCCAGTGGCTCGCCCCACAGGCAGT
This sequence comes from Streptomyces sp. NBC_01317, assembly GCF_035961655.1. NCBI lineage: Bacteria > Bacillati > Actinomycetota > Actinomycetes > Kitasatosporales > Streptomycetaceae > Streptomyces > Streptomyces sp. NBC_01317. Next base: position 673,498 of record NZ_CP108393.1, on the reverse strand, counting down.
AGATGTCCGCCTCGGCGCCGCCGGCGGCGTGGGCCGCGTCGGAGGATCCGCCGAACGAGACGTTGGGCCGGGGCTGTTGGACCGGGAAGACGTCGCTGACGAAGTCGTGGAACCGGTAGTGCTCGCCCTCGTGGTCGAAGGGCTCGTGCGAGGTCCAGATCCGCTTGACGATCTCGATGTACTCGCGGGTGCGGGAGTACCGCTGGTCCTTGGTGAGGGTGTCCCCCTCGCGTCCCTGCTCCTGGTCGCTGCCCCCGGTGATGAAGTGGACCGTCAGACGGCCGTCACTGATCCGGTCGAGAGTGGCGAACGTCTTCGCGGCGAAGGTCGGGTACGACACGTTCGGCCGGTGCGCCAGCAGGAGTTGGAGCTTGTCCAGGTGCGCGGCGATGTACGCGGCGGCCGGGGCGGGGTCGGGTGAGCCCGACCCGTACGCGAACAGCACCCGGTCCCAGCCGTGGTCCTCGTGGGCCCGTGCGAGCTTGAGTGTGTAGTCCTTGTCGAACGAGGCACCGGAGCGGGGATGTGTCTCCGAACCGTCGTGGGTGGCGGCTATCCCGAGGAACTCCACAGGCATGGCGGACCTTTCGTACAGGAGAGAAGCTGGGAGAGACCGGTCGTGGTCATGCCTCAGGGCCGCGGGAGCGGAACCCGAGCGGGGAGAGACCCGACAGGGTGGCACCGAGCAGGGTGAGAACCGGACAGGCACGACGACGTGATGACGTGACGAGGCGTGACGAGGCGTCAGGGGAACGACGGGGTCGACGGCAGCGCGCGCCCGGTGAGGAGAGGAGTCTCGGCCCGCGAGGGGGTCACCGAGGGAGGGAGGGGCCGGTCAGGCGGCCCGCTGCCGGGTCAGGCGCAACAAGAGGCGGACCACACTCGACCGAAGTCGATGTGTCCGCGGGTGACCAACGGCAGCTGCTTCTGCATGGAGCCAATTGAGCACGGTGGGTACGGGGAAGTCAACCGGCGTTCGTACTGTGGTCGGGCGGAAAAGGACTTCTTGACAGACCTCCCGTTTCCGCACGTACGATCGAAGGGATGACGGTCCGGTGGGAACACCGGGGCGTGACGGCCGTGTTGAGGGACGCGGTGCGCGTGATGACACCCGCTGGCCACCGCCGACCACCTCTCCCGTGGAGCCCCTCCATGTCCGTCTCCCCCGACGTCCTGCCCGCGGCCGGCGCCTCCTCGCCGCGCCGCGCGGACGCACCCCCGTCCGCCGACGACCTCACCCGCATCGTGCCCCGCCGCCACGTCGGCCGGTGGCTCTCCGCCGTCGTCGCCCTGCTGGCCCTCGCCATGGTCGTCAACTCGGTCGTCCGCAACCAGCGGTTCCAGTGGTCCGTGGTGGGCGAGTACTTCACCACCCCGGCCGTCCTGGACGGACTGGTCCTCACCCTCTGGCTGACCGCCGCCGTGATGGTCCTCGGATTCCTCATCGGCACGGTGTTCGCCGTGCTGCGGCTCTCCGCCAACCCCGTTCTGCGCACGATCAGTTGGGGGTACGTGTGGATCTTCCGGTCCACCCCGCTCCTGGTGCAGCTGCTGTTCTGGTTCAACATCGGCGCGCTCTACCCGACCCTCGGCCTCGGCATCCCGTTCGGCCCCGAGTTCCTCACCGTCAAGACCGTGAACCTCTTCGGCGCCAGTCTCACCGCGCTGATCGGACTCACCCTGCACGAGGCCGCGTACGCCGCCGAAGTGGTGCGCGGCGGCATCCTGTCCGTCGACTCGGGCCAGACCGAGGCCGCCGCCGCGCTGGGCCTCAGCCGGTGGCGGGTACTGCGCCGGATCGTCGTACCGCAGGCGATGCGCTCGATCGTGCCCACCGCGGGCAACATGCTCATCGGCACCCTCAAGGGCACCAGCATCGTCAGCGTCCTCGCGGTGCAGGACCTGCTGTTCTCCGTGCAGTTGATCTACAACCGCACCTACCAGGTCATCCCGCTGCTGATGGTGGCGACCATCTGGTACATCGCCGTCACCAGTGTGCTGTCGGCGGGTCAGTTCTACGTCGAGCGGTACTACGCGCGCGGCGCGGCCCGCGAGTTGCCGCCCACCCCCCTGCAACGGCTGCGCCGCCAGGGCGCGTTGCTGACCGTACGCCTCCGCAGGGCCACCGCCTCCGACGCGCCGCCCCTGCCGGGCGGGCGTGGGAAGGGCCCGTCCGGCGGCTGACGGCCGATCCTCAGTGCGCCTCGGCGGGTACGGGCTCCGCCGTGGCGTCCTCGGCCGGAGCGCCGCGTCCGAGCCGGGGGACCAACAGGACCGCGCCGGCCGCGAGGCCGACGGCGGCGAACACCCACCAGGTCCGGTGGAAGGCGTCGACGGCCGACGCCGGGCCCGGGGTGCCGAGGACGGCGACGAACACACTGATCCCGAGGACCGCCCCGAGCTGGCGGAAGCTGGCGTTGAACGCCGAGCCCAGCCCGTACCGCGCCGGGGGAAGTGATGCGACGGCCGCGCCGGACTGCACCGGGAGCGTCAGCCCGATGCCGATCCCGATCAGCACGCTCGCCGGCAGCCAGGCCGCCGCCCAGTGCGGCGACGAGGTGACCGCGAGCGCGAAGGTGGCCGAGCCGGCGGCCCAGCTGACGGCTCCCGCGAGCAGCACGGGGCGGTACCCGATCGAGCCCGCCAGCTTGCTCGCGGAGCGGGCGATCAGGGTGACCACCAGCGGTCCCGGTGTGCTGGCCAGCGCGGCCCGCAGCACGGAGTAGTGCCATTCGGTCTGGAGGAAGATGATGTTGCTGAGCAGCATGCCGTAGAAGGCCGTGGCGAACAGCAGGGTCGCCGCGTTGACCAGGCGGAACTGCCGGACCTTGAACAGCGCCAGGTCCATCACCGGCCGGGCGGCGGTGGCGGAGCGCCGTACGAACACCGGCAGCAGCGCCGCCGAGAGGATGAAGCCCGCGATCACCCAGGGGTCGGACCAGCCCCGGGACGGCCCTTCGATGATGGCGAAGCTGAGCAGCGCCGGGACGGCCGCGACCAGGACCACGCCGACCGGGTCCGGGATGCCGGAGGCCTGCGGGTCGCGGGACTCGCGCAGCAGCCGGGCCCCGAAGAAGATCATGACGGCGCAGATCGGGACGTTCACCAGGAAGATCCACCGCCAGGACGCGTACTCGGTGAGGAGCGCGCCGATGGTGGGGCCGAGCGCGGCGGCCGCCGCGCCCATCGCGCCCCACGTGCCGACCGCCACATGCCGCCGGGCGGCGGGGAACTCGGGCAGGATCAGCGCGATCGAGGTCGGTACGACCAGCGCCGCGAAGACGGCTTGCAGGGCCCGGGCGGCGATCAGGAACCCGGCGTCCGGCGCGAGCCCGCAGAGGGCGCTCATGGCGGCGAACCCGGCGAGCCCTATGAGGAAGATCCGCTTGCGCCCGTACCGGTCGGCCAGGCGTCCCGCCGGGATCAGCATGGCCGCGAAGACCAGGCTGTAGGCGTTGAGGACCCACGCGAGATGCCCGGTCGTGGTGTCGAAGCTGCGGCTGATCGTCTCGAAGGCGACATTCACGATCGTCGTGTCGAGGAAGACCACGAACACGCCGAGGCTGCCCAGGGCCAGCACCCGCAGGGCCTGCCGTTTCGCGGCGGCCTGCTCGTCGGGGACGGACGGGGAAGTGGACATGCGGGACCCCTCACAGAGTCTGTTGTGATTTCCAACTTACCTGGTGGACGCTAACAGCGGTCTGTTGGAAAAGACAACCGACCACCGGTTAGGGTGGAGCGCATGGAGACGAAGAAAGGGTCCGGGACAGGGGCCGGGACAGGATCCGGGGCAGGAGAAGAGTCCGGGACCGAGGCGGGTCGCGCGGGGGAGCCGGACGGCGGCGGGATGTCCCTCATGGCGCGCCAGCCCCTCGCCGTCCGGCCGTGCTCGCTCGCCGCCTCGCTGGACGTCCTGGGCGAGCGCTGGTCCCTGCTGGCCATCCGCGAGATGGGATACGGCGTCCACCGCTTCGGGCGCATCGCCGGCTACACCGGCGCCTCCCGCGACATCCTCGCCGACCGCCTGCGCAAGCTCGAAGCCGCCGGAGTGATCGAGCGGCGGCAGTACAGCGAGCACCCGCCGCGTTACGAGTACCACCTCACCGAAGCCGGCCGGGAGCTGCACCCGGTGCTGCTCTCGCTCTTCCAGTGGGGCGACAAGTGGGCCGTGGAGGAACCGGCGTTGACGCTCCGGCACGCGTGCGGACACCGCCTGGAGATCGACCACGTCTGCCGCCACTGCGGCGGTCCGGTCAGCCGCGGCACGGTCGAGGCACAGGTCTCCCGCGGCCAGGAGTGACCCTCAGAACATCAAGCCCGCGTCAGGAGAAGGGCCCGTTGGATCAAGGGCGCGTCAGCGACCGGGACCGGAGCGCGCCGTACGGGCATACCATCCTTGGTATGCCCCGCTCCCGACCCGCGGACCGGGGCAGTCATTCTGTCCTCAGGAGCGACACCATGTCGGAGCATCAGAACAGCGAGGATCCGGAGCCTTCACATCCGACCCCGGCCGGACCGTTGTTCGTCCCGGTCCGGCCGGGATCCGCAGGCTTCAGCGTCCGTCTCTTCCGTACCGCCCTCGGCGCCCGGACGGCGGTCGCCTTCACCACCGCGACCGGACTGGCCGCGACCCTGGGCCCCCAGCAGTCCTGGATCAAGCTCTCGGAGCACGCCGTACGCGCCCTCACCGAGCCGCTCGGCGTCACCGCCCTCACCGTCGACCCGCAGCTGGCCGCCCCGGCCACGGCCCGGGCCACCGCTCCCGTCACGCTCCCCGTCGCCGTCACGGGCCCGCTGCCCGTCCTCCCAATCCCGGTCCCGACCGCAGGACCGTACGGCGCGCGCAGGCCCTCCGCCGGCGCACTCCCGCCGCTCCAGCCCGGCCACCGCATGGCCCCCTCGGCACGACCGGCCGCTCGACGCGCCTGATCGGCCCGCGTCCACCAGACTCTTCTTGCGGGACTTCTTCCGCTTGCGGAACTCTTCCGCGCCTGCCCGCGCCTCCTGTGTGAGGAGAGCGCCTGCGGGCAGGCGCGAGACGTTGCTCCGGTGAAGACGAAGGGGCGTGTACCTCATGCGTGTGGCATTTCTCGTGGCTCCCGAAGGCGTGGAGCGAGTGGAACTCACCGAACCCTGGCAGGCCGTCGGCGAGGCGGGCGGCGAACGCGTGCTCATCTCGACGGAACCCGGCGAGGTACAGGCGTTCGACCACCTCGACAAGGCGGACACCTTTCCCGTCGACCTGACCGTCTCCGAGGCCTCCGTGGCCGACTACGACGGACTCGTGCTGCCCGGCGGCGTCGCCAACCCGGACGCCCTGCGCACGGACGCCGGCGCCGTCGCGTTCGTGAAGAGCTTCTTCGACGCGGGCAAGCCGGTGGCCGCGATCTGCCACGCCCCGTGGACGCTCGTGGAGGCCGATGTCGAACGGGACAGGACGCTGACGTCCTGGCCCAGCCTTCAGACAGACCTCCGCAACGCCGGGGCCACCTGGGTCGACGAACAGGTCCAGGTCTGCACCTCCGGGCCCAACACCCTCATCACGAGCCGGAACCCCGGCGACCTCAAGGCGTTCAACGCCACCTTCGTGCCCGAGTTCGGCGGCTGAACCAGGGCAGAGGACGGCAGGGGGTGTCGGGGACGGAACGGGGAGCACAGACGGAGAGAGGGCGATTTCAGGTGAGGACTGCGGATCAGCCGACGGCGCACGTCGTCGTGGCACTCAGCGGACAGGACCAGGACGACGCGGACACGGTGTTCTCCGCGCTCAGGACGGCGTTCGGGTCCGACCGGCCGGCCGACGACGTACCACAGGCGGCCACCGGCGGCAGGCCGGTGGTGTGGACCGCCACCTTCGACGCGTCCGACGTACGCGACGAGCCGGCCGCCGCACGGCTGTCCGCACCCGTCAGCGCCACCCTCCAGGGCGCCTACACCGATGTGGACAGCCTGCGCAGGGCACTGACCGCAGCCTTCTCCGTACGGATCGTCGGTACGGCCTCCGGGGACCAGGAGGAAGAGGTCCAGCTCCGCCTGGAGAGCAGGTAGCCGGGCGCCCGCACGGGCACACGGCCGGTCCTCGCGGGTGCGCGGGGACCGGCCATGAGGCATGCCCCGTTCCCGTACGGCCGCGGACTCTTCCCGCACGTTCTTCCCGTACGGCCGTCCCCCGTTCGTGTTGCGCGTCCGGCGCGGCGGCGGCAATCTGGTGTTGACCCAGAAGTGAATGCCGCTCACGCTTCGTACTCGGGGGTCGTTGGTACAACGTGGTGAAGCATGAGGGCCTCTCTGTGAGGAGCCCCGACATGACAGTTCCACTCGACCGGCACGACGGCCGGCGCTACACGGTGGAATTGCACGCCTCCCCGGAACGTCTCTCCCAGCTGCGGCGCATCGTCGCCGCCCACCTCAGGCACTGGAAACTCGACCTGCACGTCGGCCCCGTCTGCGAGGGCCTCGACGCACTCATGGCCAATGTCCAGCGGCACGTCGGAGAGGCCACCACGTGTGTGGTGGAACTGCGTTGGCGCGGACGCCACCTCACGGCCTCGGTGGAGGACAACGGCCCCCGGCTGCCCCGCCTGCTCACCGCCGGTGGCGGAGGGCTCGCGCGTGTCGCCGCGCTGAGCGACAGCTGGGGGACCTGTCCCACGGCCGGTGGCAAAGTCATCTGGTTCACCAGGAGTGTCGAATCCCCGCAGGACATCTTCCGCGTGCCCCGAATCCCGGTCACCGGCATCGGTACGGCCGAGCTGCGCCGTGCGCCCGCCCCGGAACCCGTGCCGTTCGGCGCCCCCGCCGCCCCGGCCCGCGAGTTCTTCGCGGCGGCCCTGGCCTGAACACGGGTCGGCGGACCGCTTCTTCGTACGGCCCTTCTCGTACGGCCCTGGCTGGTACGGCCTCAGCTGGTACGGCCCGGCCGGCACGGCCCTACTCGTACGCCTCGGGCTCGTCGTCCTCCCCCGGCACCAGATGCACCGCCGCCTCCTCCGCAGAGGCGGCCGCGCCGTCGATGCCCACATCGCTGGCGACCATGTCGTTCTCGGCGTCCTCGTGCGCGCCCTCGTCCGGCGCCACCAGCCGCCCGGACCGGCCGTCCCCGACCTCGTCGTCCACCAGCTCGCCCTCGCCGTAGGCCAGATCGCCGATGCCGTCCCCGAACGGGGCCGCGCGGTCGGGGATCTCCTCGGCGAGGCGCTGGTCCAGCGACTCGCCCGCGAGCTGCTCCGAGGCGGTCGTCCCGGTGTGTTCCACACCGAGCGGCCGCTCGGGCGGGGACCAGCCCTCGTCGAAGGGGTCGGACCCGCGGTCCACCAACGTGTCCTCGGGATCGAGGATGCCTTCGTCCTCGAACACCCCGTCGTCGTGGTTGGGCTGGTACACCTCGTCGCCCATCGTCTCGCCTCCGTCGCCGCTCACGTCGGTCTCCTCACTCCGTAGCCGTCCTGTGCGGGCCTCCGGACCCGGTCCGGCGGACAGGACCCACCTGTCCGTACCCCTCGGCAGCCTCGGCAAGCGGCAGTTCGCGCGATGCTCACGCTGTCCTTCTCCACCACCCTCCCACCAATCACTCCCGTGTCAAACGGCAGGTGAAAGGCCCTGTCGGGGGCTGTGGAGAGGGTTCTTCGGACGCCTGCGGTGTTTGTCGGCGCCGGTGGCGGGAACGTCACCAGTCCGACGGTACGACCCGATATGTGACTGTCCGGAGTCGAACGTGAGCCGAGAACGCATTGTCATCGTCGGAGCCGGGTTCGCCGGCTACGAAGCCGCCCGCACCGTCTGCCGCAAGGTTCGGGGCGCGGCCGACATCGTCCTGCTGAACCCCACCGACTACTTCCTCTACCTCCCGCTCCTGCCCCAGGTGGCGGCCGGGATCCTGGAGGCCCGCCGGGTGACGGTCTCCCTCACCGGGACGCTGCCACGGGTGCGGCTCGTCCTCGGCGAGGCCGACGAGGTCGACCTGGAGGGCCACCGGGTCACGTACACCGGCCCGGAGGGCGCGCGGGGCGCGTTGACGTACGACCGGCTCGTCCTCGCCGTGGGCAGTGTCAACAAGCTGCTGCCGATCCCCGGCGTGGCCGAGTACGCGCACGGTTTCCGGGGCCTGCCGGAGGCGCTCTACCTGCGCGACCACATCACCCGCCAGATCGAGCTGGCCGCGACCACGGCCGACCTGAAGGAGGCCGGGGCCCGCTCCACCTTCGTGGTGGTCGGGGCCGGTTACACCGGCACCGAGGTCGCCGCCCAGGGCAAGCTCTTCACGGACGCCCTGATGAGCAAGCAGCGCCGGTGGAGCAGGGCCGGGAAACCCCGCTGGATGCTCCTGGACGTCGCGCCGCGCGTGCTCCCGGAACTCGACCGCAGGCTCTCCGCCACCGCCGACCGCGTGTTGCGCGACCGTGGGGTGGACGTACGGACCAAGACGTCCGTGAAGGAGGCGACGCCGACCGGAGTCACCCTGGACACCGGTGAGTTCGTGGAGACCCGCACGCTGGTGTGGTGTGTGGGCGTCCGGCCCGACCCGCTGGTGTCCGGGGTCGGACTGCCCGTCGAGCGGGGCCGTCTCGTGGTCGACCCGCGGCTCAACGTGCCAGGACATCCCGAGGTGTTCGCGTGCGGCGACGCCGCCGCCGTACCGGACCTCACCAGGCCGGGGGAGTACACCCCGATGACGGCCCAGCACGCGACCCGCCAGGGGAAGGTGGCGGGGCGCAATGTCGCCGCCTCCCTCGGATACGGCGAGCCCGAGGCCTACAGCCACCACGATCTGGGCTTCGTGGTCGACCTCGGCGGGGTCAAGGCGGCGGCCAACCCGCTCGGAGTGCCCCTGTCGGGCCCGGTCGCGGGCGCCGTGACCCGCGGCTACCACCTCGCGGCCATGCCGGGGAACCGGGTGCGTGTCGCCGCCGACTGGCTGCTCGACGCGGTCCTGCCCCGGCAGGCCGTCCAGCTCGGCCTGGTCAGGGCGTGGACCGTACCGCTCGAATCGTCGTCCCCCGAACTGGCGAAGGTGCCGGGCGGTCCGGGCGGTCAGGGCGGACCGGACGGGAAGCCGTAGGACCGGTCCGGAGGACGACCGGCACGCGTCGGACCTACGTGCGGTCCGACAGGCGTGCGTCGGACCTACGTGCGGTCGGACCCACGTGAGGTCCGGAAACCGCCGTGTTCCGGGAAACAGAAGCATCGTCTCCGTTTCGCAGCGCGGTGAGGGGTACGCGAAGACAGAGGAACCCCCACCGCCCACCGAGCGAAAGGAACGATCGACTGTGCGCCTGCCTACGGAACCCCTGAGCCTCGGCCCCGATACGGACACCTGGGCGTGGCTGCGCCACGCGGCCTGCGTCGACGCCGACCCCGAGCTGTTCTTCCCGGTGGGCGAGTCGGGCCCCGCCGCCGAACAGGCCCGGCGGGCCAAGGAGGTCTGTCACCGCTGCCCCGTGGAGCGCGAGTGCCTCGAATGGGCGCTGGAGACCGGCCGTACCTCCGGCGTCTGGGGTGGTACGGACGAGGAGGAGCGGCGCCGGATGCGGCGCAGGAGCGACCGGCGCAGGACGCCCCAGGCGGCCCCGGCGCGCGGCACCCAGCAGTCGGGACCCGGCCGCTCCCGCCGCCCCTGAGCCCCCGGCCCCCGAACCCCATGGCGCCCGCCCAGGACCCGGGCCCGCGCCGCGTCCCGGGCCCCCTGTGCCCCCGCCGCCCGTGTTGCGGGCGCGGGCAGGTCGCGGAAAGGTCGGACTGTCGAACCGAGGAGGAATGGCCCCATGCCCATCGCGACGGTGAATCCCACCAGCGGAGAGACGCTCAAGACCTTCGACGCGCTGGGAGCCGAGGAGATCGAGCAGCGTCTCGCCACCGCCGACGCCGCCTTCCGGCAGTACCGCCTGACCGGATTCGGCGAACGGGCCCGGCTGCTGAACCGCGCCGCCGACCTCCTGGAACAGGACGTGCCCGACATCGCGCGCACCATGACCACCGAGATGGGCAAGCCGGTCGCGGCCGCCCGCGCGGAGGCGCTCAAGTGCGCGAAGTCGATGCGGTGGTACGCGGAGCACGCCGAGGAGCTGCTCGCCGACGAGCACCCGTCCGACGCCGACGTGAAGGACTCCGGCGCGTCCCGGGCCCGCGTCCACTACCGCCCCCTCGGTGTGGTGCTCGCGGTGATGCCGTGGAACTTCCCGCTCTGGCAGGTCGTACGGTTCGCCGCGCCGGCCCTCATGGCGGGCAACGTCGGCCTGCTCAAGCACGCCTCGAACGTGCCGCAGACCGCGCTCTACCTGGAAGACCTGTTCAGCAGGGCCGGATTCCCGAAGGGCTGCTTCCAGACGCTGCTGGTCGGCTCCGGCGCGATCGAGGACATCCTGCGCGACCCCCGCGTGGCCGCCGCGACCCTGACCGGCAGCGAGCCCGCGGGCCGCGCCGTCGCGGCCGTCGCCGGTGACGAGGTCAAGCGGACGGTCCTGGAGCTGGGCGGCAGCGACCCCTACATCGTCATGCCGTCGGCGGACATCGAGCGGGCCGCCAGGACCGCCGTGACCGCCCGGGTGCAGAACAACGGCCAGTCCTGCATCGCCGCGAAGCGCTTCATCGTGCACGAGGACGTCTACGACGCCTTCGCCGCCCGCTTCACCGCCGGGATGCGGGACCTGACCGTCGGAGACCCGCTGGACGAGTCCACCGACGTGGGCCCGCTCGCCTCCGAGCAGGGCCGCGCCGACCTCGAGGAACTGGTCGAGGACGCCTTGAGCCGGGGCGCGACCGCCCTGTGCGGCGGGCAGCGTCCGGCGGAGGTCGAGGGCGGGTGGTTCTACGCCCCGACCGTCCTCGCGGACATCACGGCCGCCATGCGGATCCACCACGAGGAGACGTTCGGCCCGGTCGCCACGCTCTACCGGGTCACGGACCTGGACGAGGCGGTGGCACTCGCCAACGACACCCCGTTCGGGCTCAGTTCGAACGTATGGACCGAGGACGAGGCGGAGGTGGACCGGTTTGTACGGGACCTGGAGGCGGGCGGCGTCTTCTTCAACGGCATGACGGCCTCGCATCCCGCCCTCCCCTTCGGCGGGGTCAAGCGCTCCGGCTACGGGCGCGAGCTGTCGGGCCACGGGATCCGCGAATTCTGCAACATCACCACGGTGTGGCACTCGGCCTGATCCGCCTGATCCGGAAGCGAGACCCTGGTTCCACGGCCGGGGAGACCAGGGAGACGAGCATGCTCCGCAAGGCGACCACCGGGGCGGCCCCCACCGCTCTCACCACCTCGGAACTGGCGGCCCTCGACGCGCACTGGCGGGCGGCCAACTACCTGGCCGTGGGGCAGATCTACCTGATGGGCAACCCGCTGCTCCAGGAGCCGCTCGCACCGGAGCACATCAAGCCGCGGCTGCTGGGCCACTGGGGTACGTCCCCGGGGCTGAACCTGGTCCACACCCACCTCAACCGGGTGATCAGGGACCGGGACCTGTCGGCGCTGTGCGTGTGGGGCCCGGGGCACGGCGGCCCCGCCGTCCTGGCCAACTCGTGGCTGGAGGGCACGTACTCGGAGACGTACCCGGATGTGAGCCGCGACCGGGCGGGCATGGACCGGCTGTTCCGGCAGTTCTCCTTCCCGGGCGGGGTGCCGAGCCATGTGGCCCCGGAGACCCCGGGGTCGATCCACGAGGGCGGCGAGCTGGGCTACTCGCTGGCGCACGCGTACGGGGCGGCGTTCGACAACCCGGAGTTGCTGGTCGCGTGTGTCATCGGGGACGGCGAGGCGGAGACGGGGCCGCTGGCCGGGTCGTGGCACTCCAACAAGTTCCTCGACCCCGTGCACGACGGCGCGGTCCTGCCGATCCTGCACCTCAACGGATACAAGATCGCCAACCCCACCGTCCTCGCCCGCATCCCCGAGGCCGAACTCGACGAGCTGATGCGCGGATACGGCCACGAACCGATCCACGTCACCGGCGACGAGCCCCTCGCCGTCCACCGCGCGATGGCCGCGGCCATGGACCGCGCACTGGACCGCATCGCGGAGATACAGCGGGAGGCGCGCGAGAACGGCACCACCGACCGTCCGCGCTGGCCCATGATCGTGCTCCGCACCCCCAAAGGCTGGACAGGTCCCCGCGAGGTCGACGGGCTGCCGGTGGAGGGGACGTGGCGCGCCCACCAGGTCCCGCTCGGCGGCGTACGGACCAACCCGGCCCACCTCGCCCAGCTGGAGGCGTGGCTGCGCTCGTACCGCCCGGAGGAACTGTTCGACGCGACGGGCGCCCCCCGCCCCGAGGTGCTGGCGTTCGTACCGGAAGGCACCCGGCGGCTCGGCGCCACCCCGCACGCCAACGGGGGTCTGCTGCTGCGGGAGTTGCCGATCCCGGCACTGGAGGAGCACGCGGTACGGGTCGACAAGCCCGGCACCGTCCTGCACGAACCCACCCGCATCCTGGGCGGGTTGCTGGAATCCGTCATGAAGGACACCACCGCCCGGCGGAACTTCCGGGTCGTCGGACCGGACGAGACCGCCTCCAACCGCCTCGAATCACTGTACGAAGCCACCGGCAAGGCCTGGCAGGCACAGACGCTCGACACCGACGAACACCTCGCGCACGACGGCCGTGTGATGGAGGTCCTCTCCGAGCACCTGTGCCAAGGATGGCTGGAGGGCTACCTCCTGACGGGCCGTCACGGCCTCTTCTCCAGCTACGAGGCGTTCGCCCACATCGTCGACTCGATGGTCAACCAGCACATCAAGTGGCTGCGGACCTCGCGGCGGCTGCCCTGGCGCCGTCCCGTCGCGTCCCTCAACTACCTGCTCACGTCGCACGTCTGGCGCCAGGACCACAACGGCTTCTCCCACCAGGACCCCGGCTTCGTGGACCACGTCCTCAGCAAGAGCCCCGAAGTCGTACGGGTCTACCTGCCGCCGGACGCCAACACCCTGCTCTCCGTGGCCGATCACGCCCTGCGCAGCCGCGACTATGTCAACGTCATCGTGGCCGGCAAGCAGCCCAGCTTCGACTGGCTCACCCTGGAAGAGGCCAAGGCCCACTGCGCGCGCGGCGCGGGGGTCTGGTCGTGGGCCGGTACGGAGGACGGCACCCGGGAGCCGGACGTCGTGCTCGCCTGCGCCGGGGACGTACCGACGCAGGAGACACTGGCCGCCGCCGACCTGCTGCGGCAACACCTGCCGGAGCTGACCGTGCGGGTCGTCAACGTGGTCGACATGGCGCGGCTGCTGCCCAACACGGAGCACCCGCACGGGATGACGGACTCCGAGTACGACGCGGTGTTCACCACCGACCGCCCGGTGATCTTCGCGTACCACGGCTATCCCTGGCTGATCCACCGCCTCGCCTACCGCCGTACCGGCCACGCCAACCTCCATGTGCGCGGCTACAAGGAGGAGGGCACGACCACCACCCCCTTCGACATGGTGGTACGCAACGACCTCGACCGGTACCGGCTGGTCATGGACGTGATCGACCGGGTCCCGGGACTGGGGGTGCGGGCCGCTGCCGTACGCCAGGCCATGGCGGACGTACGGACCAGGCACCACGCGTGGATCCGCGAGCACGGCACGGACCTGCCCGAGGTGGAGGAGTGGACGTGGTCGGGGTGAAGCACGCGGCGGAGACGGATTCCGTCCGGGCGGGGAACAGGACCGTACCGATCCACCGCCCGGCGAAGGTGCTGTTCCCCTCCACCGGTCACGGCACCGGCCTGACGAAGGCGGACCTGGTGGAGTACTACAGGTCCGTCGCGCCGTACATGCTGCCGGAGTTGAAGGGCAGGCCGCTCATGCTGGAGCGGCACCCGGACGGGCTCGACGGACCCCGCTTCATGCAGAAGAACACCCCGGACAGCTATCCGGAGTGGGTACGCAGGACTGAGCTGGCGAAGAAGGGCGGGACGGTCACCCACACCGTGTGCGACAACACCGCCACACTGGTGTTCCTGGCGGACCAGGCGTGTCTGACGTTCCACCGCTGGCAGTCCCGCGCGGACCGTCCCGACACCCCCGACCGGCTGGTCTTCGACCTGGACCCGGCGGAGGACAACTTCGGGCCCGTACGGCGCGCGGCCACTCAGCTCGGCGAACTCCTCACCGAACTGCGCCTGCCCAGCGCCCTGTTGACGACCGGCTCCCGGGGACTGCACGTGATCGTCCCGCTGGACGGCCGCAGCGGCTTCGACGAGGTGCGCGCGTTCGCCGGCGAGGTCGCGGAGACGCTGGCGGCCCGCGACCCCGGCCGGCTGACGACGGAGGTACGGACGGGGGCGCGCGGCGGCCGCCTGTACCTGGACATCCAGCGCAACGGCTACGCGCAGACGGCCGTGGCGCCGTTCTCCGTACGGGCGAGGCAAGGCGCCCCGGTCGCGACCCCGATCAGCTGGGACCAGCTGGCGGACCCGGAGGTGACGGCGAGGCGCTGGACGGTACGGGACGCCCTGGACCAGGCGAAGACGCGCCCCTGGTCAGGGGTCCCGGCCAGGGGCAGGTCACTGACGGCAGCCGGCAGACGCCTGAGGTCCCTGAAGGCGTAGGGCTCCTTTACCTCTGGGGGAAGTCCCCGGCCAGGGCGGCGGCCAGACGCAGGTGAGGGGCGGCCTCGGCGGCGCGGCCCTGGCGCTCCAGGGTGCGGCCGAGCATCAGCCGGGCGTAGTGCTCCACGGGATCGCGGTCGAGCACGGCGAGCAGCTCGGTCTCGGCCTTGGCGAGGCGCGCGGAGTGGTAGTAGGCGCGGGCGAGCAGCAGCCGCGGGGCGACCTGCTCCGGGACCTCCTCGACGAGGGCGCCGAGGATGCGCGCGGCGGTGCCGTACTCCTTGGCGTCGAAGAACAGCCGGGCGCGGTCCCAGCGCTCGGCGGCCGTTCCGTACTCGTAGTAGCTGTTCTCGTTCATGACATCCGTAACAGCCCAACATGGTTGAACATTCCACCACTACTTTCACCGGGGCGGGCGTGTCGGCCCGCCGGCGGGATTAGGTTGGGCGGCATGAGCAATCTTGATCGTCAGGCCGCCGTCACTGTTTGCGGCGGTCGCGGGTTTGTCGTGGCCGAGCCGGTACGTGAGCTGCTGAGCCCGCGCCGGGTCCAGCTGGGGGAGTCCACGGAGGTCCGCAGACTGCTGCCCAACCTGGGCCGCCGCATGGTCGGCGCGTGGGCGTTCGTCGACCACTACGGCCCCGACGACATCGCCGACGAGTCCGGGATGCAGGTGCCGCCCCACCCGCACATCGGGCTCCAGACGGTCAGCTGGCTGCACGAGGGCGAGGTGCTGCACCGCGACAGCCTCGGCAGCCTCCAGACCGTCCGCCCGCGCGAGCTGGGCCTGATGACCTCGGGCCGGGCGATCTCCCACTCGGAGGAGAGCCCCCGCCCCCACGCCCGCTTCCTGCACGGCGCCCAGCTCTGGGTGGCCCTCCCCGACGCCCACCGGAACGTGGAGCCGCACTTCCAGCACCACGCGAACCTCCCGACGGTCACGGCCCCCGGCCTGACGGCCACGGTCATCCTGGGCACGCTGGACGGCACGACCTCACCGGGCACGACGTACACCCCCCTGGTGGGCGCCGACCTGGCGCTCACAGCGGGCACGGAGACCCACCTCCCCCTGGACCCGGACTTCGAATACGCGATCCTGTCGATGTCGGGCGCGTCCGAGGTGGACGGCGTACCGGTACTCCCCGGCTCCATGCTCTACCTGGGCAGCGGCCGCACCCACCTCCCCCTCCGCGCGGACTCCGACGCGGGCCTGATGCTCCTGGGCGGAGAGCCGTTCGAAGAAGAGATCGTGATGTGGTGGAACTTCATCGGACGGTCCAACGAGGATATCAAACAGGCCCGTTCGGAGTGGGAGTCAGGCACCCGCTTCGGCACGGTGCACGGCTACGACGGCCCCCCGCTCCCCGCTCCCGAACTGCCCCCGGTCCCGCTGAAATCGCGTGGACGAGTGCGCTGACCTGGTGTTCCGCGTTGCGGACGGGATGCCTCAACGGTCTCTCCACGCGCCCAGCCGGCCAGCCGGAGCGATCGGTGAGGCGTCGGCCGAAAGCGGCTCACCGGGTCGTGCCGGGAGTCGCAGGTTTCGCCGCGTGTAGGCACGTCTAGTCAGACCAATGCTGACCCAATGCTGACTTTTCTGACTGGCCGTCAGCTGGGGAAGGGCCTCGTAGGAGCGGCGTGTAGAGCCTGCGAGGTTTCGGGTGGCCGTGATCGGTGCTGACGGCCGCTGGGGGCAGCAGGCACTGCACGCGGCGCGGTGACGGCAGCATCGAGGTACGAGCGGCCACTCGCTCTCGGGTCCATCCCCTTTGTCGAGTTCCAACAAGGAGGGCGACGGATCGTGGCGTGACGGGACGCGGGTGCGTGGACGGCCAACGGTGGTACGCACGAGGTCGATGCAGCCTTGTGCCTTGGTCGCATGGGGCCGTTTGCTTCGTTGGTGACCTCCCTACGTGGCTACTCGGGTGGCTGACGTGCGCGCGAGTGAACCTCTAGCGAAACTTCAACGAGCTTGCGGTTCCGCCTACTGAAGATCGCATATGGGCGCACATGCGGACCCAGATATGCCCGCGTCAGCTCCGACCGACTCACCTCGGCCCGGCTCCGCCGGAGGTTTCCTGAATACCCCGGTCGCCGCGACTGCCGCTCCTGTGCTTCAAAACCTGGGGCTCGCACTGCCACCTCGGCCAAGAACAGATATGGGGCACCCGCTGCGACATCGGCGAAACCGTCAAATGCCCCGAACGCGGGTGATCGGCGCCCTGCTGAACATCCTCGCCGCCTACACCGACGGCCACAACGTCCGCCCCGTGTTCGCCGACGCGGTGACGGCCCTCTTCATCACGCCCCGGCTTGCCAACGCCCGTGTCGCCGACCGCGTTATCGTCATGCGCGAGGGCCGTATCGCGGAGTCCGGTACTTACCGTGACCTCCTCGAACGCCCTGACTCCCTTTTCGGCGAACTCCACCGTCTTCAAAAGGGCCGGGACGACGCCTGAACTCCAGCCGCGTCGAACGCGGGGCGGCCATGATGAAGGACCGCCGTCGTCTCGTCCCGCCACGCCGCCCACAGGGCCTCGACACATGGAGGCGCGCCGGAGACATCTCCCGGCGCGCCTCGCCCAACGTGAGCCACCGAAACGCCGGCGGATGGGACCGCCGCCGATTCTTCGTGTACGAGCTGCGCCCTCGTCAAGAGGCTCTGCGCCACCGATCGGCCTAACGCTCTGGCGCGTGTCGCGCTTTGTTCTCGACGTGTTCCCGGGCGGACGGCAATGGGGCGCCACCTGCGGTTTCGCGCTGTCCGTCTGCGTCCCTGGACAACAAGGGCGGGCGAAATATGCAATAACTTGCCATTCCTCATGATTATCTGCCTTCTGTGCGCCGGGCTACCGGTGCGTGATGCTCCCCGTCCGTCAAAGCCCCCTGACCCCGTTGCTTCGTGGAGGCCGTCCCGACGCGTAGCGGCGTCCTGCCAGCAGGGTTGGGCGACTACACCAGACAGCTGAATTCCGTTTCCTGTGGTCGGCCCCGCCCCATGCCGGGAGGCGGGTTCACGGACGAGAGGAACATCGTTGAAGACCACCTCCGCACGCCCGTGTTCACGGCGCACGCTCGAACAGTCCCTGGTCGTGCTGGGCACCGGCGCGCTCGCCGCCGGGCCGGCCGTGCTCAGCCTCGCACCCGGCGTCAGCGCCGCGTCCGGTCACCGCGAGGCGCCGATGACCTCAGGGGACCCGTGGGCCGACAAGACGAGCCTGTACGCGTTCACGAGCCCGGCCCGTTCCGACACCGTGACGCTGGTCGCGAACTTCGCCGATCTGCGGCTCTTCGACCTGCTGTACGGCGGTGAACTCAGCGAGCGCGGTCAGGACACGCTCGCCGGCTACAAGGACGCCGACCCGGGCCAGATCTTCCCGGCCGAGGAACCGCGGCTGGGCATGATAGTGGCGCCCGCCAAGAAGCCGCAGCGGCTCGGCGTGCTCGCCGGTGACCTGGCCGGCTTCCCCAACGGACGCCGGCCGGTGGATGACGCGATCGACATCTCTCTTCAGGCCGTCGAGGGCGCCGCGCAGACCGGCAAGCTCGTTCCCGCGCCGGCTGCGGGCGACAAGGCCAACACCACGACGTCGGCTTGGGCGAGACCTTGCCGTACTTGGCGCTCCCGAGCACCACGAAGTCGGGCGGGCAGAACCGGGCGGCCGACGCCGACCAGGCGCCCACCGTACTGGACCCCGTCGACGCCGTGGCCATCGGCGGCGTGGGCGCACTTCTGTTTGGCACCGGCGGTTTCCGTCTGTGGCGCCGCAGGAACACCAGCGCCGGCTGAACGAGTGGTCGGATGAGCGACTGAACAGCCTGCCCAGCGACATCGTGCCCGTACGCCGGACGCCGCGGTGGTGCCGCAACGCACCAGCCGATGGATGACGGCCGACCACCGGTCCGCGTCCACCCGGCCGGAGATCCGGCTCCCCGGCTGCCATACGCAACACCGCGCGCCGAGAGCGCGGTGCCACATCCCTACCTGTACGCGCTCCGCGAGGAGGACCGTGCCCCAGCAGACCGGCCCCGTCGACCCGGCCACCCACCCGGCCGCCGACCCCGCCGCCGACCCGAACGGCCGTCCCCGAGGGCGCGGAATGCTGCGCGCCGCCGGGGTCACTGTGGCCCTGGGCGCGGCGCTGTTCCTCGCGGGAACCATCGGACTCTCGCCTCTGAACCAGGACCCCGGCACCGCAAAGGACGAGCGGCCGGGAGCGAGCTCACCACACGGTTCGATCGACGCGCTCCGCGCGGACCTGCGCCGACTGCCGGAGAACCCCGTCGGCTGGGCACAGTTGGGCATGGCGTACGTCCAGCAGGGCCGTACCAGCGCCGATCCCGCGCTCTACGCCAAGGCCGAGTCCGCGCTCCGCAGGTCGCTGAAGGTCCAGCCGCGTGACAACTACCAGGCCGAGACCGGCATGGGCGCGCTCGCCGCCGCACGGCACGACTTCGCCAGCGCCCTGATCTGGGCCCGCAAGGCCACCGCCGCCAACCCGTCGAACGCCGCCGCCCAGGGAGTACTCGCCGACGCGTACACCCAGCTCGGGCGGTACGAGGAGTCGTACCGCGCCGTACAACGGATGACCGACCTGCGCCCCGACACCTCCTCACTCGCCCGCGCCTCCTACACCTGGGAGTTGCGCGGCGACCTCCCGAGGGCTCGGGCGCTCATGAAGCGCGCTCTGGACGACGCGGCCTCGCCGCCCGACCAGGCGTTCGCGCGGCTCCATCTCGCCACGCTCGCCCAGGAGACCGGCGATGCGAGGACTGCCCTGCGGGAGGCGTCGGCCGGTCTTCGCGGCGCGAAGGACGACGCCCCGCTGCTGGAGGCACGTGCCCGGGCGCACGCCGCGCTGGGCCACGACCGGCAGGCCGTCGCGGACTACACGGCGGCCGTCGCGATCGTCCCGCTGCCGCAGTACGTGCTCGGCCTCGGCGAACTCCAGCAGTCCCTCGGACGTAACGCGCAGGCCCGTACGCAGTACGCCGTCCTGCGTGCGCAGGAGCAGGTCCGCCGGGCCACAGGCGCCCCGGCGGACACGGACGCGATCCTCTTCGAGGCCGATCACGGCGACACCGCAAGCGCCGTCACGATGGGGCGCGACGCCATCAAGGCGCGGCCGTTCATCGCCGTGCAGGACGCCTACGCCTGGGCGTTGCACCGCGCCGGACGGGACGCGGAAGCCCTGCCGTACGCGGACAGGGCCCTGTCCCTCGGGACGCGCAGCGCGCTCTACCACTACCACCGGGCGATGATCCATGACGAACTCGGGGACACGTCGGCGGCACGCGAGGATCTCAAGCAGGCCCTCGCGGTCGACCCGCACTTCCATCCGCTGCACGCCCCGCGTGCCCGCACCACCCTCGACCGAATCCTTGGCCGAAGCGAGGGCGCCTCATGAACCTCACCGCGAGCCGCACCCTCGCGGCCGGGCTTCTGCTGAGCGCCGCGGCCGTCGCCGGGGGTGCGACCGCACCCGCCGCCTCCGCGCACCCGCTCGGCAACTTCACGGTCAATCACCACACCGGCCTCACGCTGTACACCGACCGCGTCGAGGCCCTTCTCGTGGTCGACCGCGCCGAGATCGCCGCGGCGCAGGAGCTGCCGGGCGTCGACCGGAACGGCAACGGCGCCGTGAACGCCGCCGAGGCGCGGGAGTACGCGCGTACGGCCTGCGCAACCGCCGCCGGCGGACTGCGCGTGAAGAACGCCGGGACGGCAATCGACTTCACCGTCCGGGACAGCGGCTTCACCTACCGCCCCGGCGAGGCCGGGCTCCGCACGAGCCGGCTCCGCTGCGCGCTCACCGCGCCGACGGATCTGCGGCGCCCGGCGGACGTGACCGTACGCACCGGCTACGACAGCCGGCGGATCGGCTGGCAGGAGATCACCGCTCGGGGCAGCGGCGTCACACTGAAGAACAGCGACGTGCCCGCCGTCTCGGCGACCGACGAACTGCTCCGGTATCCGACCGACCCCCTTGCATCGCCCCTCGACCAGCGGTCCGCCCACCTCCGCACGGAACCGGGCGGGTCAGGCGACGCGGCGGGCGGGGCCGCCGCGCTGCCCGGCGCACGAGTAGTCCCCGGCCCCGTCACCGCCGCGCTGGACAAGGTGTCCGGCGTCTTCGACTCACTCGTCGGTACGCGTGAACTCACCGTCCCGGTAGGGCTGTTGGCTCTTCTGCTCGCCGTGGTGCTCGGCGCCTCGCACGCCGTCATGCCAGGCCACGGCAAAACGATCATGGCGGCTTACCTGGCGGGGCGGCGAGGCACTCCTCGCGACGCGGTGACGGTCGGCGCGACCGTCACCCTCACCCACACCGCCGGGGTGCTCCTGCTCGGCCTGCTGCTGCCAGTGGCCACGACGCTCGCCGGGGAGACGGTGCTGACGTGGCTCGGGCTGGCCAGCGGGCTGCTGGTGACGGGGATCGGGCTGTGGCTGCTGCGCTCCGCCGTACGGGGCAGGCCCACGCACGGCCACCACCACCATCACCATCACGGGCACAGAGACGGGCACAGCCAGACGCACGGACCGCACGGTCATGACCACGATCACCCGCATCCGGAGCCTCAATCCGGTGAGCGGTCGTCATCCGTCGCCGTGCTGACCCCCCTCCAGGCCGAGCCGCACACCCACACTCACCCCCCTCACGACGTCCACGGGCACGGCCACGGCCACTCCCATCCCGCTGCCGCGACCCGTGGCGGGCTCATCGGCATGGGTGTCGCGGGCGGTCTCGTCCCCAGCCCTTCGGCGCTCGTCGTCCTGCTCGGCGCCGTCGCCCTGGGCCGTACGGCCTTCGGGGTCATGCTCGTCCTCTGCTACGGGCTCGGCATGGCCGGAACGCTCACCCTTGCCGGACTCCTCCTGGTCCGCCTGCGCGAGCGTGTCGAGCGGAGCACGCGTGCTGCCGCGGCCACCCGGTGGAAGGGGCTCCGGAAACTGGCCCGCTGGGGCCCGGTGGCGACCTCCGCCCTCGTCCTGGTGGTCGGTGTCGGGCTCACCGTGCGGGCCGCGAGCGGCCCCTGGTGACAGCAGCCACCTCAGCCCGCCGGCCTGTAGCGGTATGGGCCGGATGTCCCACGGGTACGGATACGAGTCCCGCGGGCGGTCCGGCGCGCGGGACCTGACGGGTGGGGTGGGGTCGGCATGGACGCCGCACGGGGAATTCTGGCACTGATGGGGTCCGGCGAGACGAGCCCCACCATGGTGACGCTGCACCGGGAACTGGCCGCCCATCTGGGCCGCGATCCGGACGCGGTGATCCTGGAGACGCCGTACGGCTTCCAGGTCAACCGGGACGACATCTCCTCCCGGGCACGCGAGTACTTCCGCCGCAGTGTCGGGCTGACGACGGTGGTCGCGCCCGACACGAAAACGGACGTGGACGGTGTACGCGATCAACTGCGCCGCGCCGACTGGGTGTTCTCCGGCCCCGGCAGCCCGTCGTACGCCCTGGGCCGCTGGCAGACCCAGCGCGTCGGGGAGATCCTGCACGAGCGGGTGCGCCGGGGCCACGGAGTGACAGTCATGGCCTCCGCCGCAGCGTGCACGGTCGGGTTCGCCGCGCTGCCGGTGTACGAGGTGTACAAGGCCGGCCACCCGCCGGTGTGGCTGGACGGGCTCGACCTGACGGGGGCGCTCGGTCTGCGGGTCGCCGTGATCCCGCACTACGACAACACCGAGGGCGGCACACACGACACCCGCTTCTGCTACCTCGGCGAACCCAGGCTGGCCGCCCTCGAACGTGAACTGCCCGACGACAGCGCCGTCCTGGGCATCGACGAGCACACCGCGGTCCTCGTCGACCTCGACACGTCGCTTGCACGGGTGTGGGGGCGGGGCCTGCTGACCGTACGCAGACGCGGCGTCAGCATCCCGTTCCAGGCGGGCACCGTCCTGTCCCTGGAGCAACTGCGTGACCTGGTGAGCGGCAAGACCCGGGCGCCGACGGCGATCCCGGCGCCGCGCGGCGCCGCCGCCGCCGACGAATCTGGTCCTTCCCCCACAAGCGACAGTCCGGCCACACTCCAGGAGGCCGTCTCCGCCTCGGAGGCACGCTTCGACAGCGCCCTCGCCGCACGCGACGCCGAGGCTATGGTGGCGGCCATCCTCGACCTGGAGGCGGTGATCGCGGCCTGGGGCGCGGACACGGAAGAGGACCAGGGCGGTGAATGGGCCCGTACCGTACTGCGCGGCATGATCCGCCAGTGCGCACGGCCCTCCCAACGCGGCATGGACGAACCGCTAGCCACGCTGGAGCGCATCGTGGGTCCTCTGCTCGATCTGCGCGGGCACCTGCGCTCGCGGGGCGCGTACGAGGTGGCCGACCGGTTACGCGATGCCCTCGCCGCCGGCGGGGTGCACGTCCACGACGCACCGGGCGACAGCGCATGGCGGCTCGCGCCCACCGGGGAGGAAGCGCCCGCACCGTCCCCCGAGTGAGGCGGCCGGGCCGCCTCCGCTCAGCGCGCACCTGCACATGATGTGCAATAAGGTCGGGGCAGGGAGCCGGGCCGCAGCCGGGCCCGCCCGACGATCCAGGAGCCGTCACACCATGACGACCACCCCCTCGCCCGCCGCCCCGACCTCGTACGGCGACGCACCGCCGACCGTCCTCGTCGAGGCCCTGCTCCTGCGGCACGACCCGACCGAGGGCTTCGCCTATCGCCGGCTGATCACGGCGCTGGGCGGCGGGGCCCGTCCCGACGACACCGCGCGGTGCCTCGCGCTCCTGGCAGGACACGACGAGGGGCACCTCGTGCACTCCACCAGTTGGCGTGCCACCGACGACGGCCGGATCGTCCTGACCTACCTCATCCACCCGGACCCCGCACCGGACCTGCCCGGCATCTGTCTGCCCGACCCGGGCACCATCGCCCGCTCCCCGAAACCGGGCCACCCCGCCCCGCCGGATCTGAGGCCGCACCACGTCGCCGCGCACGCCGTCCGGCATCTG